>JAGAYN010000030.1 GCA_017940465.1 Bacteroidales bacterium | reverse complement strand
GCAATAAATCACTGGGACACCAAGCCCGTTTGCATATAAAACGCGAATCAGGCGGCTTTTCTTTTGCCTGATTCTGACTGCGTAGCAAAATATTTTTATGCGTCTGTGTGTAAATCAAAAATTTTTATGTAAATTTGCACTACAAAACAGCAGAAAAAAATATGAAGAAAACGTTTGTAATACTCTCATTGATAGCGGGCTTCGCCCCGGCGGGCCTTGCGCAGGAGGGTGCGCGCCCCGGAAAATACGCGGGGAGCCACTCGGTGACCCTCTTCGACTCGACAGGCGTCTACGTGGAGGAGAGCGGCCTGAGCCACATCATGACCCACCGCCGCATCAGCATGTTCTCGTTCCACGGCTGCGCACAGCACAGCACGGTGAAGATCGACTACGACCCGCTCTCGGCCCATTGCGAGATAGAACGCGTGCTGGTGCACCGCGCAAACACCGGGCGCACCGACACATTAGTGTGGCCGGGCCGTGAGGGGAACGTGCCGGTGTACGACTATATCGCTCCCGCCCGCATGATTTATTGGGGCGCAAGCCAGAAGATGGTCGAGGTGGGGCACCTGGATTTGGGCGACGAACTGGAGGTGTGGACCTACAAGAAAGGCTACACCTACGCCCTGCTTTCCGACGGCGTGGGGAACGCCTCCGGCCTGAACGCCACCTTTGCCGCCCTGCCGCAGGACGACAGCCGCTACATCCCCCCCATGAAAGGCCACTACTATGACATCGTGCCCTTCTGGAGCGCCCAGCCCGTCAGGGAGAAGGTCTACCAGTTGAACATACAGGACAGCAAGAAAGTGCAGTACAAGGTCTACAACGGCCAGGTGGACGTGCGCCGCCAGGCCGCCGACGAGGCGGGCCGGTCGCTCTACACCTTCACCAAGAAAGAGATCATGCCCCTCAAGCGCGAGCCCCGCGCCTGGGCCGACAACGACATCCAGTGCAAGCTGCTCCTCAGCACCAGCCCCGACTGGCAGGCCAAGAGCCGCTGGTTCTTCGGCGTCAATGAGGACTACGGCAGCTTCCGGGCTACGCCCGAGTTGCAGAAGAAAGTGAACGAGTTGGTGAGCGGATGCAAGGACGAGATGGACACCATCGCCACCCTCACCCACTGGGTGGCCGACAATATGCGCTACGCCGGCATATCGATGGGCGAGGGCGAAGGCTTCACGCTCCACAGCGCGGCCATGAACTTCACCGACCGCTGCGGGGTGTGCAAGGACAAGGCGTCGCTGCTCGTGGCCATGCTTCGCGCCGCAGGCTTCAAGGCCTACGCCGCCATGACCATGGCAGGCGAGCGCATCGACCGCATACCGGCCGACCAGTTCAACCACTCGGTCTGTGCCGTGCAGAAGCGCAACGGGCAGTTCGAACTGCTGGACCCCACCTGGGTGCCCAACGTGCGCGAACTGTGGTCCAGCGCAGAGCAACAGCAAGGCTACCTCATCGGCACCGCCGAGGGTTGCGACCTCATGGAGACCCCCCTCTCGCCCGCCGAGAAGCACTATATACGCATCGTGGGGCAAAGCACCATCGCCCCCGACGGCACCTTGACGGGCTCGCTGACCATCACCGCCGAAGGGCAGAGCGACGCCTCGGTGCGCAGTGTGTTCAGCGCCCGGCAGAGCGAGTGGCGCGCCAATCTGGAGCTGGAACTGCTCAAGATTGCCCCCACGGCCGAAATACTGGACATCCAGCACACCGACCCCGACCGCTACCTGGAGCAGCCCGTGAGCATCACCTACCGCTACCGCATCCCGGGCTACGCTTCGGTGGACAAGAAGTCGGTGGTCTTCATCCCCCTCTCGGCCCGCGGCATCTTCAGCCGTGCCATGGGGCACCTCTTCTTCGACCTCACCCCCGAGGAGCGCACGCAGCCCTTCAGCGACCGCTGCTCGCGGCTGGTGGATATCCGCGAGACCGTAGGCCTGCCCTTCGCACCCAGCCAGCTGCACTACCCGATGGTGGACGGCGTGGCCGACCGCGCCGCCAGCTTCGGCTGCGGCATACAGCTCGACGGCCAGACCCTCTCCTTCGGCGAACAGGCCGTCTTCGGCAAGCGCCGCTACGAGGCCGAGGACTGGCCCGTGTTCCGCGCCGCCGCGCTGGCCCAGAAGACCCTCTCCGAAACCCCTCTCATCCTCACCAAATAACCCCGGAAACCCATGAAAAAGGCAATCACCATACTCAGCATCCTGGCCTGCAGCCTGAACCTCACGGCACTGGCCCAGCAACCCGACGCCTCCTTCCGCCTGGTGCGGCACGAGTGGACCCTCCGCCAGGACGGAACCTCCGACTACCGCTACCGCCACGAGGTGCAGATCCTCCGCAACCGCGCCCTGACCGCCTATGCCGACAAGGGCGAGACCTTCGTGGTGTACAACCCTGACATCGAGGAGGTGACCGTCAACGAGGCCTACACCGTACAGCTCGACGGCACCCGCGTGGACATGCCCCAGAACGCATTCATCCACCAGTTGCCGTCAGAGTGCGCCGACTGCGGCCGCTTCAACCACCTGCGCGAACTGGCCATGGTGCACACCGGCATGGAGATAGGCTGCGTGGTGGTGGTGGACTACACCGTCCACCGGCGCTACAACCTCCTCTACGAAACCCTTCCCCTGCTGCTCGACAGCCCCGTGGAACGCCTTGAGATACAGGTGAATGCCCCCGCCGGCATGGAAGTGCGCCAGGCCCTGCTCGGCGAGCCCTACCTGCCCAAGGGCGTCACCAAGGCCGACGTGCTGAAAAACAGCATCGTGCTGAACAACCTGCCGCAGGTGCCGCGCGAGCCCTACATGCCCGAGCACATCGTGCCCTCGCTCCACCTCTACAACAGCCTGCCCGACCACACCCCCGCCTTCCGCACCGAGCGCTTCCGCGGCGCCGAAGTGGCCATGGGCCAGACCATGACCGCCCACGCCAAGGAGAACATCGTCGCGGCTCGCGATTTCATCATCGACAACATCCACCTCAACGACATCCACCCCCGCCACCTCGGCTACCGCCACGCAACGCCCGACGAGGTGTGGCAGTCGGGCTGCGGCACCGCCACCGACAAGGCCGTCCTGCTGGCCGCCATACTCAACAACGAGAACTACCCCGCCCGCGTCATCGGCGACAACATGGACGAAGTGGGCGTCACCATCGACACCATCGAGTACCGCCTCGACGTGCGCCGCCGCACCCCGCCGGAACCCATCGGCATCGCCCGCGACGAGGTGCTGACCTACCGCCTCAACGCCGACGAGGAGGCCCGGATCGACACCCTCGAGGGAGGATTCTACCGACTGAACCTCAACCAGATACCTACCGCACTCCCCCGCGCCGCCGCACTCCCCCTGCAGCGCACCACGCCCCTGCAGACCTCGGCCTGCACCATCGAGGACAACCGCACCCTGACCCTCCCCAAAGGCATCGTCATGGTGGGCGAAGGCATCAGCCAGAACCTCGACTACCCGGGGCTGGGAAGCCTGGAAATCAGCATCAAACAAAGTGGCAAGAAACTGAAAATCGCCCGCCGGATGACCCTGGAGAAGAGCCTCATCCCGGTCGGCGACTACGCACGGTTCCGCCAACTGATTGCCACATGGCAACAGGTGGACCACCTCGTTTTCCGCAACAAATAGCCCTCTCCCCTACCCCCCTCCTCCCACACTCCAACAGGGGAAGGAGAGGGGAAGAACATGATACCAATAACACACTGGACATCACACTGTTATAAAACTTCCAAAAACGTCCCGAATGCAAAAAAAACTGCTTCTTTTGCTGGCCGTTTTCGCCCTCGTTTCCTCCTGCGGAAAGGATGAAATCGGCAGCGCCTCCGATACCGGTGGCAGCGGTTCCCTGGTCGATATCGACACCACCGGCAGCGGCAACCTGTCGCTGGACAGCTACGAGCGCCGCGTGGTCGTCGTCTTCTCCCCCGGCGGCACCGCCACCGTCACAGGCGACAGCGCAGGCATCAGCGCCCAAATCTCCGGCAACGGCGTCACCATCACCAACAGCAGCGGCTCCACAGTGGCCTACATCCTCACCGGTTCCGCCTCCGACGGCTACTTCAAAGTCTACAGCGACCGCGAACAAGCCCTGGCGCTCAACGGCCTGTCCCTCACCAACCCCCGCGGCGCCGCCATCAACATCCAGGGACCCTCCTCCCAGCCCGGCAGCGGGAAGACCGTGAAACTGCTCCTCAACGGCAGCAACACCCTCGCCGACGGCCCCTCGTATACCGCCACACCCACCCTCGAAGACGAGAAGGCCGCCCTCTTTGCCGAAGGAGGCATCCTGCTGACCGGCAGCGGTTCCCTGACCGTCACCGCCACGGGCAAGGGCGCCGTCACATCCGATTCCTACGTCCATATCTCCGGCACACCCTCCATCCACGCCTCCTCCACCAACGGGCACGGCATACGTGGCAAGGGATACATCCTCATCGCCGGCGGGACAATCGACGTGCAGGTCTCCGGCAACATGAAGAAAGGCCTCGCCAGCGACACTCTGGTGCGGTTCGACGGCGGGCAGACCACCGTCCATGCCTCCGGCAACAGCGGCTACGACACCGCCAGCCTCTCCTACGGTGGCCCGGCCGGTATCCGCGCAGGCCTCGCCTTCATCATGAACAACGGCTCGCTGAACATCACCGTATCCGGACAGGGTGGCAAGGGCATCAACAGCAATGGCTCGGCATTATTCAACGGGGGCTCGGTGGATATCACCGTGTCCGGCACAGACTTCACCACCGCAACCGACACCGTATCGGCCAAAGGGCTCAAGTTCCAGGGCGACATAACGGTCAGTGGCGGCACAGTAACCTCCAGATGTACCCACAATGAAGCCGTGGAATCCAAAGGGAATATCACCATCACCGCCGGCGAACTCTACGGCTATTCCTCCACAAGCAACGCCGTAAACGCCAAGAACCACATCAATATACAAGGTGGATACCTCTGCGGCCACTCCGACGGCAACGACGGATTGGACGCGGGTGGCGACGTGACACTGACCGCAGGCTTGCTGTATGCCATTAGTACCGACGGGGTACACAAGGCGGTAAACAGCGGGAAAGGGTTCGTATTCTCGATGAATGGGGGCACTATGATAGCCATAGGCGGCTTGGAAAAGGGAGCCGACCTCGCCGTAAGCTGCCGGCAAACGGCAGGGTGGCGGCAGGGATCCTGGCACACACTTGCCGCAGGCGGAGCCGAATACTCCTTCAAAGCACCTGGTGGCGGAAGCGGAACGCTGGTGGTGGCGGGAAGCGGCGACCTGGCATTGACGGCAGGTACGACCGTGAGCGGTGGCACATCCCGCTTCGACGCGACCCTTATAGAAGGAGGATCCACCGAGGGCGGCACAGCAATCCCCCTGACATCCTACAGCAGCAACAAATAAACATTCAACATGATGAACAAGCGACGACTTACGATACTGGCGGCACTCTGCGCGCTTATCCCCCAGACGCTCCAGGCACAGACCGAGGAGAGCCTGGACGCCGAGTTCGGCCTGCGCCTGTCGGCCACGGCAGACAAGAAGGTAACACGCGGCCTGCATGTGTCGCTTTCGGAGGAGGTGAGGCTGGACAACAACTTCACCGGCTTCGACCGCCTGCAGACCACCCTCGGGGCCTCCTACAAAATCCACCCCAACATCAAGCTGGGCGCGGGCTATGCCTTCATAGCCCCCTACAGCAGCAGCTCGTCGTCCTTCAAGAGCACCCGCCACAGGCTGATGCTGGACGCCACGGGGACACTGCACCTCGCGCAGTGGAACATCGGCCTGAAGGAGCGGCTGCAGTTCACCCACCGCGCGGGAAGCTTCAACACCTACCAGAGCGCCACCAACGCAGTGGAGCTGAAAAGCCGGCTGCTGGCCAAGTACAAGGGCTGGAGGCAGACGGGATGGACGCCCTATGCCTACGTGGAACTGCGCACCACCTTCAGCGGCCCCACGGTGAACGCCGACTGCAACGCCGAGGGCACCGAGTGGTACCTCCCCGGGACCCACACCCAGGAGGGTGAGGCCGGATGGTTCCTCGAGGGGTTCAACGGCACGTATATCAACCGTTTGCGCGCCAGCATCGGAGCCGACTACCGCCTGTCGCAGTCGGGTACGCTGACCTTCTTCCTGCTGCTGGACCGCGTGAGCAGCCGCGCACTGGACGCGAACAAGGAGGGTACCAAACTGAAATCCTATACCCACCGGACCGGTTTCGTGGGCACGCTGGGAGCCAACTATACCTATTCGTTCTGAATACGGGTGCAACGCACTATGTATCAACCCCTTGCCATCCGTGGCAAGGGGTTGTGTTTTTTTGAAACAAAAACGGCTTTCGGGGCGAAAATCGCAGGTTTACAACAGGGTGGTTTTCAGCGGGTTGGAGGCATCATGTTCTTCCCTTGTTCTTCCCCTCCAGGAGTGTGACAGGAGTGTGACAGGAGTGCGGCAGGAATCTGCGCAGACTACTTGATGAGGTTGCCGAGGATGTCGCGGGTGAGCGTGCGGGTGGCGGCGGAGGTGGCGTTCTTGATGACCTTCTGGCCGGTGGAGGTGGAGGACTTGCTCTTCTTGCCGGTGACTTTGTTGCTGACGGCGGTGCCGACGGAGGTGGCCACGGTGGCGGTGACGGCCGTGAGGACGGCTTTCATCACCTTGGACATGACGCCGGACTTCTTTTTCTCGGCCTTGGGGGCGGCCTCGCGGGTGGTTTTGGAGGTGCGGGCGGGCTTGTCGTCCGGCTCCTCCACCACGGCCACGGCGGCTTCCTCGGCTTCGCGCAGGAGCACCTCGAAGGCACTCTCACGGTCGATCATGGTGTCGTACTTGCCCGCCAGGCGGCTGGAACGCGTGATGGCTGTGCGCTGCTCGGGCGTGATGGCACCGATCTGCGACAGCGGGAAGAGAATCTTGGCGCGCTGCACGATGGCGGGGGCGCCTTTCTCGTCGAGGAAACTGACCAGTGCCTCGCCGGTCTCGAGGTTCATGATGGCCTCGTCGGTCTTGAAGGCTGGGTTGGGGCGGAAGGTGTCGGCGGCGGTGCGCACGGCCTTCTGGTCCTTCGGGGTGTAGGCGCGGAGGGCGTGCTGGATGCGGTTGCCGAGCTGTCCGAGGATGTTCTCGGGGATGTCGGTGGGGCTTTGGGTGACGAAGTAGATGCCCACGCCCTTGGAACGTATGAGGCGGATGACCTGCTCGATTTTGTCCACCAAGGCCTTGGAGGTGTCGTCAAAGAGCATGTGCGCCTCGTCGAAGAAGAAGACCAGCTTGGGCAGCTCCATGTCGCCCACCTCGGGCAGGGTGCTGTAGAGCTCGCTCATGAGCCAGAGGAGGAAGGTGCTGTAGAGCTTGGGCTGGAGCATCAGCTTGTCGGCGGCCAGCACGTTCATGATGCCCTTGCCCCCTTCGGTCTGCAGTAGGTCGAAGATGTCGAAAGCGGGCTCGCCGAAGAAGCGGTCGGCCCCTTGGCTCTCCAGCTGCAGGATGGCGCGTTGAATGGCGCCGACGGTGGCGGTGGAGATGTTGCCGTACTGTGTGGTGTATTCCTTGGCGTGCTTGCTGACGTAGTCGAGCATGGCCCGCAGGTCCTTGATGTCGAGGATGAGGAGGCCGCGGTCGTCGGCGATGCGGAAGACGATGTTGAGCACGCCGGCCTGCGTCTCGTTGAGGCCCATCAGGCGCGAGAGCAGTTGCGGACCCATCTGGCTCACCGTGGCGCGGATGGGGTGTCCCTGCTCGCCGAAGACGTCGAAGAAGCGCACGGGGCAGGGCTGGAACTCGGGGTTGGGGATGCCGAAGGCGTCCTTGCGTTTCTCGATGAATGAGGACATCCGGCCGGCCTGGCTGATGCCGCTGAGGTCGCCCTTCATGTCGGCCATGAAGCAAGGCACGCCGGCCTGGCAGAAGGTCTCGGCCAGCACCTGGAGGGTGACGGTCTTGCCGGTACCGGTGGCGCCGGCCACCAGGCCGTGACGGTTGGCCATGCGGCCATTGATGCAGAGGTTGCCATCGTCGCAATGGGCGATGTAGAGTTCACGATTGGCGGTGAGCATCGGTGGTATGTCTTAGGTGAACGTTAGAACGTGTACTTCATCCCGATCTTCAGCAGGGGGCTTTCCCACTGGAGCACCTCGGTGAAGGTGTTGGCGCCGGCATAGAAGGTGCTGTTGTAGTCCTTGGAGGGCTCCACGCCTTCCTGCTTGGGATCAACGGTCTCGGTGATGGAGATGTAGCCGATCGAGAGGAAGTCGAGCATCACCTCGAGGCTGATGTGGGGGGTGAACTCATAGGAGAGCGTCGGCTTCAGCGAGACGCCCCACATGAAACTCGTGCGGTGGTCGTCCTTCGGCTCTTCGTCCACCAACTCCAGCGGGTTGGGCGTGAGGAGGGTGGTGTAGCTCTCCTTGAAGGTGGTGGAGCCCAGCGAGCGGATGGTGCCCTGCAGCTGAAGGCTGAAGTGCATGTTGCCAAAGCGGACAAACTCGTATTCCACCGTGGGGCACACCTCCCAGCCGGTGCGGGTGTAGCGCTGCTTGTGGTCGATCACGGGGTTCATGTTGTTGGGGAACGGCGCAGCCGGATGGAAAAGGCTGTCGAAATCCTTCATGTTCTCGGTCGCGTTGCTCAGGTAGCTGGCCGAAACGCCGACATAGAGGCACTTCTTGATTTTATAGCCCACCTGGATGCCGGCAAGCCAGTTGGTGGCGGAGTTGTACTGCTTGTTTTCCGAGTTGGAGGCTTTCTGCGTGAAATAGCCGCCCTGCACTCCAACCTCTATCTGCGCGCTGGCCACCGAGATGCAGGCCACCGCCATCAGGAAAAGCATCGTTTTCTTCATCGTTTTCATTGTTAAATCAGAGTGCAAAAGTACGAAGAAAAAACGAATTGCGAGTGAATAAAATGCAAAAAATTAGCATATCTGACGCAAATCGCTGTTATACAGCCACGTACAATCAGCGCTTGAGGATATGCCTGGTGGTGGTGCCGGCGGAGGTGCGCACCTGCAGCAAATAGGGACCGGCGGGGAGCCCCTCCAGACCGATTGTATACGTGCGGCTGCCGGCGGTGTTGTGGTTCTGCAGGTGACGCCCCTGCATGTCGTAGAGGTCCAGCGAGAGCAGCACATAGTCGCTCCTCACCGTCACCTGTCCCGAGGTGGGGTTCGGCGATACCGAAGTGTGGCGCGAGAGGCCGGGCCCCTCCTCGATGCCCACAGGCAGCTGCCCGGGCTTGAAAAAGTAGTATTCCGCCCACTCGCCCGTCCGCTTCCCCTCCTGACAGTAGGGGCGCACTCGCAGCCCGTACCCGATGGACGGATCCAGGTCGCACACCTGAAAGAAGTTCTGCTGCGCATAGTCCGTCTGCCACTGGCTGTAGGACTGGTTCCGACGCCCGTACTGCACCTCGTAGCCGGCGGTGTGGTTCACAAAGGCATCCCACGTGGCCACCACGCAGCCCGTACTGTCGTCCGCGCGGAACACCTGCAGGTTTTCCACCGCAGGACAATAGTCGGGCGGCGGCACCGTGGTGTCCACCTCCACTATGGGGAATATCATCGGGATCTTCCAATGGTTCTCATAGCGGACGGCGGGCTTGCCGTTGTCGCACGAATAGGGGTAGCGGAAGAAGACCGTGGGCCAGGAGACGCCGCAGACGTCGGTGGTCAGCGGGTCGCCCCATTGGCCGTCGCAGTTGGTGGTGGCGGTCGGGTCGAGGGCGAACATGTACATCGGCGAGACGGAGCGGGCATAGTCGGCATAGCCCGCTGCGTCGTCCGTGGAATCGACAAAGCTATAGTCCGAGCAGCCTACATAGAACGAGTCCTGCACCGTCACCACGCTGTCGAAATAGTATTCCTTGATATAGAAGATAAACTCCCATGGTAGGTCACTGCAACAGGTGGAATCAAAAGATAAACCATGCCTGTAGGAAAACGGATAATAACCTTGGGAAGCATGGGCCATAGTACCATCATAATCCACACCGAAAAATTCACCATTCCGTGTTGTCCCCCTGACATATAGATAGCGGAGTGGTCCCTCCATTCCATGAAACCACGGCACGCTCGCCACTTCGCGCAAGGAGACGGTGTCGGCCTCGTAGAGATAGAGGTATTCCTGGCGATAGATGGTATCAACCATCCACGGACCGGGATCTCTTATATATCCCCCGGGGCTAAGCACAGCCAGACCTAACACTCGCAACGGCTGCGCGGTGAAACTGTAGGAAAGCATCCGCTGACCACCAAGACGCATATATTCATCCAACGCTCGCCATCTAAATCCTGTGCTCGACAAACCGTATGAATACCCCAATGTCACGGGGCGGTGTGTCTGCAAACTGTTCTCAAATTCCCACCAGTTGTGGTGGTAGATGGGAGAATCCAGATACATGGTGTCGTTCTCGCGATGGTAATAGGCTCGGGAATATTGCGACCGCGCGGGGACCGCCACCGCCACCGTCATCCACAGCAACACCACCACTTTCCATAATTGTCTCTTTCTGTCGTTCTTCATAATTCGGATATTTTTCAGGTTTATTTGCATATATATTTCACCGCTTCACTATCCTGATGCCCTCGATAAAACCGCGACGGCCAATATTGGATAGCATTGTCGTGGTTGGTCCAGATTTGAGTGGGAGAAATGAGAGGTGTGGTGTTGAGTACCGGAATCATCTGATGGCAGTCCATCCCGCTCTGCCCCATGTCCTTGCATCCGTAGACAACCCGTCTATAGGCATCAATGCCGGCCACCACAAACCGGCAGCCCCACAGCGTCCCGTCGACAGTCTGCCAGTGCAATCTGTTTCCCTCCTCCCACGAATCCATCGCACCGCTCCAACGATATTCCACCACCCAGGGCTGGAACACATCGTATGGCGGCAACGACATCTCGCCCGCCAGCAGCACATTCGCCGTGCTCGGCGAATAACGGAGGTCCGTCAGCGTGAACACATCCGTACCGTAAGGCGACGTTCCGGACGGAAATGTCTCGTAGGTATTGACCGCAAAGGGATTCTGCGCGTCGAACTCCACGAATGTCACCTGGTTCACCCAACGGTCCTGGAACGCCAGCACAAACCAATCCTTGTCGGTGCCCGTCAAAAGCAGCTTGGCATCTTCGACCGACACATGAAGGGAATAGGACTTGAATCGGTAGTCGCACTGGCCCAACTGGTCATTGATAAGCACATAGGCCGTGTCGTTATGGTCCACCGCCGTCACAGCCACGTAATTGTCGGACACGGCCACATCGGTAAAGGCGGCTATCTCGCACCCCTTCTGGTAGTCGGTGCATACCTCCCACTGCATCGTCCCCATGTCCAGCGAAGCATGAAACAGGGTGGCACACGAGAATGGAGGATTCGCTGGGTAGTGATGCTCTCCTTTACCCACACCATATATATATACCTTGCTACCGCTGTCGTAAAGCGCTATCTTGGCAGTTTCATACACCTGGACCCCCATTGTCCCAAAGACCACATCCAGAGCAGTGTAGTACACCTGTCCACTCCCAAAGAACAGGCTCATGATGTCAAACTGCCCCACTATGGCCAGAGACATTAGTGGAATATCCGCACAGAAATAGGCCCACCCATTCAGCACCTCCACGTCTTTGACATCGACATAGACGGGGAGTTCATGCTTATAGACCAGTCCGGCCGGATGGTCATACAACACGAAATGACGGCTTCGGCCAGCATACTCGACATAAATAAGGCTACGGTCCGGATCTACAGCACGGACAATGACCTTCGTGGCCAGCATACTGGAGACCGTCCATACCTCTTCCTGCATCTGCGCCCGGCTCATCACTGCCGCCGACAGCAACACGACTAACAACAACAATCTTTTCATGGCATCCTATGTATTTGAAACTTCGGTGCAAAATTACATTTTTTTTTGGAATTGCGAGGTAAGAAATGAAACATAATTACAAAAAAACAGCCTACAGAGCACAACACCCTGTATATCAACACACTGCACGAACCGGATATTTCCCGTGGATTTCCCGTCCGGAGGGCCATTTTAGCGGAAATGCAACCCGCTGGCGAACAGCACCTTGCAGGCATCATCTTCTTCCCCTCTCCTACCCCTCCTGCCCTTTGCCGGGAGAGCCGCCGGAGTAGAGGAAAAAAAATATTTGCCACGTGGAATTTATTTCGTACCTTTGCCGCCGTAAACCGATGTCTAATCCAAAAGCCTAACACCTGATGGAGAAGCGAATAGGGACAATAAGCATACTCATTGGCGACCGCCGCAAGGCGGACATCATCAACCGCATCCTGTCGGACCATGCCGACATCATCCTCTGCCGCCAGGGCCTCCCGTTCAAGGAGCGCTCCGTGGCCGTCATTTCGCTCATCGTGGAAGGCTCGGCCGACCGCATCAACGCCCTCACAGGCCTCCTCGGCCGCCAGCAGGGCGTGGAATGCAAGGCCATGATGCAGAAAATTGCGAATGAGAAATGAAGAATGAAGAATGAAGAATCCAGGGCACCCCGAGGAGGCCGGACGGAACCCCCACCAGCGCCTCGGAGAGGCGCCACATCCATAACACCGTACAAGCGAAGCGCAGTGCGGTGAGCGCAAAGCCCGCACTCCGACGGCGTCCCAAATGGACGCGACAACATTTATAGAAATCCAAAACACAAAACCACCATGAAACACACCAATTTCATCGACCGCGAAAAGCTCTACGGCCTGCTGGAGAACAACACGCCTGCGGAGAGCGAACTGAACGACATTCTGAACAAAGCCCGGAAGCTCAAAGGACTGAACCTCGACGATGTGGCGAAACTCCTCTGCGTGGAGGACGAAACATCTATCGCCAAAATCCTCGACACGGCCCACTACTGCAAGGAGGAGATCTACGGCAAGCGCCTCGTCCTCTTCGCCCCCATCTACACGGGCAACGCCTGCGTGAACAACTGCGTCTACTGCGGCTTCCGCCGCGACAACAAGGCCCTCAAGCGCAAAATCCTCACCCTCGACGAAATCGAGAACGAGACCCTCCACCTCCTGCGCATGGGCCACAAGCGCGCCCTCCTCATCTGCGGCGAAAGCCCGCGCAACGACGCCGACTACATGGTCGAGGCCATCCGTCGCACCTACGCCGCCAAGGACGAGAAAGGCTCCACCATCCGCCGCATCAACGTCGAACTCGCACCCATGAGCGTCGGCGACTTCGCCAAGCTCAAAGCCGAGCGCATCGGCACCTACGTATGCTTCCAGGAGACCTACGACGAGGTGGAGTACCGCAAGTTCCACCCCGCCGGCACCCCCAAGGGCGACTACCTCAACCGCCTCACCGTCATGGACCGCGCCATGGAAGGCGGCATCGACGACGTGGGCCTCGGCGTCCTCTTCGGCCTGGTGGACTACCGCTTCGAAATCCTCGCCATCATGGAACATGCCCGCCACCTGGAGGAAGACTTCGGCTGCGGCCCTCACACCGTCTCCTTCCCCCGCATCGAACCCGCCGAAGGCACCCCCTTCTCCCTCCCGGAAAACATCCCCCACCCCGTCAGCGACAAGGACTTCATGAAAATCATCGCCATCATCCGCATCGCCATGCCCTACACAGGCATTATAATAAGTACGCGCGAGCGTCCCGAAATGCGCGACCAGCTGGTCAAATACGGCGTCAGCCAGATCTCCGCCGCCAGCGAGACCAACCCCGGCGGCTACGAGGAAGAGAACACCGGCGCGCAGTTCACCCTCGGCGACCACCGCTCGCTCGACGAGGTCATCTCCATGATGATCGACGGAGGCTACATCCCCTCCTTCTGCACCGGCTGCTACCGAAAAGGCCGCGTGGGGGCCGACTTCATGGACCTCGCCAAGCCCGGCCTCATCAAGGAATACTGCAAGCCCAACGCCATGTTCACCTTCCGCGAGTACCTCGAGGACTACGCCTCCCCCGCCACCAAGGAGAAAGGCCTCCGCCTGCTCAAGCAACTCACCCAGACCTTCCCCAAGGAGGAACTCAAGCGCCGCGTGGAGGGCAATTTATGCAGAATCGGCGACGGCGAACGCGACCTATACTTCTAAAAACCAGCACCTGAAATGTTAAAAATGAAAGTTATTAACAAATTTAACAATCAAGTTAAAATATCTTAATTTACAGCACATTAAAGAGGCTAAAAAGGACATTTTGAACCGTTTAAACGGCGATTCAGACAAAAATTTTTTGGCCAGAATTAAAAAAGGTCGTACTTTTGCACCGTCAAACCAAAACAAAGACAACAAAAAAAACACAGTTTAACCAAAAAAACACATTAAAATGAAAAAAGCATTAATGACCCTCGCACTGGCCGCCTTCGCCTTTGCAGCAAGCGCACAACAGTTTGTCCTCGGTGGCAACATCGGTCTCTCTCACGATGGCAAGCATGACGACAACTTCTCCACCGGTAGCGAAGCCTACACCAACATCTCCATCATGCCCAAATTCGGCTACTGGCTGAACGACAAGATGCAGATTGGTGCCCAACTCGGTTGGGACTACAGCTACAACCGTCACTATTATGGTGCTGACGACACCTACACCTCGCACCCCAAATCGGCTGTTGTCATCGCCCCCTACTTCCGCTACAACGTGGCCAACTGGAAGAAATTCACCGTCTTCTGCGAAGCCCAGCTCAACGTGACCCTCGGCCTCGAGAGCTCGAGCCACGAGTTTGACAAGGGCAAAGAAGTCGCAGGCTATCCCGACAAACAGAAAGACAACTTCACCTCTTTCGGCATCAACGTGGTCCCCGGTCTGAACTATGCCTTCAACAGCAACTTCTCCATGGACCTCTACATCAATCTGGCCCGCCTCTACGCCGAGAAGACCTCCTATGAGGACTACAGCACCCACGAGTGGGGCCTCGGCGCCAACATGAACGCCCAGAGCATCAACGCCCACCTGAGCAACTTCAGCATCGGCTTCAACTACAGCTTCTAAAGCCACGCCCCCAAAGGGCACATCCATAAAAGCAAGAGGAACCCTCCCAGGCTCCTCTTGTTTTTTTTTCCATTCCCCACACAATAAACACCCCCACCCTCCGTTACCCACAAAAAAGCGCCATGACGACACTGACCCTGGAATACGACAGCCAAAACAGCATCATGCAGCAACTGATAGACTCCCTCATCGAACGCGGGGCTCGGATTATATCGAAAAAAACCGAGTTCGAGCAGTCCATTGACGAATTTGAACGCGGAGAAATCACCCACTGCGACAACTTTGACGATTTCCTGTCCAAAATCCGCAGCTAGCGATGTACGGAATCGACTATTCCACGACCTTCAAAAAGTCGTACAAACGCTGCATCAAGCGGGGGCTGCCTATTGAAGAACTCAACCACGTCATCAAGGTCCTGGCCAGCGGCGAACCCCTCGACCCCAAATACAAAGACCACGCCTTGACAGGCAACTTCACCTCCTATCGCGAATGCCACATCCGCCCGGACTGGCTCCTTGTCTACAGGATAAACCAACTTGTAGAACTGCTGTACCTGCAAAACACAGGCACCCATTCCGACATCTTCGGCTAGAATGCCCCCTCACGCATCGGCGAACACCTTCCCGTCCTCCAATGTCACCTGCAGCTTGGTGTACTCGCTGTGGAAATCGTCCCGCAGGCGGGCGAGGTAGCGGCGGGACTCCCACTGGCACATGGGCAGGTCGTGCAACAGGTAGTTGCCGCAGGTCTCGGGCGTGGTAGCCGGCACCGCCTTCTGCTCCAGCACCCATTCCAGGCACTGCATGGTGAGCCCTCGCATCCGCTCCACAGAGTAGTCGCCCGTCATGATGACGTACATCCCCGTGAGGCATCCCATGGGCCCCACATACACCACATCCGCCTTGGCCTCCGAATTGCGGAACCAGGTGGCCATCAGGTGCTCCAGGCTGTGCATGGCCGCCGGCGCCACGGCAGGCTCCCGGTTAGGCTCGGTGATGCGGAGGTCGAAAGTGGTGAAGCCCCTGTCGATTCGTGACACGTAGATGCCCGGCTTCAGATGGGTGTGGTCGATGGTGAAACTTTGTATAACTTCCATGGTGTCTTTCTGTTACAATGTCTCCAGATAGCGTTTCACGAAGCGGAAACTCTCGCCGCACATGGAGGACAGGAACTGGTCCCACTGCTGCTGGTGGTTGTCGGTGTTGCCCGGCGTGTCGCTGATGACGCGCAGGCTCATGAACGGCACACCCGCCAGATGACAGGTCTGCGCGATGGCCGCGCTCTCCATGTCGCAAGCCAGGCCGTCGACAAAGTGACGCTTGATGTCGTTCAGCGCGTCCCGGTTGGTGATAAACTGGTCGCCGGTGCATATCAGCCCCGTGCGGAGGTGGCCGTCGAACCCTTTGCCCACCTCCAGGGCGTGTTCCATCAGGCGGCAGTCGGCATCATAGCGGGCCGGAAGCCCCTGCACCTGACCGCGCTGGCACCCAAGGCCCTCACCGCAGTCCACATCATGGTAGACCGCCTGCGTGGCCGCCAGCACATCCATCACCCCCACCTGCGGGTCAATCCCGCCGGCCAGGCCGGTGCTGAGGATGGCATCCGGCCGGTGCTCCTGCACCAGCCGCATCGTCCCTACAGCGGCATTCACCTTGCCGATGCCGCATTGCCACAGCACAATATCGTTGCCACCCAGGCAACCGCTGTCGCCACCGAGCGCCGCCTGCATCTGGCGGTACTCGATATCCATCGCGATGATGACACCTACCTTCATGCGTCCGCCTTGTATTTGAGCGCCGCCTCTACAAAGGCCACAAAGAGCGGATGCGGATGCATGGCGGTGGATTTATACTCCGGATGAAACTGCGAGCCGACGAAATAGGGATGCGACGGTATCTCCACGATCTCCACCAGGCCGCTGTCGGGATTGATGCCTGCTGGCACCATGCCCGCCGCCTTGAAGTCGTCGAGGTAGGCATTGTTAAACTCATAGCGGTGGCGGTGGCGCTCGCTAATCATCTCATTTCCATATATGTCATAAGACCTTGTACCCGCCTCCAGCCTGCAGGGATAGGCGCCGAGGCGCATGGTGCCACCCATGTTGGATATGCTCTTCTGTTCCTCCATGATGTCGATGACGGGATGGGTGGTGGTGGGTGCAATCTCCACAGAATGGGCATCCTTGTAGCCCAGCACATTGCGGGCAAATTCCACCACCGCGCACTGCATGCCCAGACAGATGCCAAAGAAGGGAATCTTGTTCTCGCGGGCATACTGCACCGCAAGGATCTTGCCCTCGATGCCACGGTTGCCGAAGCCGGGAGCCACCAGGATGCCGGTGAGCCCGCTGAGCCGCTCGGCAACGTTCTCCTCGGTCAGCTCCTCTGAATTGATATAGCTCACCTTCACCTTGCACCGCAACTCGGCACCGGCATGGATAAACGCCTCGGTGATAGACTTGTAGGCATCCTGCAGCTGCACATACTTACCCACCAGGCCCACGCTCACCTCGCGTTCGGGATTGTGGAGCTTGTAGAGGAATGCCTCCCACTTCTCCAAATCCAAATCTTTCTTCACCGGCACATCCAGTTTGCGCAGCACCTGCAAGTCGAGCTTCTCGTCGCGCATGCAGATAGGCACGTCGTAGATGCTGGCCACGTCGCCATCCTCAATGACGCAGTCGCCATCGATGTTGCAGAAGAGGCCGATTTTCTCTCGGACGCTGCGGGTAAGCGGTTTCTCGGTGCGGCAGACGATGATGTCGGGCTGCACCCCCTGCTCCTGCAATGCCTTGACGCTGTGTTGCGTGGGTTTGGTCTTCAATTCCCCGGCCGCGGCGATGTAGGGGATGTAGGTGAGGTGGATGACAATGCAGCTGCGCCCCAGCGACCACTTGAGCTGGCGGACGGCCTCGATGAAAGGATAGGACTCGATATCGCCCACGGTGCCACCGATCTCGGTGATGACAAACTCGTAGTCGCCCGTATTGCCGAGGGCTGTGATGCGCTCCTTGATCTCGTTGGTGATGTGAGGAATCACCTGCACGGTCTTACCCAGGAAGTCGCCACGGCGTTCCTTCTCGATGACATTCTTGTAGATACGTCCTGTGGTGACATTGTTGGCCTGCGAAGTAGGGACGCTGGTGAAGCGCTCATAGTGGCCCAGATCCAGGTCGGTCTCGGCGCCGTCCTCGGTCACATAGCATTCCCCGTGCTCGTATGGATTGAGCGTACCGGGGTCGATGTTGATATAGGGGTCCAGCTTCTGATTGGTGACAGAATAGCCCCTGGCCTTGAGCAGTCGGGCCAAGGAGGCCGCTATGATACCCTTCCCGAGCGACGAAGCGACTCCGCCTGTGACAAAAATATATTTTGTTGCCATAATACCTGTATTGTTTTTGCAAAAATACACATTTTTTTGGTATTTCACCTTAGCGAAGAAAATATTTTTTTTTAACATCCGTTATTAGAACAATTTACAAAAACAAAATACATCATGAAACGCTGGTTTAGGGTGTTCATCATATCGGTTTTTGCCGTGGCGGCGGTGAGTTTGGTGGTCATACAATTCTATCAGACGCGGCGCACCTTCTCCATCAACGACAACATGTTCAACGTAGGCGTGAACAATGCCATGGACGCGGTGATCCAGCAACTGAACGGGGAACTGATGGAGAGTTCCGCCATGCAGACGCATTCATTCAACTACAAAGAATTGGACTCCCTGATTGTGGAAGAACTGCTCATCAACGGCATAGACCTGCACCCTGCCGTAGGGCTCTACGACGGCAGCCAGCGCTCGTTCCTCTACAGTTCGGACCCGCAGCAGGAGGAACGTCTGGAAGACTCCCCCTACCGCTATTCCTTCCACCCTGTCGGCGTGACCTCCAGCAACCAGCTCTTCATCATGCTTTACTTCTCCGGCACCGAACTCTTCCTCCGCCGCCACTCGAACATGTATGGCTACATCAGCCTGTTCCTGGTATTCGTCATCGCGGTGATGTTCTATTTCTCCCTGCGCACCATGGCGAACCAGCGCAAACTCGACCGGATGAAGACCGAGTTCATCAACAACATGACCCATGAAATCAAGACCCCCATATCCACCATCGCCCTGGCCTGCGAGATGCTGGGCGACGAAAGCATCTCACAAGACACGGCGTCACGCGGCAACTTCATAGGCATCATCAACGACGAGAACCAGCGTATGCGCGTGCTGGTGGAGACCATACTGCAAAGTGCCAAGATGTCCAACCGCAACTTCAGCATCAACCTCAAAGAAGTGGACGCCCACCAGATCATCACACGCGTGCTGGCCAGCTTCCGGCTGACCATGGCCAACCGCGAGGGCACCATGGAGACACACCTCCTGGCCGACCCACCCACCCTCTTGGCCGACGAGCTGCACCTGACCAACCTCGTCTACAATCTGGTAGACAACGGCATCAAATATTCCACCTCATCCCCCCACATCATCGTATCCACCTCGCGCGAGGGCAATCGCTTCCTGCTGAGTGTGCAGGACCACGGCATCGGCATCTCGAAGGCCGACCAAAAGCACATCTTCGAGAAGTTCTACCGTGTGCCGACAGGGAATGTGCACGATGTGAAAGGCTTCGGGATAGGCCTTAACTACGTAGCAAGCGTGGTGCGGCTGCACCACGCTCACATACAGTTGGAAAGTGAACCCGGAAAGGGGTCGGTATTTACAATAACCTTTACTTCACGATGAACTTACCGGTGGCGGCACCCATACGGTAGATGTAGATACCGGCAGGCATGCCCTCCACATTCACCTCCACCTCGCCCTGTCCGGCCTGGACACGGCGGGTCTGGACCAGCTTGCCGTCGATGGCATAGATGTTCAGCTCGGCAGGCTGCTGGGTGGTGTAAGGGAGCGTGACCGTCAGGGCGGCAGGATTGGGATAGGCGTAGCCGAGGGTGGGAACGGCCACGTCGCGGATACCCACCACAAAGCGGTTGGAGTCGTCCGGCGGGGTCATGCCCAGGATGACGGCCTGACCCAAGTTGAAGTTATATCCATAGCCCGAGATACGCATGTCGTTGAGGCCCACATTGAAGAAGCCGTTTCCGCCGGCATCCCAGCCCCAATTCATGAAGTAGAAGTTCGAGTCCTGATCGCGATAGCCGGCACACACCCAGGCATGGCCTGCAGCATCCCTGCCACCCTGGTTGGTGGACGAGGAGCCCGACATGTACAGGATGTTCTTTTTCAGCAGCTCACGGCGTATGGAATAGACAAATCCCGTGTCCGAATCGCCGGAGCGGAAGCGCTGCTGGCCGAGTTTGTACTTGAAATAGTTCTTCATCGCGCCCGGTACCTTGCGGCTGAAGGCGCCGCTGCCCTGGGGGCCATAGTTCATATTCACACCGTACCCCACAGCGCGACAGATCCGTGCCACCTCAAGGACCTGGTCCTCGCTGGAGCCGTTGGTCAGACGATTGGGCATGAGGCTGTAGTCGAAGGTGATGGTGTCAAGTTGAAGGGCCAGCGACTTACCAGCTTTTTGCCAGGTATAGCGAACCGTACCCTTGGGCTTGACAGGGTAGCGATAATAGTGGCATATCATGCTGGCCGCGGTGGCCACACAGCCGACGATGCAGGTGGAGTCGATGCCACGCTGGGTGTCCACATCGGGAACCACGGGGCAGAAGCGGTTGTAGGTCGGATGCAACTCGTCGCCCTGGCCCCAGTTGGCCTGCATGAGGTAGCGCTCCCCTGCCTTGTGTCCGCCGCCGGGTTTTCCGTTGGCCAGGTCGGTCCACTGAGGGCTGTCGGAGAAGGCGTTACGGACATCGTCGTCCTGTATCTCCATCACCATTCCGATATAGCCGTCGAGCCACCAGCGCATGTTGTCGGGAAGACGGTCCATGTCGAGGCGCCCTTGGTGGAAATAGGCGATGACGGGGTCGATGACGGTGGTGCCGGCCAAGATGATCCAGCCCTCGCCGGGCAGGTTGAAATAGTAGGCCGCAGGCACATCCAGCCGGGGGTTAGTCACCACCTGGACCAGCTGCAACTCATTGGCAGAGAGGCCCTCACGGTCGCCAACCCAACGCATGTAGGTGGCTGCTGCCTCGCGGGCCTGCTTCGGGTCGATGTTCCCTGCCTGTGCAGTACCGACACCCAACAGCAGGACTCCCGCCATTACCAATCTTGATAGTCTGTTCATTTTCTGCATTTTATATTTTTTTTATATGTATTTCACACTGCAAAAATACATTTTTTTTTCCACCTGGGGGAAAAAAATTGCTTTTTTTTGATAATTTGTACCTATCTTGCTGGTTTTCTTGCACCTCAGCGGGAAGAAAAAAAGCGGGGCATTTTTTGAAAAAAAGAACTGGAAAGGGGCTTTTTTGCAGTCTCACAACAGACTGTTCACCAGCCTCTTGAAGGCATCATGTTCTTCCCCTCTCCTTCCCCTCCTGGTGTGCTGCCGGTATCCATTGGGGCAACTCCCGGGAACGAAAAAAAGCCGGGCTCGCGGCCCGGCTTTTTCCGGTCGGGAGGGGACTCCCGTTATTCGGCGACGACCTCGATGTTGAGTTCGGCCTTGATGTCCTTGTAGACGTTGACCTTGGCGGTGTAGGTGCCGACGGTCTTGATGGCGTCGACGACAATCTGCTTGCGGTCGATGTCGTAGTTGTGCTGCTCCTTCAGGGCGTCGGCCACCATGATGTTGTTGATGCCGCCGAAGAGCTGTCCATTCTCGCCCACCTTGGCGATGATCTTGACAGTCTTGCCGTTGAGGGCGGCCTGCTGGGTCTCGGCGGTCTTGCGGAGGGCCTCCTCCTTGTGGGCGCGCTGGCGCAGGTTCTCGGCGTGGATCTTCTTGTTCACCGGGGTGGCGATGATGGCCATTCCCTTGGGAAGAAGATAGTTGTTGGCATAGCCGTTCTTGACGGTCACGATTTCGTCCTTGTAGCCCAGGTTGGCCACGTCTTGCTTAAGTATGATTTCCATCTATTCTTCCTCCTTGTGTTTATTTGAGACAATCGGCGACATAGGGCATCAATGCGATATGGCGGGCGCGCTTGATGGCCTGCGAGACCTTCTTCTGGTACTTGTTCGAGGTGCCGGTAATGCGGCGGGGCAGAATCTTGCCCTGCTCGTTGACGAACTTCAGCAGGAAGTCGGCATCCTTATAGTCGATATACTTGATGCCGAGCTTCTTGAAGCGGCAGTATTTCTTGCGCTGCGTCTCCACAGCGATGGGGGTCAAATATTTGATTTCGCTTTCGTTAGCCATGTTTGATGTCTTTCTTTAATAATGTTAAACCTTGCACTTAAGCCTCGGCGGGAGCCTCCGCTGCGGGGGCCTCTTTCTTGGCGTTGCGCTTTTTCTCGTTGTAGGCCACGGCGTGCTTGTCGAGGCTGACGGTGAGGAAGCGGAGCAGGCGCTCGTCGCGCTTGTAGGCCACCTCCAGGTCGTTGATCACACTGCCCTCGGCTTTGAACTCGATGAGGTAGTAGAAGCCGGTGGTCTTCTTGCGGATAGGATAGGCCAGCTTGCGCATGCCCCAGTTGTTCTCGTACACGATCTCGGCTCCTTTGCTCTTGAGCAGGTCGGTGTACTTCTTGACCGTTTCCTTCATCTGTTCTTCAGACAAAACGGGAGTTGCAATGAAAACGGTTTCGTACTGTTTTACCATTTTGTTTGTTTTTTGTTTGTTAATGTTTTTAAAATAAAAAAAGACAGGCCGATGTCCTGTCTTTCCATTTTTGAGCCACTTTGCGGGCTCGAACCGCAGACCTACGCATTACGAATGCGTTGCTCTACCAACTGAGCTAAAGTGGCTTGCGGTGGAGTGGCGTTTGGTCGGGGTGAGAAGACTCGAACTTCCGGCCTCCACGTCCCGAACGTGGCGCGCTAGCCAACTGCGCTACACCCCGTGACAAGTGTCCTGGCAGGGATTCGAACCCTGGACCCATTGATTAAGAGTCAATTGCTCTACCAGCTGAGCTACCAAGACATGTTATCTCGCATCTGTGTTCCAGCAACGTGCATCGGCCTCAACCCGGGGGTTGCGGCGTGGTTTGGACATGGGCTTTGCCGCTGCTGCTGCATTTCAAACTACTCTTCTTTGAGCGGAAAACGAGACTCGAACTCGCGACCCCGACCTTGGCAAGGTCGTGCTCTACCAACTGAGCTATTTCCGCGTTTGCGTGGTACTCCGGGTGGGACTTGAACCCACACGCCCTTGCGGGCAAGGGATTTTAAGTCCCTCGTGTCTACCATTCCACCACCAGAGCCTATTCTCTGATTTTGGAGACCGGAGCGGAAAACGAGACTCGAACTCGCGACCCCGACCTTGGCAAGGTCGTGCTCTACCAACTGAGCTATTTCCGCATCGCTGTTTTCAAGATTTCAAGTTTCTCTTTTCACGTCGAAAACGGGTGCAAAAGTACAAACATTTTTAAAACTGGCAAAATATTTTTTATTTTTTGGACACAATTTTTTTGATCTCGTTCAGCTTCAACAACGCCTCTATCGGCGTAAGTGTGTCAATATCAATATCTAATATCTTGTCCTTGATTTCAAGCAGCGTAGGGTCGTCCAACTGGATAAAACTGAGCTGCATACCCGCCATATCGACCTCTCCCGGACCCTTTTTGGCCTTTTTTGACCCCTTCTGGTCCATCCCGCCGCGGTCGTTCTTCGACTCCAGCAGCTGCAACATGGCATCCGCCCGGTTGATCACCTGCGGCGGCATGCCTGCCAGCCGCGCCACATGGATGCCGAAACTGTGCTCGCTACCGCCAGGCACCAGCTTGCGGAGGAAGATCACACGGCCGTCTATCTCCTTGACACTCACATGGTAATTGCGTATTCGGGCGAACTGCTGCTCCATCTCTATCAACTCGTGATAGTGCGTGGCGAACATCACCTTGGGACGCGCCTTCTTGTTCTCGTGCAGGTACTCGGTGATGGCCCACGCGATGGAGATGCCATCGTAGGTCGACGTGCCGCGCCCTATCTCGTCCAGCAGCACCAGCGACCGGTCGCTGACGTTGTTCAGGATGGAAGCCGTCTCGTTCATCTCCACCATGAAGGTGCTCTCCCCGCTACTTATATTATCGCTCGCGCCCACGCGCGTGAATATCTTGTCCACAATCCCTATCGACGCCCTCCTGGCCGGGCAGTAGCACCCCATCTGCGCCATAAGGACGATGAGGGCCGTCTGGCGCAACAGGGCTGACTTACCGCTCATGTTGGGGCCGGTGATGATTACTATCTGCTGGCTGTCGCGGTCGAGCAGCACATCGTTGCTGATGTATTGCTCGCCAGGAGCCATCTGGGTCTCGATGACGGGATGGCGCCCTTCCTGTATGGCGATGGAGTGCCCCTCGTTGAGCTCCGGACGGCAGTAGTCGCCCACCAACGCCACCTCGGCGAAGCTCTGCAGGCAATCCATATAGGCCACCACCTGGGCGTCGTACTGTATCGGCTGTACCATGGAGGCCACGGCAGCCGTAAGCTGGGCGAAGAGCTGCGCCTCGAGGGCCAGGATGCGCTCCTCCGCGCCGAGGATTTTGTCCTCGTACTCTTTGAGTTCGGGCGTGATGTAGCGCTCGGCATTGGTGAGCGTCTGCCGACGCGTCCAGCGCTCCGGCACCTTGTCTTTGTGGGTGTTGTAGACCTCGAAGTAGTAGCCGAAGACGTTGTTGAAGCCAATCTTGAGCGACGGGATGCCGGTGGCCTCGCTCTCGCGCTGCTGCAGCGAGGCGAGGAAGTCCTTGCCGGAGGTGGACATCGAGCGCAGCTCGTCGAGTTCCGCGCTGACGCCGTCGGCAATCACGCCCCCCTTCTCCACCTTGGCGGGCGGGTCGTTCTTGATTTCCTTCCCGATACGCTCGGCCAGCGAGGGGCAGGGATTGAGTTTCTCGGCCAGGGTGGACAGGGCGCCGGGCACCTGCCGGCAGAGGCGCTGCACCTCCCCCACCGCGTCGAGGGCGCGTTTCAGCTGCAATATCTCGCGCGGATTGATGCGCGACACGGCGGCCTTGGTAATCAACCGCTCCAGGTCGCCGATCATCTTCACCTGCTGCTGCAGGGCCTGCCTCAAGTCGGCATCGCGCAGCAGCGCGTCCACCACCCCCAGACGCTCCTCGATGGCGGCCACCTCCTTCAGCGGCATCAGCACCCACCGCCGCAGCAACCGCGACCCCATCGGCGTCAATGTCTGGTCGATGACGTCGAGCAGTGTCCGCGCCCCGTCATTGGGCGACGCGACCAGCTCCAGGTTGCGGATGGTGAACTTGTCGAGCCACACATAGCGGTCCCGCTCCACCCGCATCAGGCTGCAGATGTTGGCGTTCTGCGTGTGCTGCGTGTCCTGCAGGTAATGCAGCACCGCTCCGGCGGCGATGATGCCCATGTCGAGGTCCTCCACCCCGAAACCCTTGAGCGACGCCGTGCCGAACTGCTTGAGGAGCAGTTCGTTCGCAAAGTCGGGTGCGAAGACCCAGTCATCGAACGTGTTGGTATAGTATTTCTCCGCGAAGTGCTCCTGGAACCAACGCAGCTTCTTGCGCTGGAGTACCACCTCCGAAGGCCGGAAGTTGGCCAGCAGCTTGTCGATATAGTTGAGGTCGCCCTGCGCCACGTAGAACTCGCCGGTCGACACGTCCAGGAAGCTGATCCCGTGCACCTTGTCTGTGAGATGCAGGCCGCAGAGGAAGTTGTTCTCCTTGACTTCCAGCACCATATCGTTGTACGACACGCCGGGGGTGACCAGTTCCGTGATGCCGCGCTTCACCAAGCCCTTGGCCGTCTTGGGGTCCTCCAGTTGCTCGCAGATGGCCACCCTCATGCCGGCACGGACCAGGCGCGGAAGGTATTGTTCCAGAGCGTGATAGGGTATTCCCGCCAGGTCGGTGTACTCGCCTCCGCCCGCCATCTTGCGCGTCAGGGTGATACCGAGGATCTGTGAAGTCCTGCGGGCGTCGTCGCCGAAGGTTTCGTAGAAGTCGCCCACGCGGAACAGCAGCAATGCGTCGGGGAACTTCTTCTTCAACTCGGCGTATTGGTTCATCAACGGGGACCCGGAGTCGCTCTTCTTTGCCATCTACTTTTATCTATATCAATGCATTACACATGCCACACCCGTGGCAATCCAACCTGCAAATGTACGCATTTTTCCCGAACCGCGGAGGCACCCAGGCGACATTTTCCCAAAACTCCATGGCTCCCAGCGACTTACACCCCTCCCACCCTCCTCCGGAAAATCCCGTCATTTTTTCGCCCCAAAACCGAAAATCCCATCATTTTTGCACTTCTACAACAGAATGGTTTCCAGCATCTTGAACGGACCCTCTTCTTCCCCTCTCCTACCCCTCCAGGTATCAACAAAAAGCCCTCCTGCACTCTGGCAGGAGGGCTCCATCCGAAGGCATGTATAATTCTGCTCTTCCCAGTCCTCATTCAATATTAATATTCAACATTAGTCCAAGCCATCTGCGCATCGTACATGTGCAACTCAAGGATATCCGAAACCACCGACCCGCTGATTCGCATAGAAGATTTCCTGCGAAATCGGCTGCAAAGGTACAAAGAAAATCCGGACTGGCAAAAAATAATTTCAGAGGGGGGTGGGAGGGAAAGAACGAGGGCGCCCGCTGTGCGGGCGCCCTCGGGGTGGTTGTACCTGACGGCAATTACTCCTGGTCGCCTTTGGCGATGGCAAGTTTGCCGCGGTAGTAGCCGCATTCGGGGCATACATGGTGGTACATTACTGCTGCGCCGCAGTTGCTGCAGGTGCTCAACTGGCGGGTCTCCAACGCGTCGTGCGTTCTTCTTTTGGCCGTTCTCGTTTGCGAGAATCTGTGTTTTGGATGTGGCATATTATTACTTTTTTAATTTATTTATTTCAGTTTCTTCAGTGCGTCCCAGCGGGGGTCGATCTCGTCGTCGGGGCGCTGGCGGGTGTTGTCGGAGAGGTACTTGACCGTCTCGGGGTCGCATTCTCCGTCGGGGTGTGCGTGCAGGAGGGGAATCCGGACGGCCACGTACTCGTAGAGCCACTGTGCGAGGTCGATTTTGGAGGCGTCCTCGGGCAGGATAGCCTGCTCCTCGTCGTCGGTCGTCGCGGTGTCGCTGAAGGAGACGGTGAGGTGTTCCCTGCCCTCGATCGGCACCGTCAGACGGCCCAGGCAGCGGTCGCAGAGCACCTCCACTTCGCCCCGGAGGGTGAACTCCAGGAGGAGGAGTTGGTCCCGACGCTCCATCTTGACGTCGATTTTGACGTTTCCGCCCTCGATTTCGTCGTTTTCCCACGCTTCAAAGAACTCGTCCGCCAGCGTAAAACCATAGTTATAAACACCTGGTTTCAAGCCGCTAAAGCGGATTGTCGTGTCTTCCTTACTGCTCATTTTCACACTCCTATTGAGTTTGCAAAGATACGAACTTTTTTCATACTGGCAAAAAAAAGTTGTTTTTCCCGCATTTTTCTCCCCTCCCGGCCGGGACCCCATAGGTATCCTCCAGGTATCCCCTAGGTATTTACTTCGACTGAGAACCGATATGGACGCTTATGACCCACTTGTCCGGAAAACATTTTTTTTCCATGTCGGGAAATGTTTGTATCTTTGCAAATCGAAATTCTGAGGAATGGAATTCGTAATCGGCATAGTATGCGGCGTTCTGCTGTCGCTGATCTTCAGCGTCGGACCTGCCTTTTTCGCGCTGATACAGAACAGCATACACCACGGCTTCAAGAAAGCCACCTGGTTCGCCGCAGGCGTGAGCCTGAGCGACGCGGTGGTGGTGGTGCTGATGCTGACGGTGTTGAAAAACATCGACTTCGGGGCGCTGATGCACAACGTGTGGGTGGCCGGAATCGGAGGCGTGGCGATTGCCGTGTTCGGTGTGCGCATGTTCCGCAGCAAAGTGCGCCGCGAGACCAGCCAGGAGGGACGCCTCCGCTTCGCCGCCGAGAACGCCACCCGCGGACGCGAGCTGCTCCTCTCGGGCTTCCTGCTGAACATCCTCAACCCCACCATCTGGCTTTACTGGCTGACTATCATCACCTTCATCTCGTCCGAAATGAACCTCGGCGTGGCCGACCGCTACGAGTTCTTCGCCGGCATGATGCTGGCGGTGTTCGCCACCGATGTGCTCAAGTGCCGCCTGGCGGCGATGATGCAGAGCTGGTTCACCGCCCGCCGCTTGAACCTCTTCAACAAGCTGATGGGCAGCGTGCTGATTGTCTTCGCGGTCTACCTGCTGGTGTCAATGATTCTCTACCAGACCAACCCGCGCATCCGCGCCAAGGAGGACGCCAAGCCGCCGCAGAGCACACGCATCGTGCAGCGCGTCAACCAGACGGTGAACCACACCGTGGACCACTATTTCAAGAAGGATACAGTGAAGGAGGAGCCTGCCGACAGCCTCGCCCCTGGCGAGCCCTCCGATGCAGACACCCTATCTTTCAGCGAACCATGACTTTGACCGGGCTGAACCCCGGCGTCGAGACCACATAGAACCCGCTGGCCGGCAGCGCCACCTGCGCGGTGCCGTTCACCTGCACCGTGGCCACCACGCGTCCCAGGGCATCGCTCACGCTGCAGCACAGAGGCTGCTGCGAGGTGATGGTCAGCCCACCTTCCGCCGCCTGCACCGCAGCCGGCAGGGGCTGCACCTCGGCCACGGCAATCATGCCGCCGCCACCGCCCGGGTCGTCACCCGGGTTCCCGCCACCGCCGCCACCGCTGGCGCAAGCCTCCACAATCGTCATGTCGCGCCATACGTCAGCTGCCCTGTAGGCATTGCCTGCGCCGCAAGGCACCTTGACGGTGATGCCCTGCATGGTGCCGAAGACCAGCGAGCCCATCGCAGGCGGCGTGGAACCAAGCATAAAGACAGTGTCGATATTGCGGCAGCCCTCGAAGGCCCACATGCCGATGAACTGCACCGAAGCCGGGATGGTTACCGAGGTCATGTTGGTGTCGCGATAGAGGGCAATGGCCGCGATGCCACGGGTGCCGTCGTCGATAACGATGTCGCCCACAGCCAGTTCCTCGTGGAAATTGATAAGGTACGGCCCTATATAGAGCAACCCGTTGGCACTGTAGTTGGTGGTGTCCAGCCAGTAGCCGGTGCGCGTGAAGGCGGAGATGCCTATGTCGTTCAGCGAGAGAGGCAAAGAGATGGCCATCATCGCGGTGTCGCCATAGAATGCCATACGGCCGATGGTTTTCACTCCCTCGGGAATCACCACCGAGGTCAACTCACCGCATTCACGGAAAGCATCGACATCGATTTCAACGACGCTGTAGGTCGTCCCCTCGTTGGTTACAGTGGCGGGGATGACCAGGTCGCCCACAGGCTTTGTCGCGTGCTTCACCACCTTGACGGTCGAGCCGGAAAGGGTGGTGAACTTCAGCGTCTGCCCCGAAGGCACGGTGAAGGTGAAATCAACTGCTCCTGCCGCCAAAGCGACGGCAAGGAGCAGCAAGGTTGCGGTTATCTTTTTCATTTTCAAAACTATTCGCGTGCGGCCAGCAGGAGCTCCATCATCTTGATGGCCGACTGGCTGACGGGGGTTCCGGGACCAAACACGGCGGCCACACCGGCCTTGAAGAGGTAGTCGTAGTCCTGCGGCGGAATGACGCCACCGGCCACCACCATGATATCCTCGCGGCCCAGCTTCCTGAGTTCCTCGATCACCTGCGGCAGCAGGGTCTTGTGGCCTGCGGCCAACGAACTGGCGCCGAAGATGTGCACGTCGTTCTCCACGGCCTGCTTGGCGGCCTCGGCAGGGGTCTGGAAGAGGGGGCCCATGTCCACGTCGAAGCCCATATCGGCGTAGCCCGTGGCTACCACCTTGGCTCCGCGGTCGTGGCCGTCCTGACCCATCTTGGCCACCATGATACGCGGGCGGCGGCCCTCCAGTTTGGCAAACTTGTCGGTGAGTTCCTGTGCGCGCTTGAAGGCGTCGCTCTCCTTGGTCTGACTGCTGTACACGTTGCTGATGAGGTTGATTTTGGCTTTGTAGCGGCCGAAGACTTTCTCCAGCGCATAGCTGATTTCACCCAGCGAGGCGCGCTTGCGGGCGGCGTCGATGGAGAGTTCCAGCAGGTTGCCCTGGCCGGTCTCGGCACAACGCGTCAGGGCGTCGAGGGCGGCATTGACGGCGTCGCTGTCGCGCTCGGCACGCAGCTTGGCCAAGCGCTCTATCTGTGCCTTGCGCACGGCGGTGTTGTCCACCTCGAGGGTCTCGATGGGATCCTCGTGGGCCAGGCGGTATTTATTGATACCCACAATGGTATCGACATTGCTATCGATGCGGCTCTGCTTGCGGGCCGAAGCCTCCTCGATACGCATCTTGGGCACGCCGCTCTCGATGGCCTTGGCCATGCCGCCGAGGCGCTCCACCTCCTGGATGTGGCCCCAGGCGCGGTGTGCGAGCTCGTGGGTGAGGGTCTCGATGTAATAAGAACCGGCCCAAGGGTCGACCACGCGGCAGATGTCGGTTTCCTCCTGGAGGTAGATCTGCGTGTTGCGGGCGATACGGGCGGAGAAGTCGGTGGGCAGCGCGATGGCCTCGTCGAGGGCATTGGTATGGAGGCTCTGGGTGTGGCCGAGGGCGGCGCCGAGGGCCTCGATGCAGGTGCGGGCCACGTTGTTGAAGGGATCCTGCTCGGTGAGGCTCCAGCCGGAGGTCTGCGAGTGGGTACGCAGGGCGAGGCTCTTGGGATTCTTCGGGTTGAACTGACTGACAATCTTGGCCCACAGCATACGGGCGGCGCGCATCTTGGCAATCTCCATGAAGTGGTTCATGCCGACGGCCCAGAAGAACGACAGGCGCGGGGCAAAGTCATCCACGCTCATGCCTGCCTTGACACCGGCGCGGAGGTACTCCAGTCCGTCGGCCAGCGTGTAGGCCAGCTCGATGTCTGCCGTGGCGCCGGCTTCCTGCATGTGGTAGCCGGAGATGCTGATGCTGTTGAACTTGGGCATGTTCTTCGAGGTATACTCGAAGATGTCGGCGATGATTTTCATCGACGGCAGGGGGGGATAGATATAGGTGTTGCGCACCATGAACTCCTTCAGGATGTCGTTCTGGATGGTGCCCTGCAGTTTCTCCTGGGGGACGCCCTGCTCCTCGGCGGCGATGATGTAGAAGGCCAGGATGGGAAGCACGGCGCCGTTCATCGTCATCGAGACGGACATCTGTCCGAGGTCGATCTGGTCGAAGAGTATCTTCATGTCGAGGATGCTGTCGATGGCCACGCCGGCCTTGCCGACATCGCCCACCACGCGCTCGTGGTCCGAGTCGTAGCCGCGGTGGGTGGCCAGGTCGAAGGCACATGAAAGGCCCTTCTGTCCGGCGGCGATGTTGCGGCGGTAGAAGGCGTTGCTCTCCTCGGCGGTGGAGAAACCGGCATACTGGCGCACCGTCCAGGGGCGCATGACGTACATCGTCGAGTAGGGTCCGCGGAGGAACGGCGCGATGCCGGCGGCATAGTTCAGGTGCTCCATGCCGGCCAGGTCCTTGGCCCCGTAGGCGGGCTTCACGTCAATCTGCTCCGGGGTTTTCCAGTTTTTCTCGATATGATTCTCTTTCTCCCAATCGGAGAAGTCCTGACGCGGACTTTCCACCGAACGGAAATCGACTTTTGAAAAATCGGGTCTCATTATCAGCTGTTTATATTGTTTTAGTATCGTTTATTCAAATTGCAAATATAATAAATTATATTTACGTGGCAAAATTTTCATTTCCACGCGGCTATTTTCTGCGAAAAAAGGCGAAAATTTTTTGAGATTTTTTCCGAAAAACGTCCCAAACAGCAGTTTTGCAACTAACTAACAAACAATACCTTGCAGGCATCATGTTCTTCCCCTCTCCTTCCCCTCCCCGTCACTGGGAAGGCACCCCCTGCGGGGTGCCTGGCGGACGGCCGGCCTACCGGCTGTAAACGGCGCGGATGGGGAAGCCGTAGAAGCGGCCCTCGCCGCCGCTGCCGCTGTAGAAGCTGCCCGAGGAGTTGGTGATGTAGACATCCACCGCGTTGGCATTGGTGGTGGAACTGAGGGTCGACGACCAGAAGTAGGTGCAGCTCCCGGGGCCATAGGTGGACGAACTGCTTTTGTAGCCGGTGAAGGGGCAGAAGATGGAATTTCCGTTGATGGTGCTGGTGAAGCGGCGCCCGGCGACACCGTTCACCACGTCGTTTGTCTGCGTGGTATTGTCGAACAACTCCTGCCATTCCGCCATGGTGGGTATGCGTGCGCCGGGACCGAAAGTCTGCGTGGCGATGTCGTCCACGGCCTGCAGCGTGGTCAGCCCGTCGGTCGCACCTTCGTAGCCGTTGCTGGAATTGGTGCAGTACTTGGTGAGTTGATTCTGGGCTCCGGCGCAGTGGCGATAGTTGGCCCAATCGTAAATGCTCTTTGTCTCCACCTCGCCCCAGGAGTAGTAGCCGCCGTACCCTTCCGGTTCGTTGGCGCCCACATTGACCGAGGCCCACAGCACGCCGCTCGGCAGCCCCATGTCCACCCAGATGTCCAGCTCATCGAACTCGGCCGTGTAGGTCGCATTCCCCTCCACGGTGACGGAGCGGGGGTTCTGGGTGTTGCCGTCGGTCCACTGCGCGAAGCGGTAGCCTGGTATGGGCGTCGCCCGGAGGCTGATGACCTCGTCAGCCAGATAGGTGCCGCCGCCTGTCACGGTGCCCCTCGAGGGATCGGAGGAGGTGGCGGTGATGGTGTATGGGCGACGCACCTCGAACTCGGCAGTGTAGCTGGCGTCGCGGCTCACGATGACGGTGCGGGGATTGTCCCGGCGCCCGTCGCTCCACTGCAGGAAACGGTACCCGTCGTTGGCGAAGGCCTGGAGGGTGATGCTGTGGTTGGCCTGGAAGATGCCGCCGCCCGTGGCACTGCCCATGGTGCTGTTGGAGGACAGGACGGTGATGGTGTACATGTTGTCGTCCTCGCCTACGATGACGCTGGTGCTGCCGGTGACCTTGCCCATGTTGCCGCCGCCGTACACATTGCCGCGCACATGGCTGGTGCCGTACAGATTGACGCGGGTATCGCCCGTGATGACGGCCGTGCCACCCAGGCCGCCGCCGAAGATGTTCCCTTTCACTTCGCCGTTCCACGACGTGACCCTGAAAGTCTTGCCCGCAGAGACGTAGGGGGCGCTGAAGCCGCCGCCGTAGATGTTGCCGTGGACGACGGGCGTGGTGCGATGGGGATGCCTTGAGGCCTCGTTGCCGATGGTCACCTCCACATCGCCCAACACGAAGGTGTTCTCCCCGTAGCCCGAGCCGAAGACGCTGCCCAGCGTGTCGGGGCAGCCCTCGTAGCCCACCGTGCCGCCCTCGATGCGCACATCGACAGGGCCGCTCACCTCGCCGCGGAGGTTCGAGCCGCCATAGATGCCGCCCTTCACCTGGCCGCCCAGCATCAGGATGTCCACCTGCTTGCCTATCTGCTGGTGGGCGCCGCCGAAGACCTTGCCCGCCACCGTACCCCCGAGGAGGTAGACGCGCGAGCCGCCGCCCACCACGCCGCCGAAGTGGCCGCCACCGTAGACATTGCGCGAGATATAGCAGCTGTCGGCTATCACCACGGTGGAGTTCTGCACCTTGCCCGTGGTGGCAGTGCTGCTGGAAGCATCGGGGTTGCCACAGCCCGCACCGTAGACATAGCCGCCCTTCGAGGCACCGATCTGGTGGTCGGCGGCCGTATGCTCCACGCGGGCACGCCCGCCGATGTAGATATAGGTGTCGCCGTTGAGCTCGCCGGCCGAGGCGTCGGTGCCGTTGGCACCGCCCGCAATCCAGCCGTTCACCGTGCCACCGGTGACCACAATACGCTTGCTTCCACCGGCTTCCACGTACTCGCCGCCGCCATAGATATGGCCGCGCACCTGGCCGCCGCGGACGCGGATCCAGATATTGGTGTCGGTCAAGTCCACATAGGTCCACACATACTGCACCCCGTTCTCGTCGAGCGACTCGTCCATGCCGCCGGCGATGCCCTGCACCAGGCCGCCCTCCACATCGATGCAGCGGTGGCCCATGTAGCCGGTATTGTAGCCCACGCCGCCCAGGTAGAAAGCCGTGGCACCGCCCTGCCCGTAGTCGTAGCGGCCGGGCAGGAAGTCGCCGCTCTTCACGTACCAGTTGTACTGGTCGACATACCGCGTGTCCGGATTCATGTTATTCCAATGGGCGTAGGAGCCGAAGATGTAGTTGGTGACCATGAGGCGGCTGTTGTCGCCGATGCTGCGGTCGTAGTCGCTGCCGAAGGTGATATGCGATATCTTGGTGTCGGGAGCATTCCACGAGCCGTTGTAGATGGACGGCTGGTTGGTTTGGCCCACAACGCCCGGCACCCAGGTCCAGTCGCTGTTGATCGTACCTGTACTGGAGCCGCACCAGTGGGGGATCACATCCTTGTACTGCCCGCTCTCGATGCGGAGGAAGAACGACGACTCGTAGTCGTATTCATCGTATGCATCCCCGAGGACGATGGTATAGGTAGTCACGCCGGTCACCGTATCGGTGGTGCTGGTGCGCCTGGGCATGACGTTGGACATGCCGCCGATGCGGCGCAGGCTCTGGCCCCCGGCACTGTTGCCGCAACCGCGCCCGATGGTCATGTTGTAGTCGTTGCAGGCGAACATCTTGGTGGGACCGTTGATGTAGATGTATTCAAACTTGGTGTCGGCCATGCAGAAGAAGTGCTGGTTCAGCGCCACGCCGGGCTGCACGGTGAGCCTCGTGGACGAGCTGCCGTTGGTGCCGTCGGGATAGAGGCCCATGACGGTGGCCGGCAGCATGTTGTAGGCCAGGTCGGTCTCCCCGCTGCCGAGGGTGACGGAGGCAATGTTGGATGACGTGAGCACCACGAAGTTGCGCTCCTGGGCATTGGGGGCCGAGGCATAGTCGGTGGCGGCAAGGTCGGTGGCGTTGATGCCGCCGGCGGCCATCGTGGGCCCGAAGACGAAGGCACGGGCCCATATCGCCTCGAAGTCAATCTCCATGCCGTATTCCGCCGCAGGCCGGAGCCAAAGCAACTGTTCGGGATCCACCATCTGTCCCTGGGTCACGCTCTGCGTGCAGGCCATGTCGGTATAGATGGCGCCGCCCGTCAGGCGCTTCACGCGCCAGCGGTAGAAGCCCCTCCAGCGCGTGTCGCCGCTGCCATAGGTGGGGCGCAGGCTGAAGGGATTGGGGATGACGCGGTACTTGCAGGGACCCGTGGAGGAGGCCACCGAGGTGGCCGTCGTGCCACCGCGACGCTCCAGCGTCTTCCAGTAGACATATTTGTTCTTGCCCGGCGCGTCGATGCCGAGGCCCACCTGGCCGGAAGCCACGTCCACATCAGGACTGCCCGCAGGCGCGGCCGCGTTGCTGCTGTACAGCGTCTTGGCGCCGTAGCCGAAATAGGTAATCTTCACGTCGGCCGGATTCAGGCTGCGCACAGGGTTCCGGGGGTCGCTATAGTAGCTCCACGCGTGGCTCTCGCGGTCGTCCAGATAGACCTCGTCCGCCTGCTGCGCCGCAACCGCCAGCGGCAGGAACATCACCAACACACATACCCATCTCGGGAAAAAAATGCTCTTCATCAGAAATCTCGTTTGTAATTGAATGGGGAAAAAGCGTCTACACGACGGTATCCCACCCCGTATTCAAGACACAGGGGGGGGGGTAAAATGCTGATTGTAAACAAATTACACAACATAAAATAGTATTATCCGCCTGCAAAGATACACATTTTTTTCCACATAAGGGGAAAAAAGTCCATAATCCACAACCCAAAACCCTCGATTCAAAATCCAGAATTCATACCCACCCCCTGGGGATCCTCTAAGTATCCCATAGGTATCCTCTAAGTATTTACTTCGACTGAGAACCGATATGACCCCTTATGAACCGTTTGTTCCCAGGAACGCCTCCACGGTGCCGAAATCGAACCCGTCCACCAGGATTCGGTTCTGTGTGGTACGTCCTAAGAAACAGCAGTTTAGTTGCGCCTCGGTGAGCTTGGACAGGAAGGCGTCGTCCTGGCTCTCGGGCAGGAGGGCCAGGTAGCGGCCGGGCTCCTCGCCGAAGAGGAAGGCGTCCAGCCTCACCTCGCGCGGCGCCAGGATGTCGAAACCCCTCGGCGCCACGAACCGCAGCAACGAACAGAAGAGTCCCCCCTCCCCCACCGCCGCGCTTGCCTCCAGCAGGGATGCCTCCTGCAGCGACTGGAGGATGAGCTCGATGTAGCGGCAGTCCTCCTCGTGCCCCGAGGCCGCCAGCGGCGCACCCACCAGGTGGAGGCAGCGGCGCGCGTACTCGCCGTCGGCGAACTCGCTGCTGACGTTGCCCACCATGTAGAGCAGCCTGCCGGAGGGAAAATTTGAATTGAGGATTGCGGAATGGGAATTTTGAAGGAGGGTCCTGGCAATGTCGAGGCACTCCTTGACCCGCGGCTCCTTGATGGCGCGGTGCTCGTCGCTGCCGCTGTAGAGGTAGTCGTCGCGGTGCACGGCATGGTGCTGCCCGCGCAGCCAGCCGTAGAGGCTCTGCTGCCTGCCGTTGCTCTCCCACATGGCCAGCAGGGTGGAGAGGTCGTCCATGGTGGGCTGGCGGCCCAGGATGTCGAGCACCTCGTCGAAAGCCTGGCGCGAGATGCCCAGCCCCTCGGCCTGCACAAAGTCAACCGCGCCCTCGCTCATCGGCGGCCAGGATTTCAAACAGGGCGGTGCACCCGGTCTCGATGTCCTCGAAGGCCACGTCGAAGCGGCGCGTGAACCAGGGGTCGGCCACGTCGCGCCCGTGGTGCTTCACATCGCTCGGCGGCGTATGGTCGAGCAGCAGGGAGACCTTCCCCTCGGGGTCGCCCCGGAAGAAGGCCACCATGTTGCGGCGGTTGGCTTCGTCCATGCCCACAAGGAGGTCGTAATTCCGGTAGTCGTCGGCCACAATCTGCCGCGCCGTCTTGCCCGGGCACCCGATGCCGTGCTCGGCCAGCGTCCGTTTGGCCAAGGGGTAGACAGGGTTGCCGATTTCGTCGGTGCTGGTGGCGGCGGAGGCTATCTCGAACCGCTCCTCCATCCCCGCACGACGCACCAGTCGCTTCATGATGAATTCCGCCATCGGACTGCGGCAGATATTGCCATGGCACACAAAGAGTATCCGTTTCATGGTGCAAAGATATCAAATAAAATCGACATACACAAAAAAAAGATGCCGCAAGGGCATCTTTTTTTCATCCAAGCCATACCACAAGGGGCAAGGCACACTATTTGGTGCGCACCTTTCTCTCCTTGATACGGGCTTTCTTACCGGTAAGACCGCGCAGGTAGAAGATGCGGGCACGACGCACGGCGCCATGCTTGTTGACATCGATCTGCTCGATGAACGGGCTGCTGAAGGGGAAGATACGTTCCACTCCGACGCCGTTCGTGATCTTGCGGACAGTAAAGGTCTCAGTCGAGCCAGAACCGCGGCGCTGCAGCACAACGCCCTGGAAGTTCTGGATACGTTCCTTGTTTCCTTCTTTGATCTTGTAATGGACAGTGATGGTATCGCCAGCCTTGAACTCGGGGAACTCCTTGCGTTCAACCAGGTTCTCTACAAATTGCATTAATTCAGTTTTTCCCATGACTATAAGCGTTTTTACAGGTTAGACAATTACTTTTTCACCATCTTCACCACGGCGGCGAAAGCCTCGGGATGGTTCATCGCGAGGTCGGCCAGCACCTTGCGGTTGAGCTCGATGCCGCTCTTGTGAAGGTCGCCCATAAAGACAGAGTACGACACCCCGTTGATGCGGCAACCGGCGTTGATACGGTTGATCCACAGCGAGCGGAACTCGCGCTTCTTGTTCTTACGGTCGCGGTAGGCGTAGGTCTGACCCTTCTCCCACTTGTTCTTGGCGACGGTCCATACGTTCTTACCTCTGCCCCAATAACCTTTGGTGCGGTTGAGGATTTTCTTTCTGCGTGCCCTGGAGGCAACTGCGTTTACTGATCTTGGCATAACTTTTAATTGTTTTTTCGTTCAGGCGGCAACGGGTAATCCCGAAGGGACGCTTCCGGATGTTTCTCAAGGGACCCGCTGCACTTGTATGCGCTGAGCAATGGTTAATAACTCCTTGTTTTAGGCAAGCAACATGCGCTTCACGCGGGCCTCGTCGTCGCGGCTCACAAGGGCCGTGTGGTCGAGGTTGCGCTTCTGGGTCGTCTCCTTCTTGGTCAGGATGTGACTGTGGTAAGCATGCTTGCGCTTGATCTTGCCGGTGCCCGTGAAAGCGAAACGCTTCTTGGCAGCGGACTTGGTTTTCATTCTTGGCATTACTTTACTGTTTTTTTAAGTTAGACTTGTATATTGATATGACTTGGATTTCAGTCTTTCTGCTTCTTCGGGGCGATAATCATGAGCATGCGCTTCCCCTCCAGGCGCGGCATCTGCTCGGGCTTGCCGTACTCCAGCAGCGCCTCGGCGAACTTCAGCAGTTGCTGCTCGCCCTGCTCCTTGTAGACGATGCTGCGGCCGCGGAAGAAAACGTCCACCTTCACCTTGTTGCCGTCCTTGAGGAAACGGATGGCATGGTTGAGCTTGAACTCGAAGTCGTGGTCGTCGGTCTGGGGCGAGAGGCGGATCTCCTTGATGACAATCTTGGTGGAATTGGCCTTGCGCTCTTTGTCACGCTTCTTCTGCTCGTAGAGGTACTTCTGGTACTCGATGATTTTGCACACCGGCGGATTGGCGGTGGGGGAAATCATCACCAAGTCCAGCCCCTGGTCGTAGGCGCGGCGCAGCGCCTCCTTGGTGTTCATGATGGTAGGCTCCATGCCGTCGCCCACCACGCGTACCATAGGCACGTCGATGCGCTCGTTGGTGAGATGTTCGGGCTCTTTCTTCACGGGGCCCCGTCCGCGGTTGCCGGCAAAGCCGGGTCTGAAAGGTGTTGCTATAACTTGGTTCTCCTATATTAATTTCACATCATGACTGCTTCAATCTCCTCCTCGACCACCTTGGCGAAGGCCTCGGGCTTCATCGCACCGAGGTCGCCCGCACCCTGGCGGCGCACGCTGACAGTGCCGTCGGCCACCTCCTTCTCGCCCAGGATGAGCATGAAGGGTACCTTGGCCACCTCCGCGTCGCGGATCTTGCGGCCTATCTTCTCACTGCGCTCGTCGATGGTGCCGCGCAGGTTCATATCCTCCAGCCGCGCCTTCATGGCCTTGGCCTCGTCGATATACTTCTCGCTGACGGGCAGGATGATGAACTGGTCGGGCGTGAGCCACAGCGGGAACTTGCCGCCCGTGTGCTCGATCAGCACCGCGCAGAAACGCTCCATCGACCCGAAGGGGGCGCGGTGGATCATCACCGGGCGATGCTTCTGGCCGTCGGAGCCTATGTATTCCAACCCGAACCGCTCGGGCAGGTTGTAGTCCACCTGTATGGTGCCCAGCTGCCAGCGGCGGCCGATGGCATCCTTCACCATGAAGTCAAGCTTCGGGCCGTAGAAGGCGGCTTCGCCCAACTCCACCCGTGCCTTGAGCCCTTTCTCCTGGCAGGCTTCCACGATGGCTTGCTCGGCTTTCGCCCAGTTCTCGTCGGTGCCCACGTACTTGGTCTTGTTCTCGGGGTCGCGCAGTGATATCTGGGCCTCGAAGTTCTCGAAGCTGAGGGCCTTGAAGATGATCTCGATGATCTCCATCACCTTGATGAACTCCTCCTTCACCTGGTCGGGGCGGCAGAAGATATGCGCGTCGTCCTGTGTAAAGGAACGCACGCGCGTGAGGCCATGCAGCTCGCCGCTCTGCTCATAGCGGTAGACGGTGCCGTATTCGGCAATGCGCAACGGCAACTCGCGGTAGCTCACGGGCTCGTTCTTGTAGATCATGCAGTGGTGGGGGCAGTTCATGGGCTTCAGCAGGTACTCCTCGCCCTCCTCGGGGGTGGTGATGGGGCGGAACGAGTCGGCCCCGTAGTGGTCCCAGTGGCCACTGGTGACGTACAGCTGCTTGCCTCCGATATGGGGCGTCATCACCTGCTTGTAGCCGTAGCGCTTCTGTATCTTGGAGAGGAAGTCCTGCAGGCGCAGGCGCAAATCGGTGCCCTTGGGCAGCCAGATGGGAAGCCCCTTGCCCACCATCTCGCTGAACATGAAGAGCCCCATCTCCTTGCCTATCTTCCTGTGGTCGCGCTTCTTGGCCTCTTCCAGCATCACCAGGTACTCGTCCAGCTCTTTCTTCTTGGGGAAGGAGATGGCATAGATGCGGGTGAGCTGCGGACGGTGCTCGTCGCCACGCCAGTAGGCGCCGGCGATGCTCAGCAGCTTGACGGCCTTGATGGCGCTGAAGTCCACCAGGTGGGGGCCACGGCAGAGGTCCGTGAAGTCGCCGCTGTCGTAGAAGCTGATTTCTCCGTCGTTGAGTTCGCCGATACGCTCCAGCTTGTACTCGTCGCCCTTCTTGCCGAAGAAGTCCAGCGCCTCGGCTTTGCTCACCTCACGGCGGCACACCGGCGTCTTGGCCTGCACCAGTTCCATCATCTTCTTCTCGATCTTCGGGAAGTCCTCGCTGGAAATCTGGTAGTCCATGAAGTCGATGTCGTAGTAGAAGCCGTTCTCAATGGCGGGGCCGAAGCCGAACTTCACGCCCGGGTACAGCAGCTCGATGGCCGAGGCCAGCAGGTGGGCCGACGAGTGCCAGAAGGTCTCCTTGCCCTCGTCGTCGTTCCACGTCAGGAGCTGCACCGTGGCATCCTCGAGGATGGGACGGTTGAGCTCGGTGACCTGGCCGTTCACTTTGGCGGCCAACACGTTGCGTGCCAGCCCCTCGGAGATGCCTTTTGCTATCTCCATCGGGGTGACCCCTGCCTCGTGCCGATGCACGGAACCATCTGGCAATGTTATATTTATCATGATATTATGTCTCTAATGTGCGTACTGTTTCAAACTGCAAAGATACAACTTTTTTACAATATGGGAGGATTTTTTTGTCCACTGCCCACGCGAGGGGGTCCGGAAAGGGGGTGGAAAAGGCTGAAAATTCCGGCTCGGTTTTTGGATTTTCGACCCCAAATTGGCAAAATGCAACAGGATGATAATCAACTCCCTGGAGGCATCATGTTCTTCCCCTCTCCTTCCCCGCTTGGTATGCTCCCGGAGTGCCCCCGGGGAGGGGTTCGGAGATAAAAAAAACGCACCCGGTGAGGGGTGCGTTTTTGGGGGAAAACCGGCGGGCGGGATGCCTACTCGCCGATGATGACTTTCGTGTTGCCGACCACCTTGGCCGCGTTGCCGCCGCCGTAGACGTTGCCACGGACGCTTCCGTTGTGGATGTGCACCTGGGTGGCGCGGTCGTTGGTGAGGCCTGGTTTGCCGGAGGGCAGGTTGACCACGGCCGACGTGCCCCTGCCGCCACCGAAGACGCTCTGCATCACCGTGCCGGAAAGCATGTCGACCTTCAGGGTGGTCGTGGTCGATGCAGCGCCATAGGCGGCTTCGTTGCCGCCGCCATAGACATTGCCGCGAAGCAGTGGCCGGTTGCGGTCGCCGGATGCCACCGAGTCGACCGAGCCTATCGTCACCTGCACCTTGCCCATCGGCTTGCCGCTGAGATTGTTGGCACCGTAGACATCGTTGCTGACGGTCGGGTCGGTGTGTTCCAGGTTGCCCAGGATGCGCACCTCCACGTCGCCATAGCTGGTGGCACTCTTGCCGTTCTGGCCGTAGCCGCCGCCGTAGATGTTGCCGCCGATGTTGCCGGCGAAGTAACTCACCGTCCCTTTGTGGTTGCTGTCGTAGCGCCCGGCGGTGTCAATCGCCACCGTGGCCAACGGAGTGGTGGAGTATTGTGGGTCTCTATTGCTGTTGCTGGCATTGTTGATGCGGTAGGTGATGACCCTGTAGCCGGAGCTCACCGTGTCGCCACCCAGCACGTTGCCCATCTGGCTGCCGCCGTAGACGTCGCCCCAGATGTGAGGACCCTGCCATGTGGTGGAGTCGCCAATGTTGACGGTGATATTGCCGCTGGTGGTGGTGTTCTCGCCGTAGCCGCCGCCGAACACACTGGCCTCGGGCCATATACCCGAGCCGACGGTGCCGCCGAGGATATTGATATTGACATCGCCCAGCAGGACGCCCCAGTTGTTGCAGCCGCCGTAGATGCCTTGCTCCACGGTGCCGCCGGTCATGAGGATGTTGGAGGAGCCGGTGGACTTGTTGTTGGAGCCGCCGAAGACCTTGCCTCCCACGTGGCCGCCGAGGATGCGGACGTCGGAGCTGTAGCCGCGCTTGTTGTAGCCATAGTTGCCACCGCCGTAGACGTCGTAGAGCACCTTGGCCTGGTCGGCCACGACGACGGTGCTGTTCCACACCTCGCCGCACTCGTGGAATTTCCATGCATTGTCGTTGAAATCGGCCGGCGTATCATCCCATTTGCTGTAGGGTTTGATGCCGCAGCCGGCGCCGAAGAGGTTGCCGTCGTTGGCACCGGTCCGGCCGATGGTGTTGACGTAGGTGCCGACGCGGCGGTCGGTGGTGTCGTTGCCCAGTTGGAAGTTGCCGCCTACATATATATAGGTGCTGCCGAAGTGGTGGCCGGCCAGCTTGTTGTTGTCTGCCATGGCGGTTCCGTTGGCGCCGCCGCTGATCCAGCCCCACACCTTGCCGCCGGTGAAGATCAGCTGGCGTCCGCCGGCGCCGTCGGCATAGGTGTTGGTGCCTCCGAAGACGGCTCCGTAGAGGTTGCCGCCCTTCATGCGGATGACGGCCACGTCGTTGTCGTCGCGGTTGGTCATCAGGGTGTCCCAGGCGCAGCCGGAGATGGAGGTCCAGAGGTAGCCACCCTCGATGAGGCAGTAGCGTTTGCCCTTGAAGTGTTCCATGTTGTTCGACACGCCGATGTAGATATTCTTGGGGTCGCCGTCGGTGCCGCCGTCGCCGAAGCCGTAGGGCAGCGATCCGTTGGAGCTCGAGAGGTAGTCGATCTGGCCGGAGCCCCACTTGCCCTCACTGCCGGAATAGCCGGTGGTGTCGTAGGGGTAGCCCGGGGTAACATGGTCGCCGGCGTAGAAGTTACCCGTAGCCGGGTCGAAGGCGCGGCGCCACATGCGGTAGCCGTGGAAGCCGCTCTTGATGACGGCGGTGAACATCACCTTGCTCGAATCCTGGTTGGGCATCTGGATATAGTAGTTGCCGCCGCGGAAGGGGACGCTGGTACGCAGCGAGCAGCTGTCCTTGGCCATGGCGTCCGTCCAATCCTGGGAGTCTTCGCGGGCGCGGTCGTAGTCGTTGCCAAGGATGAGACGCACATGGTTGTCGGCGCCTGTTACCCATACGTGCGGGGCGCAGAACACGCCTCTCTTGGCGCTGCCGTTACCATAATTGTAAGAACTCACATAGTTGTTCCAGCCGTAGTAGGCCAGGGGGTAGCCTATGCAGCCTGTCTCAAGGCGCAAGGTGTAGTTGAGGCTGCGTCCCGTTGACTTGTATTGGGCAAGCCTGTCACGGATGCTCTCGTTGTCGTCAAGCGTATATCCTGGCAGATTGTCGATATCGCCCGACAGGTTGTTCGTATAGGAAGTGGCTTTGTATATCTCCTCGAAGCGGTCGGTGTAGAACTGGTGCGTGCCGGCCTGGTCCACTTTGTCCGGACGGGTGATGCGGCCGATGCCCCACAGGTAGTTGATGCCGTGGTCGTTGTCGGCCCATGCCCCGCCCTCGCCGGTGTGCTTCATGCCGCGCCCCATGGTGAAGTTGAAACCGTCGGCCGAGAAGCTGGAGTTGGGCACGGTCGTTTGACCGTGGATGGCGCCGGCATTATTGGTGCGGATGGTGAGGTACTCGAAGCGGGTGTCGGCGTGGCAGCGCACGGGGAGGTCGGATGTGTTGTAGCCGCCGGCCTCGTCGATACGCAGAGCCGCGCCCGAAAGGGCCTCGTAGACCTTGGTGGTGCCGTTGGAGGTGCCGTTGGGCAGCACCGAGGTGTAGGTTACCGGCACGGTGGGGAAGTTGCCGTCGACATCGGCGATAGGGCGACCACCGCTTGTAGCACGGCTCTGGAATACATGTGTGGTATAGTCCTGCAGGACACAGAAGTTGCGCTCGACACCCACGTTCTGTTTGAACACACCACGATCAGCGGTGTATCCAGACACTGGGCCCCAGCTGGTGTAGGAGATGGTGAGCCAGGCGCGGGCCCAGAGGGCTTCGAACTCCACCTCCATGCCGTCCTCGGCGTCGGGCTGGAAGTAGACCTGCACGTCGGCGCCCACGGTGTCGCCCACGGCGAGGGCGCTGCCGCCGGTCTCGGCGCGGTAGATGGCGCCACCGGCCACATGCTTGAGGCGCCAGGCAAAGAAGCCGCGCCAGCCCTCCCAGCCACGGCAGTTGCTCTTGGCTGCGGTGGAGGGCAGCGAGGTGCCGTAGACGGGGCGGAGGGAGAAGGGGTTAAAGATGGTGCGGTAGGCGCAGCGGCCGGTGGCGGCGGCGGGTGTGGCGGCGGTCTTGCCGTCCAGGCGCTCGAGGGTCTGGTAGTAGTGGAACTTGTCAAAGCGGCGGTCGAACTGGCTGATGCCCACCGCGGCGCCGTCGCTGATGGTGGTGACGCTGGGGGCGGTGAAGGTGCTGAGGGCGGGCCAGGCCTCGCTGCTGGTGGAGACGTTGTTGCCGTTGCCGAGGTAGACAATCTTCACGTCGGCGGGGTTGTAGGAGTGGAGCGGCGCGGGGCTGTTGGGGTCGCTGTAGTAGGCCCACTCGTGGTCTTCCAGGTCGTTGAGCACCACCAGCCCCTGCCCGGGATAGAGGCCGGTGGCGGGGATGTCGGTGATGCGGACAGAGAGGGTGGACGACCAGACGCTGGCATCGCTGCCACAAAATGCGCGCACACGGGCATAGTAGCGCTCGCCGACCTCCAGGTTGGGGAAGGTGGCGGAGGCGGTGGCCACGGTGGCGGTCTGGACGTCGGCGGTGAAGGTGCTGTTGGTGGCGATCTGGACCTCATACTGCCCATCGGCGCCCGCCCAAGCAAGGACCAGCGTGCCGCCCGTCACGTCGGTGGCGGCCAGGCCGGTGGGCTGCTGGCAGGTGGGGCGGAAGTTGACCGAGACCGGGCTGGAAAAGAGCCCTTCGGCGCACATGGTGCGCACGCTGGCGGTGTAGTCGGTGTTGGGGGTGAGGTCGGTGAAGGTGTAAGTGGGCGAAGTGACGGTGACGGGGCTGCCGCCGCCGAGGCTCACCTGCCACGAGGTGGCACTGCCCGTCGCGGTCCATGTGAGGGTGGCGGTGGTGTAGCCGATGGCCGCCGCAAGGTTCTCCACCGGCAGGCAGCTGGCGGTGGTGAAACTGACTGTGGACGGGGTGACATTCGCGTGACCGCCACCGCAGACCGACTCCACCTTGACGGTGTAGTTGGTGCCGGGGGTGAGGCCCTGAAGCTCATAACTGGTCGTGCCGACCGTCACCGGTGTGCCGTCATTGACGGAGACCTTCCACTGCGTGGCAGAGCCCGCCTCGGTCCACGTGAGGGCGGCGGTGGTGTAGCTGGGCGTCGCCGTGAGCCCGGTGACGCTGGGGCACAGGTCAGCAATGTCCACCACCACATCGTCGATACCGCAAACCGCTACGCTGGTGCTGGTGCTCGACCACCGCAGGGCGATACGCGTGGCGGTGGAGGGTGCCGAGGTGAGATTCATCATAATGTCGATGCCCGAGCCGACAGGCTGGGGGTTGGTATTAGAAGTGTACTTAGTGGCCGCCGAAGCATGGTAATCCGCGAGGGAGACAAAGGTGGAGGTGTCATTGTCGGTCACATAGCCGATAGACAGCGTTCCGTCCATATCCGAACTGGTACAGAGCCACAGGCTGATACCGAGTTCATTCACAGCTTCAGAAAGGACAGGCAGCAACACGTGCGATGGCCCGATGGTTACACTGGACACAAAAGCAAGATTCCTGGTCCCCCTACGGTAGCAATATTTGCTGGGGGCTGCACTGTTGACAATATGAGGCATGGAACCACTCGTGCCATAGGCACCCCAGCCATTAAGGGTGCCTATCGTGCTCGCATTGGCGGTGGCACCATTCGAATTGGATCCGTTACCATTGGCACCCGTGATATTGTCAAAATTCTGATTAATGAGGGGGCTCTGCGCCACGGCCGGCTGGGCCAGCAGCAGGGCAGCCACCGCTGCCAGCAGCCATTTGACACTGGATGAATGTTTCACTGCGGCCCCTGCCACAGTCTTCCGATAGTTATTGCTATTGACCATAATCATATTTTATTTTCAACACTCTTGTTGCCAATATGTTACAGAAGCTGCAACATAACTGTTTAAAGAGCAAAGATACTCATTTCTCCAACAATGGCAAAATATAAAAAATGTTAAACTACCCCCCCCCAACTACTCAAGCCACTCGAAACCAGCACATTACAAGATCTTTAGCATATCGGCCGCCGGTGCATGCCCGTTCTCGGCCGCCAGGGAGAGCCACTTGCGCGCCTCCTTCTTGTTTTTCTTCACCCCCTCGCCGGTGGCATACATCGCCCCCGTCAGGTAGCAGGCATCCAGATGTCCCCCTTCGGCGGCCTGCAGCATCCACTGGAAGGCCTGCTCCACATCCTCCTGAACATAGATGCCTTGCACATAGCACATGGCCGTAAGGTATTTGCCGAAGGCAGAGCCTTTCTCGGCCGCCTCGGTATAGAGGCTGTAGGCACGGCGCGAGTTGAGGATGACCCCCTCGCCCGTCTCATAGCAGAGGCCCAGGCGGCACATGGCCTCCAGGTCGCCGCGGTCGGCAGCCATCTGGTAGAGCTCGACCGCCCGCTTGGGGTCACGCGGCACCAGGCGGCCCGTGACATGACTGGCGGCCAGGGTCTTCATGGCCCGCAGCGAGCCCGCAGCGACGGCGCGCTCGTACCACTGCAGGGCCTCCACCGTGTCGCGCGGCACCCCCTCCCCGCGCGCATAGAGGTCGCCCAGGAACATCATGGCCTGGCTGTCCCCCAGCCTGGCCGCCGTGTCGAAGTAGCGCACCGCCTGCCCGTAGTCCTGCTGGCAGCCGATACCGCTGTAGTGCATGTTGCCCAGAAGGGTGTGCGCCTCGCCCCCCTCCATGACTTCGGTCAGCTCACGCACCATGATGTAGGCCTGCTCCGGCTGCGCCTCCACGCCATAGCCGAATAGGGAGGCACGGCAGTAGAGGAGCATGGCATCCATGTTGCCGTTCTCGGCGGCGGAGACGATATAGGGGATTGCCTGCTCGTAGGCGCCCCGGTCGTAGAGCCATGCGCCCACCATGTAGTCGCCACGAGGGTCGTCCTGCTGCGCGGCCGCAAGGTAGTAGGCCAAGGCCGAGTCGGCACTGGGGCTGATGCCGCCCCAGCCGTAGTTGTAGACATCGCCCAAAAGTCCCTGCGCCATAGGATGCCCCTCCCCGGCGGCCTGCATGAGGTAGGGGATGGCCGCCGCGGTGTCGCGCGGAGTGCCGGTGCCGGCGAGGTGGCACTGTGCCAGCGAGAGGGCGGCGACGGTGTTGTTGCCCCCCAGCCCGTAGGCCCGGCTGTAGAGCGCAAAGGCGGAATCCGCATTGGGCGCCACGTACTCCCCGTCGCGATAGAAATCACCCAGGAAGCTGTAGCCATTGCTCACGCCGAGGTCGCCTGCCTTGCGGTAGAGCTGCAGGGCACGCGCCGTGTCCGGCTGGGTGCCGCGGCCCAGGTCATAGGCCACGGCGGTCTGGAGCATGGCCATGCTGTCGCCCTCGTCGGCCAGACGGCTGTAGAGGACAAAGGCGGAGTCGTCCTTGCCCTCCCCGGCAAGGCCCCTGGACATGCAGTAGGCCAGCCAGTAGCGCCCGTCGCGATTGCCCGCAGCGGCAGAGCGGCGCAGGAGGGCGATGCCACGGGCAGTCTCCTTGTCGGAACCCTTGCCCATCTGTCCATTGATATAGAGCGCCGCCAGTTCGTAGTCGGCCTGCGGGGTAGCCGCCTGCTCGTAGTATTTGGCAGCCTTCTTGTACTGGTCCTGCTCCTCATAGTAGTGCGCCAGGGCCATTGCAGCCTCGCTGCTGCCGGCCTTGGCCTGACGCTTCAGTTGCTTGACATCTTGCGCATACCCTGCCACAGGGAGCGCCAAAAGGAGGAAAAAAGCGATTTTCTTCATCATGAACAGTCAAAATTTCAAGGTGCAAAGATACAAAATAATCCCCAAACTGCACCCACCGAATTTTCCACCACATCACAACCTACTATTACACAACAAGATACAAATCACCGGAATCCAAATCACCACTATTGGTTATTGCGGGGTCCCGGAAACGGGTGTACTTTTGCATCCGAAATGGAACATCAAACGTCTTGACAACACTGTGTCCATTTTGTGTTTTAGGATTAATAGCAACTGCGGGCCCCTGTCTTGGGGCCCCCTTTGTTTCTATAGGCGTGTGGCGGTGTAGAGGCGGCAGACGCCGAAGGTGAACTCCCGCTGCCGCGGGTTCCGAATCCCGAATCCCGCTTTCTCCAAGATGGCAAGGAAGGCGTCGCCCTTGGGGAATCGCTCGATGGAGGCCGGCAGGTAGGCGTATGCCTCGCGGTTGCCTGCCAGCAGGCGCCCCAGGGGAGGGATGACGCGGCGCGCATACAGATGGTACAATGGGCGGACGAGGGGACTGTCGGGCGTGGCCAGTTCCAGCACGGCCAGGCGTCCGCCGGGCTTCAGCACCCGCAGCATCTCCGCCAGCCCGGCCTCCAGATGGACAAAGTTACGTACCCCAAAGGCACAGGTGACGGCATCGAAGGCAGCATCCGGAAACGGCAACTGCTCGGCATCGGCCCGCAGGAAAGCGACCGAAGGCACCTTGGCGCGTGCGATGGAGAGCATCTCCTCGCTGAGGTCCACGCCGGTGACCCTGCAGCCCTGCCGGAGGAGAGCCTCCGACATGTCGCCCGTGCCGCAGGCCACATCAAGCACCTCGCCGCCGAGCCCCTCCACCGCCCGCCGCCGCCAGCGGCAGTCCAGCCCAAGGGTCATCAGGCGGTTCATGCGGTCGTAGCGCGCCGCGATCTTGTCGAAGTTATAGGCCATAGTTGGCGACAGTGTATAATCCGGCAGTGGCCGCCGAGGCGAGCACCAGCAGGGGCAGCGCGGGGTCCAGCGCCTTGCCGCTGCACGTGCGCAGCAGGTAGAGGTGCCAGCCGAAGAGCACCGCGGGGAAGACCAGCAGCCAGGTGCGCCCGCAGGTGAAGAGGAAGCAGGCGTAGCCCGCCAGCACCAGCACGGCCTGGTAGACCTTGGCCCACCGCTCGCCGATGCGCAGCGGAACCGTGCGGCGGATCCCCTCATCGCTCTGCATGTCCCTGATGTTGTTCACATTGAGCACGCCCACACTCAGCAACCCCATGCCCACAGCGGGCCACAGCAGCGGCCAGTCCACACGGTGGGCGGCGACGTAGTAGCTTCCCAGCACGCTCACCAGGCCGAAGAAGATGAAGACCGAGAGGTCGCCCAGGCCGCGGTAGCCATAGGGGTTCTTGCCGAGGGTGTAGTGCGTGGCCGCCCAGATGGCCACAGCCCCCAGCACGATGAGCCACCGCGCCGGCCAGCTGCGCCACAGGCTGCCGAACGAGGCCGTCACCATGGCGAATCCGAGCACACAACAGAGCACCACCATCGTGTTGATGGCGCCCCACATTTGCTTCTCGGTCAGGTGGCCGTCGGCCAGGCTGTAGTGCGGCCCCTGGCGTCTGGCGTTGTCCACGCCGCTCTGGTAGTCGCCCATCTCGTTGCTCAGGTTGGTGAGCACCTGCAGGCAGGCGGTGGTGAGGAAGAGGAACGCCAGCGTCCAGCCGCTGCAGCCGCCGTGGGCATAGCCCAGCACGCCGCCGCACACCACCCCTGCCAGCGACAGCGGCAGGGTGCGCAGCCGCATCGACTTGAGGAGGCTACTTAACATCGAGCTTTATCTGCAACTCTTCGAGCTGCTCCCGGGCGATGGGGCTGGGCGAGCCGGACATCACGTCGCGGCCCGCATTGTTCTTCGGGAAGGCGATGAAGTCGCGTATGCTGTCGGCGCCGGAGAAGACCGAGCAGAGGCGGTCGAAGCCGAAGGCCAGCCCGGCGTGGGGCGGAGCGCCGTAGGTGAAGGCATCCATCAGGAAGCCGAACTGCGCGGCCGCCTGTTCGTCGGTGAAGCCGAGGGTGTGGAACATCTGGTTCTGGAGCGAGCGGTCGTGGATACGGATGCTGCCGCCGCCCACCTCGTTGCCGTTGAGCACCATGTCGTAGGCGTTGGCGCGGATGTCGCCCCAGCGTGCGGGGTCGGAGAGCAGGGCCTCGTCCTCGGGCTTGGGGGCGGTGAAGGGGTGGTGCATGGCGTAGTAGCGCTGCGTCTCCTCGTCCCACTCCAGCAGGGGGAAGTCCACCACCCACAGGGGTGCGAACTTCTGCGGGTCGCGCAGACCCAGCTGGCCACCCACCTCGAGGCGCAGGGCGCAGAGCTGGGTGCGCGTCTTCATGGCGGGGCCGCAGAGGAGCAGCATCAGGTCGCTGGGCTTGGCCCCCATGCGGTCGGCGATGGCCTTGAGGGCGTCGGCGTCGTAGAACTTGTCGACGGACGACTTCAGCGTGCCGTCGGCGTTGTATTTGATATAGACCATGCCGCCGGCACCCACCTGCGGACGCTTGACGAAATCGGTCAGCGCATCCAGTTGCTTGCGGGTATACTCGGCGCAGCCTTCGGCCACGATGCCCACCACGAGCTCGCTGCCGTCGAAGAGACCGAAGCCGTGGCCCTTGACCACATCGGTCACCTCCCGGAACTCCATGCCGAAGCGGGTGTCGGGCTTGTCGGAGCCGAAGCGGCGCATGGCCTCGTGCCACGTGATGCGCGGGAAGGGGCCTGTCTCGACACCTTTCAGTTCGAGCAGCAGGTGGCGTATAAGCCCCTCGAACATCTGCAGCACGTCCTCCTGGTCGACGAACGACATCTCGCAGTCCACCTGCGTGAACTCCGGCTGGCGGTCGGCGCGGAGGTCCTCGTCGCGGAAGCAGCGCACAATCTGGAAGTAGCGATCCATGCCGCTGACCATCAGCAACTGCTTGTATTGCTGAGGCGACTGCGGCAGGGCGTAGAACTCGCCCGGGTTCATGCGGCTGGGCACCACGAAGTCGCGTGCACCCTCGGGGGTGGACTTGATGAGCATGGGAGTCTCTATCTCGAGGAAGTCCCTGTCCGAAAGGTAGTTGCGCACAAGCATGGCCATACGGTGGCGCAACTCGAGGTTCTGGCGCACCGGGGTGCGGCGGATGTCGAGGTAGCGGTAGCGCATGCGGAGGTCGTCGCCGCCGTCGCTCTGGTCCTCGATGGTGAAGGGCGGGGTCTTGGCCTCGTTGAGCACCTTGAGTTCCAGCACCTCTATCTCAATATCGCCCGTAGGGATCTTCGGGTTTTTCGAGCTGCGTTCAATGACCTTGCCGGTGGCCTGCACCACGTATTCACGTCCCAGACGGCGCGCCTGTTCGCAAAGGGCGGCATCGGTCTCCATGTTGAATGCCAACTGCGTGATGCCATAGCGGTCGCGCAGGTCGATGAAAGTCATGCCGCCCAGGTCGCGCGAGCGCTGCACCCAGCCGGCAAGGGTCACGATCTGACCCAGATTGGCGAGCCTCAACTCGCCGCAAGTATTTGTCCTATACATAGATATATCCGTTTTTCATTACATTCTACCAATTGCAAAGATACAACATTTTCCCCATCTTGCCAAATAAAAGAGCACCCCCTGGCGAAACCGGCTCGAAACCGACTCGGAGTTGACTCGGAGTTGATACGGAGTTGTCTCGGAGTTGACTCGGAGTTGCTACCGCCCCTCATCCCCACCGGGACGGAACCGCTCCCTGGCGACGCGCAACAACAGCGGCAGATGGTCGCTCAAGCCTCCCTCATATCTGGGTCCCTGGTTGGTACGTTTGGGGCGCACCCCGGGGCGATGCTCCTCGGGCGTGAGGAGGTGGTCGTAACGTATCAGCTTGAGTTTACGCACCTTCCAACTGTCGTCGGCCAGGAAGAAGACGGCATCGATGTAGTGCCACTGCCCTTGGTACTTGTGGCTGCCCCAATCGTCGGGCAGTCGGTAGCCGAGGTTGCGTATACCCTCGGGGCTCACCGTGTCGCCCCTGAAACCCATTCCCGAGGCGATGGCAGGCTCGTCGGCGGTGCTGTTCATGTCGCCCATCGCGATGACGGCGGCCTGCGGGTAGCGCCTGTGCAGTTTCAGCATCTGGCCGCGAAGCTTCTGCGCTATGCGCATACGGTGCCGGTCGGCCTCGTCGCCGCCGCGCTTGGAGGGCCAGTGGTTGAGGAAGAGGACTATGGTGTCGCCCTGCGGAGTGACACCCTCCACCTGCAGGATGTCGCGCGTGAAGAACCCTGTCGCGGAGTCGGACACCCGCAACGGACGGCTGTAGGTGACGCGGAAGCGGTCGCGACGGTAGAGCAGGGCGCAGTCGATGCCACGCCGGTCGGGCGAGTCGTAGTGCACATAGCGGTAGCCGGCCTGGCGTAACGGTGTGCCGTTGCACAATTCACGCAGCACCCAGGCATTCTCCACCTCGGCCAACCCCACCACATCGGGGAACTCCATCTGCAACAGCGTCTTGTATATCCCCTGTATCTTTGTGTCCAGCTTGCGCCGCGTCCAGTGGTAGGCCCCTTGCGGGGTGAAGTCGTCGTCGTTGGTATGGGGGTCGTCGCGCAGGTCGAAGAGGTTCTCCACATTCCACCACGCGGCTGTGAAGGTGGGGTGATCGGAGAACACAGTGTCTTGACTCTGGGCGGACAAGGTAGTCATAAGCAGCAGTAGCGACAGTCCGATGCGCCTCATTCGGCAACGGGCTCCTCGGTTCCAAGGTCGGCCTCGTCCACCGCGATGTCTTCTGCGGCAACCGTCGCCTCGGCCTCGGCCTCTTCCGCCGCAGCCTCCACCTCTTCCACCACGGGAACAGGCTGCCACGGCCAGCGGTGCTGCGTCAGCTTGAACACGCCCAGGGCAAGCAGTGCCAGCACCACAATCCAGATGAGGCACTTCTTCCACCAGGCCATCTTCTTGTCCGCCAGGGGGTCTTTGCCCACGACTTTCGGGTATTTGGCCACCGATGTGAGCAATGCGCCGAAGGTGGTGTTCACCTTCACCATCGAGTTGATGGCCCATCCGTTGGCGTTCAGCACGGGACCGAGGTTGCGCTTGCGCAGCTTGAGCCAGGCCAGCAGCATGGAGGGACCGCTGACGACGACCACCACCAGCGCGATGGCAATCAGCGGATTGTACCATGCCGACACCAGGAACTTCGCCACGGCGGCCAGTGCCATACCCACCGCACCCACAGCCAGGCCGATGGCGGCGAAGATGCCGGCAAACTTGGCTATGTCGAAAGCAGGCTTGGGAGCCGCGACGGCGTCGGCAGGCTTTCCGTCGGCGGCCTGGACCGCCAGGTCGGTGCTGGCGGTGTCGGCCTTGGCGGTCATGTCGTCGAACTGCTTGCTCTCCTTCTCCTCGGCGCTTTTGTTGATTTTGTCGGTCACCCAGTTGCCGAACTTGCGGTAGGGGCTCCAGAAGGCCTGACCCACCGAGATGGGGTTGTCGACAATCTTGGTGACGGTGGCGTCCCAGTCCTGACCCGAACGGTCGTAGAAGACACCGTTCTTGCCCTCGCGGAAATTGCGGATATCGCCAGCGGTGACCACGGCGGCGATGTCCATCTCGCCCAGGCCCGCCTTGGAGACGCAGTGGCAGTATAGGATATACATGCCGCTCAATCCGGCCGATGCCAGCTGCTTGCCCATATCGGTCACCTTGACACACAGCTCGCAGCAGCGCTGGTCGATGTACAGCTGACCTGCCTGGAAGACGGCCTCGGTACCGGGAGCCCTGTTGTAGAAATCCTTGAACACGACGTAGTTGTGCAGCAGCGTGAAGAAGTCGCGGCAGAGGCGAAGCAGTTTCTCCACCGGAGCGAAGGCAGCGCTGTGCTCTTCCAGCCGTGCGGCCACGGCCTCGTTCATGGCGGTCTCGCCGGCGGCCTTCCAGGCCATGTAGGCGTCCACCTTGCCCAGCAGTTCGTTCCATGCCTCCTCGCCAATGCTGTCGCCTTCCAGACCTGCCAGATCTTTCACCGCGACGATGGCGGCTTTCCACGCGGGATTCAACCCCTCGGCCAGCGGGAGCATAGCCTCCTTGCCGGGACGTGCCAGGGGGTAGGTGGAGATCTCCTCCAGGTTGTCGTTCAGGTTGCTGCCGCTGATGGCGGCGATACGTTCCACCTGTACGTCGAGCGCGGCGGTGGCCTCTTCGTCGAACTGAACCAGCTTGCAGCGCATGAAGTAGTCGGCCACCTTGCTGCGCACCGCGTTCACGGCGGCCTCCGCCTCGTCGCTCTTCTCGCCGAAGGGGGGCTCGAACGGCTCGGCGTTCTGCGCCGTGTACTCCGCGCGGCACTTCTCCTCGAACACAGCCATGTATTCCGTCACCTCGGCCAGCGAAATCTCCTCCTTCTCCAGCCCCAGGGCCTTGAGGATGAGACGGGCCGAATCGATGACCTGCCTGCCCTCCTCGGTGTCCGCCTGCACGTCGGCGAAAGCGATGCTGTCCTTGCCCTGAAGCACATAGCCCAGGTCCTTCAGCACCTTCTTCAGCCACTCGGCGGCGGCCACCACCTCGTTCACACGCAGGCGCCCGTCCTTGTCGGCGTCCAGCATGGCGAGCGTCTTCTCGTCGAACTCCAGACCCTTCACCGGACAGCTCAACACCGTCCACAGCTTCTGGTCCAACTCATACAGGTGGGCTATGTCCTCGGCGGTCTCGATGTTGACACGCGTCACACCGCCCACCATGCCGAACTTCCACTCATAGCCGCTTTTTGAAACAAGCTTGTTCTTCTTTGACATAATATTGTGTTGTTTTCTTTGTTGCCAATGAGGCTGCAAAAGTACGACTTTTTTTTCAAACGGCATGAAAAATATTCACCCCACCCGCTCCAGCAGGAAACTCACCGGGCGGAACCCGTCGTTGCAGCTGATCATGGCCGAATGGGGATTCTGCATCCACCCGTCGTAGAAATCGCCACGCCCTGCGGCCAACTCCTCCACAAACCACCGCATGCTCTCCCACGCGCTCCCGCACATCCCCTCCGGCTTCGACCCGCCGCGGCTCACCCACTCCTGACCCTCCTCCACGTCGCACGTATGCATTATCGGGCGCTCGTAGCGCACCTGCAAATCCTTGTAATCCGCTTTGCGGACGGCAGTTATCCTTACATCGTACATATTCCCGTGCATTGCTTTACGGCTGCAAAGATACACCTTTTCCCGCAACCCTCCAAATCATCCCCTCCTCCAGCGACCCTCTAAGTATCCTCCTGGTATCCCCTAAGTATTTACTTCGACTGAGAACCGATATGAACGCTTATGGCCCATCGCCCCGGCGCCGCTCCCTTCAGGAGCGGCGCCGGGACGTGGACGGGCAGGCGCAAAAAGGTGGCGGTCGGGGGCTGGGCAGCTCGCCTCCGGCGAGCGCCCCCGTCCGCCACCTTTCCGCGCCTGCCCGTGGGGGGGGGGGGGAACGGAACAAGGTTAGTTCTGACGCACAGCGCGGACGGATTGACCGTAGTAGCGGAGGTTGTTGAGCATGACCTGGCCGCCCGAGTAGAAGCGGAAGTCCCACGCGTTGCCCGGGGTGACCGCGCGGAGCGACGAGGACCAGTAGAGGCCGCTCTCACCCGCGTCGTAGAGCTCGCCGCCCCAGCGGAGGCCGGCGGCGGGCAGGAAGAGGCTGTTGCCGTTGGCGGCAGTGAACTTGCGGCCATACTTGCCATTCTGGGTCGTCCACTCGGCAGTGGTGTTGTTGATGAGTTCTTCCCATTCCGCTTTGGTCGGAATGCGGGCACCGTTGCCAAGTTTGGCGGTGGCAACATCATCGGAGGCCTGCAGGGTGGTCAGGTTGTCGACCGTGCCCCAACTCTCTTTTGTGTTGTATTTGGTCAGTGTTTCCACATCGCCCTCCGCATCCACGGTGCAGTACTTGTACGTACTCCATTTGTAGATGCTCTTGGTTGTGGTCTCGCCCCAGGCATAGTGGTCGCCAGACTCCTCGGGGCTGGTGGCTCCGAGGTTCCACTTGGCCCACAAAAGTCAACTAGGCAGTCCCAAGTCCACCCACTCGGCACTCTCTGTGCCGCTGCCGTTCTTGTCATCGTCGTCCTTGCCGCAGGCCGTCATCGCCAGCGCGGCTCCCATGGCCACAAGGGCCAGCATCTTGAAGGTTTTCTTCATGTTTTTTTAGATTTGGTTGGTAAAAATATTTGGATTAAACATGTATTCATGGCAACAGCCGACCCTCCGCCGCCCTGCCGCCACGGCGGCGGAGCGGAGGCCCCTCTGGGGAAACGAAGAAAGCAGACACGCAACCCCTACCCCTTCAGAGTATGGGGGGGGGGGTGAAAATCAGCATGTTATGCACACATTGCTTCATATTTCGCCGTGCAAAGATACAACATTTTTCCCAATATCGCCCCATCAACGTACAAAATTCACAATCCATAATCCAAAATTTGATTATCCGCATACAACCAACCAACAATGTCGCGTCTCTCCGAGACGCACTGATTAGGCTGGTTTCCAGTCCCCACACTGCGCTTCGCTTGTGTGGGGTTACTGAAAATTCAGCCTCTTCGAGGCATTATCACCACAATATTTGATTATCCGCATACAGCCAACCGGCAATGTCGCGTCTCTCCGAGACGCACCGATTAGTCTGGTTTCAGTCCCCACACTGCGCTTCGCTTGTGTGGGGTTACTGAAAATCCAGCCTCTTCGAGGCTTTATCGGCACAATGCAAATAATCAAGTCCAAAATCCCGCCCCTTCTCTACTCCACATTCCACGCCCCCTCTCTTGAAAGGAGAGGGGGATGGGGGGTGAGGCCCTCCGAACCGGCAATGTCGCGT
>JAGAYN010000029.1 GCA_017940465.1 Bacteroidales bacterium | reverse complement strand
GGTCCTGTGTGCACGCGATACACCTCGGAGTATGGATCTGTCATACGGTAAATGACACTCACTTCATCCCCGGAAACCATACAAAGCGTCTTGTGCCTGTCAGAATAACTGATTTCTTCTATACGCGATGGTCTTGGGGTGCCATATTTCAGTCGACGATTGCAATAACCCGGGTTCTGATAGAAGGAAACAAGACGCTCGTCATATCCATCTGAACAGACTGTTACAAACGCATCAGTGTTCCCATGGTCAAGTCCTGTCATGAACATTGCGTAGGGAGTGGCTGTGAAAATGCTTTGCGGGGTGATATACATGGGTGTGGAAATGGGTAATGCCGATGGGACACCCAAGAAACCTTCTCCCGGTGGAACCAGAGACGGGTGAGGGTATTCCAGGATGCAATGCTCGTTGGAATTGTTTCGCGCCAGTGCCACCACATAGCCATACGTGATGGCAATGTCCTCAAACGTAACGGTTCCCGAAAAATCCATGGAAAGACCCACGGTCCATGCCCCTGACCCTGGCGCACCATAGGCATTGGCAATCACACCGTATAATTGATGATTGTGAGACCCGTCACCCGTCATGGCAAGATGGACGACCCCGTTGCCTTCAACGACAGACAGTTTCCTAAAGACAGATATATTGGCATCATACTGATTTAGGTCCACGAAGTCTACGGAAACAGGTAACTCAAAAATGTGCACATCGCCGTTATGGAAATAGACACTGTCGATGTCGAACCAGCCAAAGAGAGCCGTAGATCTATTGACAGCAATATGACTGGAGCCGCAAAAATAGACTTTGCCCTTGTGAATCTCATAATCACTGACGGGGCGTAGGAATGCATCCGGCAGGGAAAAGGAATAGGTTACATTGTTGGCCCTGTCTATATAATCGAAAGTACTGGGAGCCCCGGAATAGTACCGTTCATACTTGATGTCCACATCCGGCTTGTAATTCTTGATAGAAGGTTTCTCCGAGGAGTAAGCCGACAGGTCGTAAAAAATATTCTGTCCATGGGTCTGGACGGAGGGCAGCAGGAGGGCAAGCAACGGCAACAGGAGGGTCGCCTTGCGGCAAACAGGCCGGGAACGGATGGTGAATGTGTTTTTCATATATTTGGTTTTTAGGTTGTTGTGCGTTCTATAACATATAGTCCACACCTGCAAATATACAAATTTTCCGGAATGGTGGAGATTTTTTTCATCCCTCCTCCGTATCAACTCCGAGACAACTCCGTGTCAACTCCGAGTCAACTCCGAGTTTCTCCGACAAGGGTCCGAGTGGGGTCCGACACAGGTCCGAGTCAAGAGGGTGGCGAGGGCGGGGAAAAAATATTTTTCATACGCGTACAATAAATAAAATATATATACGTTATCGGGGGCAGTTGAAACAAAAACAAGCAAGGAAACAAAACAAGAGAGAAGATATGAAGAATTTAGTCATCGTAGAGTCGCCCGCCAAGGCGAAGACCATTGAGAAGTTCCTCGGCAAGGACTACAGCGTGAAGTCGAGTTACGGCCACATACGCGACCTGGCGAAGAAGGAGATGAGCATCGACGTGGAGGCGGATTACGAGCCTCAATACCAGGTGAGCGACGACAAGAAGGCGCTGGTGCACGAGCTGCAGAAGGCCGTGAAGGGCGCGGAGAAGGTGTGGCTGGCGTCCGATGAGGACCGCGAGGGAGAGGCCATCGCGTGGCACCTGCAGGAGACGCTCAAGCTGGACCCCGAGACGACGCAGCGCATCGTCTTCAACGAAATCACCAAGACGGCCATCCTCCACGCCATCGAGCACCCGCGGAAGATAGACATGCACCTGGTGGACGCCCAGCAGGCGCGCCGCGTGCTGGACCGCCTGGTGGGCTACGAGATAAGCCCCATCCTGTGGAGCAAGATCAAGCCGGCCCTGAGCGCCGGGCGCGTGCAGAGCGTGGCGGTGCGCCTCATCGTGGAGCGCGAGGAGGAGATCAAGAACTTCCAGAGCCACCCCTACTTCCGCGTGACGGCGCAGCTGCGCCCCGTGAACGCCACCAAGGGCATCGCGGCCGAGCTGAGCCGCCACTTCGAGACCGAGGCCGAGGCGCAGCAGTTCCTCGACGCGCTGGTCGGGGCCTCCTTCAAGGTGACCAAGGTGGAGACCAAGCCCGCCCGCCGCACCCCCGCCCCGCCCTTCACCACCAGCACCCTCCAGCAGGAGGCCAGCCGCAAGCTGGGCTTCAGCGTGGCCCGCACCATGCAGGTGGCGCAGCAGCTCTACGAGAGCGGATACATCACCTACATGCGTACCGACAGCGTGAACCTCTCCGACCTGGCCCTCTCCATGGCCAAGAAAGAGATCGCCGCCCAATACGGCGAGGAGTACGTCAAGACCCGCCGCTACCAGACCAAAACCAAGGGGGCCCAGGAGGCCCACGAGGCCATCCGCCCCACCAACCTCGAGGCCCAGACCCTCAACATCGAGAGCGCCCAGCGGAGGCTCTACGAGCTGATATGGAAGCGCACCGTGGCCAGCCAGATGGCCGACGCCGAACTGGAGAAGACCGAGATGGAAATCGGCGTCAGCACCAGCCCCCTCGCCTTCCAGTGCACGGGCGAGCAGGTGAAGTTCGACGGCTTCCTGAAGGTCTACATGGAAAGCACCGACGACGAGCAGGAGGAAGGCACCGCACGCCTGCTGCCGCGCCTGCCGGAAGGGACCCTGATGTCGCTCGAACTCTGCGAGGCCGCCCAGCACTACACCCAGCACCCGCCCCGCTACACCGAGGCCAGCCTCGTGAAGAAACTCGAGGACCTCGGCATCGGCCGCCCCTCCACCTACGCCCCCACCATCAGCACCATCCTCAAACGCGAGTACGTCAACAAGGAAGACCGCGAGGGCGAAAGCCGCCACACGGTGGTCCTCAGCCTCAAAGGCGGCCAGACCAAGCGCACCGAGAAGACCGAAAAGGGCTACGCCGAGAAGGGAAAACTCTTCCCCACCGACATCGGATGCGTGGTGAACAACTTCCTCATGGACCACTTCGCCGACATCATGGACTACAACTTCACCGCCACGGTGGAGAAGGACTTCGACGACATCGCCGACGGCAAGCAGGAATGGCGCAAGGTGATCGACCGCTTCTATGTGCCCTTTCACAAGAACATCCGCCAGACCCAACAGACCAGCCAGCGCACCACCGGCAGCCGCCTGCTGGGCAGCGACCCCAAAAGCGGCAAGAACGTCTACGCCAAAATCGGCCGCTACGGCACCCTCGTCCAGATCGGAGAGACCAACACCGACGAGAAACCCCTCTTCGCAAGCATGAAAAAAGGCCAGAGCATCGAGACCATCACCCTCGACGAAGCCCTCGGCCTCTTCGCCCTGCCCCGCACCCTCGGCCAGTTCGAGGAGAAGGAGGTAACCGTCTCCATCGGCAAATTCGGCCCCTACGTGCGCCACAACAGCAAGTTCTACTCGCTCGGCAAGAACGACGACCCCTACGAGGTCTCCCTCGACCGCTGCATCGAAATCATCCGCAGCAAGCGCGAAGCCGAGGAACAGAAAGAGGCCCTGAAGAAAATCTACCCCCACGAAATCGGCATCCACAACGGCGAGGCGGTGACCAGCAACATCGGCCGCTTCGGCCCCTACCTCACCTACAACGGCGACAACTACCGCCTGGCCAAAGGCACCGACCCCCTCACCCTCACCCTCGAACAGGCCCTCGACATCATCAGCAACGCCGGAAAGAAAGGCCGCAAGAAGTAGCCACCCCGACCGCACCGCCCCATGAAGCTGTCGATAGCCATAGTGAACTACAACGTCAAGTACTTCCTCAAGCAGTGCCTGGCGTCGGTGTACCACTCCGACCGGACGCTTTCCGACGGAAGCACGCTGGAGTTGGAGGTATGGGTGGTGGACAACGACTCGGTGGACGGGAGCGTGGAGATGGTCCGCAGCGACTATCCCCAGGTCCACCTCATCGAGAACCACGACAACGTCGGCTTCGCCCGCGCCAACAACCAGGCCCTCGGCCAGGCCACGGGCGACGTGCTCCTGCTGCTCAACCCCGACACGCTGGTCGAAAGCGACACCTTCGTGCAGTGCCTCGACCACCTCGCCGCCCACCCCGAATGCGGTGGCCTCTGCGTGAAGATGGTCGACGGCGAGGGACGCTACCTGCGCGAAAGCAAGCGAGGCTTCCCCACCCCCCAGGCCGCCTTCTGCAAACTCTGCGGACTGGCCCGCCTCTTCCCCCGCTCGCGCCGCCTGGCGGCCTACTACATGGGCCACCTACCCGACGACCAGGCCGCCGAAATCGACATCATGCCCGGCGCCTTCCTCATGGTCACCCGCGAGGCATACAGCCGCATCGGCGGCCTCGACGAAAGCTACTTCATGTACGGCGAAGACATCGACTACTCCTGGCGCATACGCCAGGCCGGGTTCACCAACCGCTACCTGCCGCAGACCCACATCATACACTACAAGGGTGAAAGCACCAAGAAAGGGTCGCTCAACTACGTCTACACCTTCTACAACGCCATGTCCATCTTCGTCAGCAAGTACCACAGCGGCCGCAACGCGCGCCTCTTCCGCGCCCTGCTGCACGTGGCCATCTGGTTCAGGGCGGCGATGACGTGGCTGGGCGCCACGGCCCGCCGCCTGGCGGTGCCGGCACTGGACTTCGCGGTCGCCTATGGGGGCTTCGTGCTCCTGAAACAGATATGGGCCGTGTGGTGGCGTGGCGACTACGCCTTCTACCCCCCGCTCTACACCCTCGCCGTCATCCCGGCCTACATCCTCGTGCTGATGGCCTGCAGCTGGCTCAGCGGCGGCTACGACAAGCCCCTGCGCCTCGGGCGCATCGTGCGCGGCATGGGTATCGGACTGCTGCTCCTGCTCGCCTTCTACTCCCTCCTCGACGAACACCAACGCTATTCGCGCATGCTGCTGCTCGCCGGATCGCTCTGGACCATCGCCGCCACCCTGGCCAACCGCGCCGCCCTCAGCGCCCTCGGCGTCAAGGGCTACGCCCTCCGCACACGCCGCCGCGGCAACACCCTCATCGTGGGAAGCCTCGAAGAAAGCGGCCGCGTCCGCCAACTCTACCTCGCCCTCGGCGTGCCCGAAAGCAGCCTCCTCACCGACCACGACCCCGCCCCCCACCGCCTGCGCGAACGCATCCGCATAGAACGCATCGAGGAGGTGGTCTTCTGCGGCGCCGACATGGACCTGCGCAGCATCATCACCCTCATGGAAGAACTCCACACCTCGGGCGTGGAATACAAGATAGCCCCCGCCGAAGGCGACTTCATCATCGGCACCGGAGGCATACTGGCGCGCGACGAGGTCTACCTCGACACCGTGAGCACCGACACCAACCGCCGCCGCAAACGCCTCTTCGACATCGGCACCGCCGCCCTGCTGCTGCTGGCCACACCGCTCCTGATATGGTTCCAACAGCACAAAGGCTCCTACGCGAAGCACTGCCTCCAGGTGCTCGCCGGGCGCCTTACCTGGGTGGGCTACAGCGGCCGCCCCGGCCGCTTCTCGCCCGCCGACATATTCCCCTCGGCACCGCAACGCCTCCAGGAGGACCTCACCCTGCGCTACATGCACCACTACAAGCCCTCCACCGACGCCGCCATCCTCGTCAAAAACTGGAACAAGATATGAAAAACACCCTCCAAACCCTGCTCCTGGCCGCCGCCCTGCTGGCCTCCCTCCCGCTGCACGGGCAGCGCATCCACGGCTTCGTCTCGTCGGGCGCCACCCTCTCGCAGGTGGAAGGCGACGAACTGAAAGGCTTCCGCAAGTGGGGCTACACCGGCGGCGTGGGCGCCATCGCCGCCCTCGACCGCCACGGCGACTGGAACCTCTCGGTCGAAGCCCTCTTCTCGCAGCGCGGCTCCTACAACGGAACCGGCAACCCCTACAGCCTCGACCTCACCCTCAACTACGCCGACATCCCCCTCATGGTGCACTACCGCGACCCCTGGGGCGGCATGCTCTTCGGCCTCGGCCTCAACTACAGCCGCCTCACCAACCAGGCCCGCATGCGCATCCGCTACCCCGACAGTTTCTTTCCCGACACCAACGACCTGAAATTCCTGAGCAACGACCTGGGTGTGGTGGCCGACCTGCGCTTCTTCGTCTGGCGCAAGTTGATGCTCAACATACGGTGGCAGTACTCCCTCATCGCCGTAAAACGCGACTGGCACTTCAAACAGAGCGACGGCAACGAGCCCAAACGCGACGCCGAGGGCAACATCGTCACCGATGCCGACGGCACCGTGCAGATGCAACCCAAGTGGAAGACCTTCATCAACGACTGCCAAAACAACTCCCTCAGCATACGACTGCTCTGGGTATTCTAGAACCACACACACCATGGCAACCGCAATATTCCCCGGGTCGTTCGACCCCTTCACCGAAGGCCACGAGGCCGTGCTGCGCCGCGTGCTGCCGCTGTTTGAGCGTGTCTACGTGGCCGTGGGCGTGAACAGCGAGAAGCAATACCTCTTCTCCACCGAGGAGCGCCTGGAGCGCATCCGCACCATGCTGGCCGACTGCCCCACGGTGGAGGCCGTCAGCTACACCGGCATGACCATCGACCTCTGCCACCGCCTCGGCGCCCAGGCCATCATCCGCGGCATACGCACCGCCAAGGACCTGGAATACGAGCAGACCGTCGCCGCTGTCAACCGCCGGCAGGACCCCAAAATAGAGACCCTCCTGCTGATGGCCGACCCCGACCATATCGACATCTCCTCCACCCTCGAACGCGAACGCCTCCTGCACCCATGCAACTCAGCGACGACATAGTCTACCTCAAAGGCGTGGGTCCCCAACGGGCCAAAGTGCTGGCCGCCGAGCTGGGCGTGCGCACCGTGGGCGACCTGCTGGAGCATATCCCCTACCGCTACATAGACCGCTCGGTGATGGCCACCGTGGCCGGCCTGACGGAGGAGCAATATGTGGTGCTGAAGGGGCAGGTGGCCAACCTGCAAACCACCGCCACAGGCAAGTTCCGCGAGCGCCTCACCTGCGACTTCCACGACGGCACGGGCACCCTCCAGCTGGTATGGTTCGCCGGCACCAAGTGGGTTCGCGAGCGGCTGAAGCCCAACGTCACCTACCTCATCATGGGAAAACCCTCGCTCTACAACGGGCAATGGCAACTCTCCCACCCCGAGCTGGAGCCCGCCACGGCCACCGTCGACTCGCGCCAGCCCTACCTCCCCGTCTACAACACCACCGAGAAGATGAAGTCCGCCGGCCTCGGCACCCGGGCCCTGGCGCGCATCACAGAGACCCTCGTCGCCCTCCTCCCCGCCCTCCCCGAGACCCTCCCCGACCCCATCCTGCAGCATTTCCGCCTCATGCCACGCCGCGAGGCATACATCAACATACACTACCCCACCAGTCCACAGGCCCTCGAACAGGCGCGCACACGCCTCAAGTTCGAGGAACTCTTCTTCCTGCAGCTGGACTACCAGTACGCCCACCAGCAACGCGTCACCGCCTCCCAGGGGCGTGTCTTCAGCCGCGTGGGCGAACACTTCAACCAATTCTACAGCCAGAAGATACCCTTCCCCCTCACCGGCGCGCAGAAACGCGTCATCCGCGAGGTGCACGACGACATGCGCTCCGGGCGCCAGATGAACCGTCTGGTGCAGGGCGACGTGGGAAGCGGCAAGACGCTGGTGGCCCTGATGTGCATGCTGCTGGCGCTGGACAACGGATGCCAGGCATGCCTCATGGCACCGACCGAGATACTGGCGCAGCAACACTTCGCCACCTTCCAGCGCATGCTCGAGGGGATGCCCGTCGAAGTGGCGCTCCTCACCGGCTCCCTCCGCGCGGCACAGAAGCGGAAGACCAAGCAACGGCTGGCCGAAGGCGAAGTGCAGATCCTCATCGGCACCCATGCCCTGATAGAGGACGACGTGGAATTCCACGACCTGGGGCTGGTGGTCATCGACGAGCAGCACCGTTTCGGCGTGCAGCAACGCTCGCGTCTCTGGACCAAAAGCGCGGTGCCGCCACATGTGCTGGTGATGACCGCCACCCCCATACCGCGCACCCTGGCCATGACCGTATACGGCGACCTCGACTGCTCCGTCATCGACGAGCTGCCCCCCGGCCGCCAACCCGTGCGCACCTACCACCGTCTGGAAGGCAACCGCCTGCGGGTGTTCCACTTCCTGAAGGAGCAGATCGACGCCGGACGGCAGGCCTACATCGTCTACCCCCTCATCGAGGAGAGCGAGAAGACGGACCTCAAGAACCTCCTCGACGGGCTGGAGATGGTGCACAGCTACTTCCCTCGGCCGCAATACCAGACATCCATGGTGCACGGACGGCTGACGGCGGAAGAGAAAGAGAGCGAGATGCAACGCTTCAAGCGCGGCGAGACCCACATCATGGTGGCCACCACGGTGATAGAGGTGGGGGTGGATGTGCCCAACGCCACCGTGATGGTCATCGAGAACGCCGAGCGCTTCGGCCTCTCGCAGCTGCACCAGTTGCGGGGGCGCGTGGGGCGCGGCGGCGGGCAGAGCTACTGCATCCTCATGACCAAAGACAACCTGGCCTCCAACTCGCGCGAGCGCATCCGCACCATGTGCGCCACCTCCGACGGCTTCCAGATTGCCGAGGCCGACCTCCGCCTGCGCGGACCGGGCGACATACAGGGGCTGCAGCAGAGCGGCATCCTCGACCTGCGGCTGGCCGACATCGTGGACGACGAGCCCCTGGTGCGCGCCACGCGCGACACCGTGCGCGACCTCCTAGCCGCCGACCCCACCCTCTCGCGCTACCCCATGCTGCAACAGCACATAGCACGCTCCAAGAACAAGATGCTCTGGGGCAAGATTTCATAAACTGAACCATCGGAAATTGAAAGCTGGAAACGACATAACACTGGTGGCCGAGGAGGGGGCAAGCCTCTCCTCCGGCAGCCTGCGGCTCTACGCCCTGCCCTATGGATGCGTGGACCTCTACGCCTTCGACCCCCTCAACCGCCGTTGCGCCGTCGGCATTGCGGTGGCCACCGGGCACCGCCGGCAAGGCCATGCCCTGGCCATGCTTGAAGCCTTGTCCGCCCAGTATCGCGGAACGCTGCACCAGTTCTATGCCGACATCGCCGCCACCAACACCGCCTCGCTGACCCTCTTCCGCAAGGCGGGCTACACAGAGTGCGGCCGCTTCCGCGAATGGCTGTCCGTGGACGGAGGCTATGTGGACACCATCCGCATGCAAATGATAATCAGCACTGAATAAAGAACAACACCACCGCTCATCCATGACCCGAACAACCAAAACAATCCTTTGCTCCATCCTTGCCCTGGCGCTTGCGGCCACTGCGGCCACCGCCTACTGCCTCAGCCGCAGCACCGGCAACAGCGAGCCGACACGCATCTACCTGCCCCTGGGCACCACCACCGACGCGATGGCCGACAGCCTGTGCACCGCCGGCGTGGTGAACCACAGCGCCGTGTTCAAACTCTGCTACCGCCTCTACCGCCCCAGCGGACGGCGGGTGCCAGCCGGGAGCTACCTGGTGCAACCACACACACGGATCCTCCCCCTGGCACGCCAACTGGCCCACGGACAGCAGGCACCCATACGGCTCACCCTGGGCCGCTTCCGCATGCCCGCGCAGCTCAACGACTACCTGTCCCGGCAGCTGGAAGCCGACAACTACGGCTTCGACAGCAGCACTTTCCACCTGGTGCGTCCCGACACCTATGAGGTATACTGGACCACCCCTCCCGACGAATTCCTCGCCCGGATGCAACAGGAATACGCCCGCTTCTGGCAGCGGCGAGGGGTGGACAGCACCGTCGCCCTCTGCGGCACGACACTCACGCGGCGCGACATCGTGGTGCTCGCCTCGATTGTGGAGGAAGAGACCAACCACAACCCGGAGAAGCCGCTGGTAGCCAGCGTGTACCTCAACCGGCTGAAGCGCGGCATGCCGCTGCAGGCCGACCCGACGGTGAAGTACGCCGTGGGCGACTTCACGCTGCGGCGCATCCTCCACCAGCATCTCGCCACCGAGAGCCCCTACAACACCTACCTCCACACCGGCCTGCCGCCGTCGCCCATCTGCCTGCCCTCGGCGGCCAGCGTCGACGCCGTGCTCGCCGCCCCGCAGACCGACTACCTCTACTTCTGCGCCTCCGAGGCCATGGACGGCACCCACCGCTTCGCCGCCACCCTGGCCCAGCACAACGCCAACGCCAACGCCTTCCACCGCGCCCTCAACGCCCGCGGCATACGATAGAGGCACCCCCCGCTACAAGCCCGAGGGGTTTGTCATAGTCAACTCCGAGACAACTCCGTGTCAACTCCGAGTCAACTCCGAGTCTCTCCGACAAGGGTCCGAGAGGGGTCCGAGAGAGGTCCGACACGGGAGGAGGAGGCGGACCGAATGGACGGAGGCAATCAAGGGGACAGCCACGAGAGAGGGGGCGGACGGAGGGGTGGAAAAATAAATTTCCGTATGTCAATCTTTCTTCGTATCTTTGCACTTTCAAAACAAAACGAAAAACGATGAAAATAGCAGTCATAGGAGCCACGGGCCTGGTGGGCCGCGAGATGCTGGCCGTGCTGGCGGAGCGGGGCTACGGCAACCACGAGGTGCTGGCGGCGGCGTCGGCACGCTCGGCCGGCAGCCGGCTGCCCTTTGCGGGACGCGAACTGGAGGTGACCACCGTCGAGGACGCCCTCGCCCAGCGCCCACAGTTCGCCATCTTCTCGGCCGGCGCCGAAGCGTCGCGCCAGTATGCGCCGCAGTTCGCCATGGCGGGCTGCACGGTGATCGACAACTCCTCCGCCTGGCGCAAGGATGCCGAGGTGCCACTGGTGGTGCCGGAAATCAACATCGCGGCCGTGCGCCCCACCGACCGCATCATAGCCAACCCCAACTGCTCCACCATACAGATGGTGCTGGCCCTGAGCCCCCTGCAGCGCGAATACGGCATACGCCGCATCGTCGTGGCCACCTATCAGAGCATCACCGGCACCGGCCTCAAGGCCATCCGCCAGCTCGAGACCGAGGAGGCCGGCTCCCAGTGCACCGACCCCGCCTACCCCAACCCCATCCACCGCAACCTCTTCCCCCACGGCGGCGACTTCCTGCCGACCGGATACACCACCGAGGAGCAGAAACTCATCGACGAGACGCGCAAAATCTTCGGCGACAAGCACATCGACATCTCGCCCACCGTGGTGCGCGTGCCGGTGGTGGGCGGACACAGCGAGGCGGTGAACGTGGAACTGCGGCGCGACTACACGCTGGACGACGTGCGCCGCCTGCTGGCCGAAACGCCGGGCATCGTGCTGCAAGACGACCCCTCGCAGGCCCTCTACCCCATGCCCGTCACCGCACACCACCACGACGAGGTGTTCGTAGGCCGCCTGCGCCGCGACCCCTCGCAGCCCATGACGCTCAACCTCTGGATAGTGGCGGACAACATCCGCAAGGGTGCCGCCACCAACGCCGTGCAAATCATGCAATACCTAACCCGCAAAAAATGAAGAAAAAGAGACACCCGGTCCGCCTCTGGGCGGCATTGGCCTTGGCGACGGCCGCAGCCCTCACGGCCTGCGGAAACACCAAGCTGGTAGACGAGGAGCGCACCTTCGCGTCCGACATTTGGAACCGCTTCACCCCCGAAGTGTTCGAACTGAAGGTGACGGACGCCGACATGTACTTCAACGTGGACTTCACCGTGGAGGTGGACACCGTCCTCTACCGCTACGACGACTTCCCGATGATCATAGACATCTACGACACCGACGGCACCCACCGCCACCTCACGCCCGTGCTGAAAGTGCGCGAGAACGGACGCTGGAAGGGCGAGCAGCGGGATAGGTACCGCCGGGTGGAGGCACGGCTGTTCAACTACTTCGCCTTCAACGCGCCGGGCGACTACCGCTATGAAGTGAAACAGGGCACCTCGCAGTACGACCTCGAGGGAATACACTCGCTGCGCCTCGCCATCACGGAGGCGAAGCTCGACTACAGCGGGCTGTGATCGACGAATCCATCAACCCCCACATCGGGCAGATAGCCCTGCGCCTGAAGACCCTGCCCGAAAGCCCGGGCGTGTACCAGCACCTGGACGAGGCGGGCAACGTCATCTATGTGGGCAAAGCCCGCAACCTGCGCTCGCGCGTGAGCAGCTACTTCTCCCACTACGACGACAAGAGCGCCAAGATCAAGATGCTGGTGCGCCACATCGCGGAGACGCGCGTGACGGTGGTGGCCACCGAGGTGGACGCCCTGCTGCTCGAGAACTCGCTCATCAAGGAATACCAACCGCGCTACAACTCGATGCTCAAGGACGACAAGTCCTACCCCTGGCTCCTCATCACCGACGAACCCTACCCCCGCCTGCTCTACGTGCGCAAACACGCCGGCCTGCCCAAAGGCCAGTTCTTCGGCCCCTACCCAAACGGCGTCGTGCTGCGCCAACTGCAGGACATCATCCGCTCCCTCTTCCGCTACCGCACCTGCAACACCATGGGCAAACGCCCCTGCATGAAGCACCAGATAGGGCTCTGCAACGCACCCTGCGCGGGGCTGGAAAGCCAAGAGGACTACATGGCCACCATCGAGGACATACGCCGCATGCTGCGTGGCGACATCGACGACATACTCTCCGACCTGAAACGCCAGATGAGCGCCCTGGCCGCCGACCTGCGCTTTGAGGAAGCCGAGGGCGTCAAGCGCAAACTGCAACGCCTCGAAGAGTACCAAAGCCGCTCCACCGTGGTGGGGACCAACGTGAAGGATGTCGACGTGTGCTCCATCCTCAGCGACGACCGCTACGCCTGGATCAACTACATGCGCATCCGCAACGGCGCCATCGTCTACAGTTTCAACAACGAAATCAAGAAGCAACTGGAGGAGAGCGACGCGGAACTGCTGGCCACCATCCTGCCCCAACTGCGCGGACAGACCCAGAGCACGGCCCGCGAGGTGGTGCTGCCCCTGGCCGTGCCCGACCTGCCGGCCGAATACATCCAACAGAACACAGCCCCTCGCGGCGACCGACGCAAGCTGCTCGACCTCTCGCTGCGCAACGTGGAAAGCTACCGCAAACAGTGCAACCACCAGCGCGCCCTCACCGCCGGCGAGGCAGCACCCCAGGCCCTGCGCCAGCTGGAACGGCTGCAGCAACTGCTGCAACTGCCGTCGCTGCCGATGGAAATCGAATGTTTCGACAACAGCAACACCCAAGGAGCCTACCCCGTGGCCGGCATGGTGCGCTTCTCGGCGGGCAAACCCAACCGCAAGGAATACCGCAAGTTCAACATCAAGACCGTCACCGGCCCCGACGACTACGCCTCGATGGCCGAGGTGATAGAGCGCCGCTACCGCCGCCTGAGCGAAGAGGGACAGCCCCTGCCGGACCTCCTCGTGGTGGACGGCGGCGAAGGACAGATGGAGGTGGCGCGCGAAGTGATAGAACACCGCCTGCACCTCGCCATCCCCATCGCGGGACTGGCCAAGGACGACCGCCACCGCACCTCGCAACTGCTCGCCTTCTGCCCCGAAATCAAGGTGGTGCAACTCAAACCCACCGACCCACTCTTCCACCTGCTGGAGCAGATTCAGAACGAGGTGCACCGCTTCGCCATCACCTTCCACAAGGAGAAACGGAGCAAAGGGACCTTCCGCACCAGCCTGACCGACATACCCGGCATCGGGCCCCAGACCGCGCGCGACCTGCTGCTGCGCTACGGAAGCGTGAAAGGGGTGGCACGGCAGACCGAGGCCGACCTGGCCGAAGCCATAGGGCCCGCCAAGGCCAACACGCTATACCGCCACCTGCACCCGGAGGGGTAGGCGGCGGTTCAGTAGAGAAAATTGTTGTAGGGATAGCGCACCGCGTGGATGGTGCTGACGTGGTTGTAGAGCAACTCGCGCAGTTCCTCCAGATGGATGCGGCGGACGGCGGAGATATAGATAGCCTCCTCCTCGCCGCCGTGGACGGGGACAACCTCGAGGCGGTCAATCTTGTTGTAGACCATGAGGGTGGGCTTGTCCGCGGCACCGATGTCGTCAAGCGTCTGGCGCACGGTGGCGATCTGCTCCTCGTGGTCGGGATGCGACACATCCACCACGTGCAGCAGCAGGTCGGCCTCCACCACCTCGTCCAGCGTGCTCTTGAAACTCTCCACCAGTTGGGTGGGGAGTTTGCGGATAAAGCCCACTGTGTCGGTGAGGAGGAACGGGAGGTTGCCCACGACCACCTTGCGCACGGTGGTGTCGAGGGTGGCGAAAAGCTTGTTCTCGGCAAAGACATCGCTCTTGGAGAGAAGGTTCATGAGGGTGGACTTGCCGACGTTGGTGTAGCCCACAAGCGCCACGCGCACCAGGCTCTCGCGGTTGCGCCGCTGGAGGGTCTTCTGCTTGTCGATGGAAGCGAGCTGCTGCTTGAGGAGGGATATCTTCTCCTTGATGAGGCGGCGGTCGGTCTCGATCTGGGTCTCGCCCGGGCCACGCATGCCGATACCGCCGCGTTGGCGCTCGAGGTGAGTCCACATGCGGGTGAGGCGAGGAAGCATATACTGCAGCTGCGCCAGCTCCACCTGCGTCTTGGCGATGGAGGTGCGGGCGCGGGAGGCGAAGATGTCGAGGATGAGGGTGGTGCGATCAAGGATGCGGCACTCCAAAGCCTTCTCCAGATTGCGCAACTGTGCGGGCGAGAGTTCGTCGTCGAAGATGACGAGTTCGGCCTCCAAGGCCTGCCTGTACTCCTTGATTTCCTCCAACTTGCCGCTGCCGACATAGGTGCGGGTGTCGGGGCGGTCGAGGCGTTGGATCACCTTCTTCTCGCACTTCCCGCCGGCGGTCTCCAGGAGGAACTCCAGTTCGGCCAGGTATTCCTCGGTGCGCTCCATGGTCTGCATCCCGGGGCAGACGGCGACAAGGATGGCGCGTTCAAAGGTGTCTGTCGGCAGCTTCATGGAGGATGGTTTGCAGTTGTGAGCCTACGGCCTGCCAAGAGAAGCGGTCGCGGACGAAGGAGAGGGCGCTGTCGGCCAGACGCGAGCGGAGGGCGTTGTCGTCGAGGAGGGCACAGATGCGGTCGGCCAGTTCCCCGGCAGTGGAGCCGAGAAGGAGGTGCTGCCCGTCGGTGGCGCCGAGGGCCTCGTTGGCCAGGGGGGTGGTGATGCAGGGGATTCCCATGGACATGGCCTCCAGGAGCTTGTTCTGCAGGCCGGAACCGAGGCGCATAGGGGCCACGAAGAGGCGGCTTTGGGCGTAGCAGGGGCGTATGTCGTCCACAGAGCCGGTAACAATGACGCGGTCGGAGGCCAGGTTGCGGACGGCATTCTTGGGGGTGGCGCCGGCGAGCATGACGGTGGCGCCGGGATGACGCTCCCAGACCAGGGGCATGACCTCGCGCACCAGGAAGGTGGCTGCATCGACATTGGGCCGGTACTGCATGTTGCCGCAGAAGACGATGTCGTGCTGCTTGGGGAGGTCGAGGGGCTTGAAGTAGTCGAAGTCCACGCCGTTGCGGACAATCTGCACCTCGTCGCTGCGGCGGTGGGGTATGGCGTCGCGGTCGGATTCGGAGATGATGGTGAGGCGGTCGAAGACGCGGAAAGCCTTGTATTCGGTGGAGCGGAGCATCTTGAACTCGAAGTGCAGGATGTAGCGCCACAGGCACCGGGCCTGTTCCATGCGGCGTTCGGTGTTCATGGAGAGGGCGTCCTGGAAGTCCATGACCTTGGGGTAGTCGAGGCGTGCGACGAGGGGCATGGTGCGCACCATCTGGCTGTAGATGACATCGGGCTGCACTTCCTGGATGAAAGCACGGCAGGCGCGGCGGGCCCGCTGCGAATCCCAGTAGCCAAGCTGGAGGCTCTTGGTGCAGAAGTAGTTGCGGACGACGTTCTTATAGCTGACCCACTTGGGGGGAGTAACGATACAGACCTTCTTGCAGTGGACCTCGACAGCGGCAAGTTCCTCGGGGGAAACCCGGCGGTGGGAGACGGCGAAGAGGTATACTTCGTTGTGGTGCGAGAGTTCCACTATCTGGTGATAGGCGCGCAACTTGTCGCCTTTTTCCAAGGGATAGGGGAATCTTGGCAGGACGATGGCGATTTTCATATCGGTGAATTACTGATTTTTAGAACAGTTGTGTCTGTGTACCCTCGGCAAATCCCATGCGGTCGTCGGGGGGCGTGGAGGGGTCTTCCGCGGCATCCTCGGGGGATTCCTCCATGGGTTCAGGGTCGGGTTTGAGGGGTTGGAGCCAGTGGAAACTCTCGACGGCAAAGGTGGTGACGCGTTTTCCCTTGGCTTTGCTGCTCTTGACCCCGATGAAGTCTTCCACATCGATTATCTCCGAGGCCACCTTCTTGCCGCTGTCGGGGGCATAAACGACCTCGAGGCGGGGGTAGTGGTCCAGGGAGATGGAGAGGAGGGAGGCGCCATCGTCGTCGAGGAAAGGGGCCTTGCGGTCGGTGGGCTCGGGAATGAAGCGCTTGAGGTAGGGGTAACCGTCGGGGGAACGGTAGAGGGCGGTGAGGATACCCTCGGGGTTGAACTTGCGGAGTTCGATGAGGTCGTCGTCGTAGTGGTTGGCAAGGTCGAAGGAAGTGGTGCGGTAGATGCCGGACTGCATGACGGCGAGTATCTTGTCTGTGCCCTTGAATTCCCCGAGGTAGCGCCCGGCTTCGTTCACGTTGAGGCGCTTGACGCTCTGGTCGAACCATATCTTGCGGGCCGAGAGCGTGGAGACACCCTCGTCCTTGAGGTTGATGGAGCGGACGGCGTTGCGGGTGAGGATGTTGCCAATAGACTGGCGTCCCTTGATGGCAAGGGTCTTGAAGTCAAAGTCGAAGGAAGTCTTTTTGAGCTTAGGCTTGGAGACATGGTGCACGGTGACGACCTCGGCCTCGCCGTTTGGGTTGGCGGTGAAGTAGAGTACCTTGGAGTTCTTGGTGCCCTTGGTGAGGAGGTATTCCTTGTCTCGGGTGATGGAGGTGACGTTGAAGCGCTTGACCATCACGTAGCCGTCGGGGCCGCCGTCGCGGTAGATGAGGTTGTACACGGTGCGTTCGTCGCGCTTGCGGAAGACGGAGATGAAGAGAATCTCCGGGCATTCGGTGGAGCCGACAAAGCCCTTCTCCTGCACCTTGGTCACCATGAAAGTGCCGTCGCGGCGGAAGACGATGATGTCGTCGAGGCGGGAGCATTCGCATGCCACCTCGACACCCTCCTCACGCTTGAGGCCCCAGCCGGCGAAGCCTGTGGTGTAATTGACGTAAAGCTTTTCGTTGGCGAGGGCGACTTGGGTGGATTCGATGTCCTCGAAGTTGCGTATCTCGGTGCGCCGCTCGCGTCCTTTGCCGAATTTCTCGAGGATGTGGCGGAAATAGCGGATGGCGTAGTCGGTGAGATGGGCCAGGTGGTTGTTCACCTCGTCGATGGTCATCTCAATGCCTGCCAACTCGTCGATGGCCTTCTTGATGTCGAATTTGGAGATTTTGCGGACGGGACGCTCGCAGAGCTTGAGGATGTCCTCGCGCGTGATTTCCTTGCGGAACTGCGGACGGTAGGGGTCGAAGGCGCGCTCTATCTGCGACACCTGGTCGTCCCACGACTTGGCGCTGTCCTTTTCCAATACCTTATATATACGCTTCTCGAAGAATATCTTTTCGAGGCTGACCCAATGCCAGCGGTCCTGCAGTTCGGCAAGCTGTATCTCCAGCTCCTGACGCAGGAGGTCTTTGGTGCGGAGGGTATTGTGGCGCAGGATGTCCGAGGCGGTCATGAAGACGGGTTTTTCGTCGACAATGACGCAGGTCTGCGGCGAGAATGATATCTGGCAAGAGGTGAAGGCGTAGAGGGCGTCGATGGTCTGGTCGGGCGACACGCCGGCGGGCAGGTAGACCACTATCTCCACCTCGGCGGCGGTGTTGTCGTCCACCTTCTTGATTTTTATCTTGCCCTTCTCGTTGGCTTTAAGGATGCTGTCGATAAGCACATCGGTAGTCACCGTGTACGGCAACTCACTGATGACGATGGCTTTGCGCTTCTCGTCGTAGTGCATCTTGGCACGGATGCGGAGGCGGCCGCCGAGTGCGGCGTCATTGTACCGGCTGACGTCGATCAATCCGCCCGTCGGGAAGTCGGGATATATCTCGAACGGCTCGTCTTTGAGGATGCTGATCGAGGCTTCGAGCAGTTCACAGAAGTTGTATGGGAGGATGACGGAGGTGAGGGTGACGGCGATGCCCTTGGTGCCCTGGGCGAGGAGGAGCGGGAACTTGATGGGGAGCGAGACGGGTTCCTGCTTGCGCCCGTCGTAGGAGGGTTTCCACTGCGTGGTCTTCGGGTTGAAGACCACCTCTTTGGCGAACTTGGACAGGCGGGCTTCGATGTAGCGGCCGGCGGCGGCATCGTCGCCAGTCAGTATGTTGCCCCAGTTGCCCTGGCAGTCGATGAGGAGCTCTTTCTGGCCGAGGTTGACGAGGGCGTCCTTGATGGAGGCGTCGCCATGGGGGTGATACTGCATGGTGTTACCCACGATGTTGGCCACCTTGGTGAAGCGTCCGTCGTCGGTTTCCTCCATGGCGTGGAGGATGCGTCGCTGGACGGGCTTGAGGCCGTCGTCGATGTCGGGGACGGAGCGGTCGAGGATGACGTCGGAGGCGTAGTCGATCCAGTAGTCTTTGAACATGCCGTCGAGCGAGAGCGTGGTGCCCTGCTCGTCGGGGGTGGGTATGTTTTGGTTGTCTTCTGTCATGTTTCGGGTTGGGTTTCGGTGGGGGTCCTCTAGGTATCCTCTAGGTATCCCCTAGGTATTTACTTCGACTGTGAACCGATATGGACGGATATGGACTCTCTCATTTTTTGTTAGCGTTGCGGAAGGTGCGGTTCCAGCGGATGCCGCCATGGTCCTTGTCGGTGGACCATAGGACGCGTTTGGCCTTGCCGACGATGTGGTCCTCGGGCACAAAGCCCCAGAAGCGGCTGTCCTGGCTCATGTGGCGGTTGTCGCCCATCATCCAGTAGTAGTTCTGGCGCGGGGTATAGCTGTCGGCCGGCTGGTTGTTGATGAGTATCTGTCCGTCGCGCACCTCGAGGGTGTTGCCTTCGTAGGCGGTGATGACGCGGCGGTAGAGCGGCAGGTTCTCCAGCGTGAGGCTGATGGGCTCGCCGGCGGCGGGGATATGGATGGGACCGTAGTTGTCCACGCTCCAGTAGTAGCCCTCGGCATTTGGGAAGAGCATGTGCGACGAGTCGGCCGGCATAGATACTTTCTCCAACCCCAGCACGCTGCTCTTCATCGCCAGGCGCGCGGCAGCCTTCTGGGTGAGGGGCACCTGGAGGTAGGTGTTGCCACTGTAGTCGGTCTCGCGGCTGCGGAGGGCGGCGTCGATGTCCTCGAAGCGCACATTGGCTTCGTCGAGGGCGCGGGTGGGGTCGATGCCGGCGGCGAAGGCCACGGTGTAGATTACCTGCGCCTCCATCGGCGCCTCCACGGGTTTGCCGTTGATGTGCACCACCTGGTCGATGATCTGCAAATCCTCGCCGGGGAGGCCGATGCAACGCTTGATGTAGTTCTCGCGTTTGTCGACGGGGCGTGTCTTGATAGTCCCCAGCGACTGCCCCATGTAGCGCGCCGTGCCGCCCAGCACCGCCTCGCGTCCGAAGTCCTGGAGGGCCTGATAGTAGGTGTACTGGCCACCGGGGAAGGCACTGAGGATGGTGTCACCCGCAGGGAAGTTGAACACCACCGCGTCGCCAGCCTTCACTCTGGTGTAGCCGGGGAAGCGGTGGTAGGGGAAGTGCGGGACGGCGATGTAGGAGGGCACCCGGCCGTCGGTGCCCACCAGCGAGTTGTGCATCAAAGGGAGGGAGAGGGGGGTCTGGATGACGCGCGGCCCATAGGCCATCTTGCTGACGAAGAGATGGTCGCCGACGAGGAGGCTCTTCTCCATAGAGGAGGAGGGTATCTCGTAGAGTTCGAAGACGAAGCCGCGGATGGGTATGACGGCGATGAGGGCGAAGAGGATGGCCTCCACCCAGTCGCGTGTGTTGGAAATGGGCTGGGGCGGCTCGCTCTTGGGGTCGTGGTAGGAGTGGGCGCTCCATCCGAGCCACGGGAGGTAGACCGGCGGGCAGAGGATGGCCAGGAGCTGTTCCCAGAAGGAGTTGCGGCGGAAGACGCGCGCCGTGTCCTGGACGAGGCAGTAGAAGCAGAAGATGTTGATGCCGGGGATGAGCATGTAGACATACCATGTCCAGCGTCGGCCGCAGAGCTTGACCCACTCGACGATGTTCCACACGGGGACGATTGCTTTCCATGGGGCCACGCCCGCCTTTGCGAATACCAGCCACAGGCCGAGGAGGATGCCGGCGACGGCGAGGAGAAGGAGGAGATTGTATATCATACTTTTGGGGGGATTGAGGGTTAAAGCTTATGGGTTATGGGTTATAGGTTATGGGTTATAGAGGGTATTGATTTCTGACATGAAGGGATTGGACGAGGGAGAGGAGGCGCTGCTGCTCGCGGTTCCAGTCGAGGTCGCGGCGGGGCTGGTCGAAGGCGGCGAGGCGCTCCTGGGGGCCGAGGGGGCTCCAGCGGAGGAGGAGGCGCTGCACCGCGTCGGCGAGAGGCCGGGGACCGGGGGCGTCCAGCAACTCGCCGATGCCGTATTTCTGCACTATGGCGGCGGTCTCCGGCATGGGGCTGGCCACTATGGGGACGCCGGCGGCCACGAAGTCGCCCACACGGTTGGGGAGGGTGAGGCGGTAGCTGAGGCCGCGGTCCTCGAGCATGAGGAGGCCGATGTCGGCCTGCGGGGTGAGTGTCTCCAGCGTCTCGACAGACAGGCGGCCGAGAAACTGCACGCGGTCGGCCCACGGCTTGGAGGCGGCATAGTCGCGCATCTTCCCTATCACGTCGCCCGTCCCGGCGACGACGAGGCGGCATTGCGGCAGCCACTCCAGCGCGTCGATGGCCCAGTCCACACCGCGTCCCACATTGACGGCCCCCTGGTAGAGCAGCACAGGGTGCTCCGCCGTGTGCGGCAAGGGGGGAAGGAGGGGGTCGGTGGGCTGGAGGTTGCGGACGACCTGCATGTCCACGCCGTGCTGCTCCCTATAGTAGTCGGCGAAGCTTTGGCACACGGTGAGGAGGGCGTCGCAACGGGGGATGAGCATCCGGTTGATGATTCGCCAGACGCGCTGCACATGCTTCCTGCCCACCACCTCGGGCAGCTCGGGGAAAATCTCGTGGGCGTCAAGCACCAGACGCCTGCGCTTGAGGCGCGCGGCGAGCCAGCAGGCCGGGAGGGTGTCGGAGTCGTTGGCCCACACGATGTCGCACCCCGTGCGGAGGAGGCGGAAGAAAAGGCGGAGGTTGTACTCGGCATAGAAGCGGAAGGAGCGCGAGGAGCGCACATACAGGTCGCCCCGCCCGAGGAGGAGCACAGCGTATCCGGCGCTGCGGAGCGTGGCTGCGTGGCGCTGGACGCGACGGTCGGTGGCCAGGTCGTTGGTGACGGCCATCACAATGCGGGGCTGTGTCTCTGTATTCAAAACCACTGTGTAACGCAATTTAAAAATATTTCGTATCTTTGCAGCCGAAATTTTATCAACAAATGTGTCGAAAAACGCGTATGAAACTGATGTACACACTGTTGCCCCTGCTGCTGATGACGGCGTGCGGAAGCAAGCCCGCGGTGGCGACGGCGCCGGAACTGCTGGAGCCGGAGAAGGGGCAGGTGTGGCAACTGGTGCGGATGCAGGGGCGCCCTCTTGACCGGGGCCGCCGCTCCCCCACCCTCCTTTTCAACCCCGAAACCGGAACCGTCACGGGTACCGCCCACTGCAACGAATACACCTTCCACTACCGCACCAGCCATCCGCAGAGCGGCGCCGAGGGCGACACCTACGAGCTGCAGCTCACCTTCTGGGGCAGCGGCTCCACGGAATGCCCCGAAGGGGAGATGAGCGCCGAGCGACGCTACCTGGGCCTGCTCGGCAAGGCCACCTCGATGAGCCTCACGTCCACCACCCTGACGCTGTACCAGAAGAACCGCGAGGTGCTCCATTACGAACTCCTATGAAGCTGTCCTACAAGCATCTGACCGTGAACATCCCCCTCCCTCTGCTGCGCTGGCTGAAGGGGCGGATGCGCTATGTGCGTGCCGCGGGCGGCATGGTGGCCACCGCCGACGGCCGCCGCCTGCTCATCTTCCGCAACGGCCGCTGGGACCTGCCCAAGGGCAAGGTGGAGGCGGGCGAGAGCCTGGGCACGGCCGCCCTGCGCGAAGTGGAGGAGGAGACGGGCGTGAAGGCCACCCTCGCGGCGCGTCGGCCCGTGAAGACCTACCATCTCTACAACCTCTACGGCGGCTGGCACCTGAAGCAGACGGCGTGGTTCCCCATGGAGGCCGAGGCCTGCGCCCTGCTGCCGCAGGAGGAGGAGGGCATCACCGGAGGCGAATGGGTGGACACGCCCATCTGGCACCGCCGCCTCGGCCGGAGCTACGGCACCCTGCGGACACTGGAAAAACAAGCAAGACACACCCCCAAACCATGACTGCACTCTCCCACATCGCCCTCACACTCATCCCTTCGCTGGGCAACGCCTCCGTGCGCCGCCTGGTGGAGGCCTACCCGGACGAGGACATCTTCGCGCTGCCGAAAGCGGAACTGAAGGCCGCCTTCGGCGCGCACGCCGACATCGCCGAGAGCATCGCCTCCAAGCGCAGCCACGCCCGCGCCGAGGAGGAGCTGCGCTTCTGCGAGCAGAACGGCATACGCCCCCTCTTCTTCACCGACCCCGACTTCCCGCAGCGCCTCAACCGGCCCGAGACCGGCGACTGCCCCGCGCTGCTCTACGTCCTGGGGCGGGCCGACCTGGACGCAGAGCGGACGGTGAGCGTCGTGGGCACCCGCCGCGCCACACCCCAGGGGAGGGACATGACGGCTCAAGTGATACGTCAGCTGAAGGCCTACAACACTCCGATAATGAGCGGCCTGGCCTATGGCATAGACACGGCGGCACACACCGCCGCGCTGGACCAGGGGCTGCCCACGGTGGCGGTGCTGGGCCACGGCCTTGACCGCATCTACCCGCCCTCGAACCGCGGACTAGCCAAGCGCATCGTGGAAGAGGGCGGGGCCCTGCTGACCGAATACCCCTCTGGCACGGCCATCAATCCGCGCCACTTCCCCGCCCGCAACCGCATCATCGCCGCCCTGGGCGACGCCACGGTGGTGGTGGAGGCGTCGGAGAAAGGGGGCGCCCTGATTACCGCAGCCATCGCCGCCAGCTACCAGCGCGACGTGTTTGCCGTGCCCGGCCGCCTGTCCGACCCCTATTCGCGCGGATGCAACAACCTGATTGCCACCAACCGTGCCCTGCTGCTGCGCTCGGCCGACGACATCGCCTTCCACCTCGGCTGGCCCCAGGCGGGGCAGCAGACGGCCCTCGCGCTCGACGCCGAGCCCACCTCCCTGCCGCCGGCCGAGCAGCGTGTGCTGGACCTGCTGCGCGAACACGAGCGGCTGACCCTCGACGAGGTGGCCACGCTGGCGCAGCTGCCACTGCCACGCGCCGCCTCGCTGCTGTTCAACCTGGAGATGCTGCAGCGCGTCCACACCCTCCCGGGCCGCCTCTACCAGGCTCGTTAGCAACTGGAAACCAGCCTTTCCGGGAGGCTTCTCCGAGACAAGTCCGAGACAACTCCGTGTCAACTCCGAGTCAACTCCGAGTTGGCAGTCACATGACAGTCGCATGGCAGCCTGCTGTCAGTGTTAAAAAAACATAAAATCAGTGTTAAAAAAAACATAAAAGCGGAAACCCATAATGAAATAATATGTACTTTTGCAGCACCAAAATTCTGAACATCTATCGTAACATGAAAACAATCAGAGCCCTAACCCTTCTCCTCCTGATGCTCTCCGCGATGGGGACCGCCGCCGGGCAGACCGTGGTGACGGTGGTGCCGCACAGCGGCGCCGCGGAGCAGGTGACCCTTGAGGACGGCGGCGAAATCGTCTTCTCCAGCGACCACATGCTCGTCTACGACGGCCAAAACGCCAGCCCCCGCAGCTACGCCATGGCCGACGTGCGGTCGGTGCGCTTCTCCGGCCCCGTGCGCATCACGCAGGCCGACGCCTGCCCCACCCTCTCCTTGAGCCCCAACCCGGCGGCCGACCGGCTGACGGTGAGCGGCTGCGGCCCAGGCGACCAGCCCCTGCGCATCTACTCCCTCGACGGCGCCACGGCGCTCGCCGCCACCTGCCGCGACGGCGAGGCGGTGGACATCAGCGCCCTCCCCCACGGCCTCTACCTGGTACGCGCCGGACAAGGCACGGCAAAACTCATCAAGAACTGACCCCAAACCCACAGCACCATGAAACGACTGACAACCCTGATAAGCCTTGCGGCCGCCCTGACGACGCTGCCGCTGCAGGCACAGCAATACCTCATCCGGCTGCACCGCGGAGGCGAGGTGGTGCACAGCGCCGCCGCAGGCGACGACGCCCGCATGACCTTCCTCGACGGCAACGCCACCCTCGCGGCCGACGGCGCCACCTGGACCTCGGCCCTGGCCGACATCGACAGCCTCACCTTCACCACCGCCGACGCCACGGGCGACACCGTGCGCATCCACTGGAACGGCACCACGGCCACCGTGCAGAACCCCTACGCCGCGCAAGGCGTAAGCGTCACCACTGCGGGGGCCTGCGTGACGGTGGTCTCCACCACCACCGACGAGATACCCTACCTGCTCAGCGGCAGCTCAAGCGACGGCTCGCTCACGCTGCGGGCGGCCAAGAAAATCACCCTCCGGCTGGAGAGCCTCGACCTCACCTCCGCCTCGGGCCCCGCCATCGACATCAGCGGCGGCAAGAAAAGCACCTTCACCCTCACGGGCGCCAGCCGCCTGGCCGACGCCACGGGCGGAAGCCACAAGGCCGCGCTGCAGAGCAAGGGCGACCTGGTGTTCCGCGGCACGGGCTCGCTCGACGTGACAGGCAACACACGCCACGCCATCCGCACCAAGGAAGACTTCGCCCTCCAGGGCGGCACCCTCCGCGCCACCGCCACCGGAACGGTGAACCTGGTGGCCACGGGCTCGGGCTACGCGCCGGACTACTGCAACGCCGTCAAGGTGGCGGGCACCTTCACCGTCAGCGGCGGCACCCTCGAGGCCACCTGCCCCTCCGGCAACGCCGGCGGCAAGGCCGTGAGCTGCGACAGCACCGTCAGCATCAGCGGCGGCATCCTCACCCTCACCGCCACCGGCACCTGCGCCCGCTACCAGGACAGCACCGGCACCTACGACAGCTACGCCTCCGCCGGCCTCAAGGCCGACGGCGACATCGACATCAGCGGCGGCACCCTCACCATCACCGCCTCCGGCCGCGCCATCACCACCGACGGCGCCTACCGCCAACGCGGCGGCTCGGTGACGGCCTCCACCTCGGCCGACGGCTTCGGCACTGTGCCCTACAGCGGAAGCTACTTCCGCGACGGCTTCTCGCCCGCCTGCCTCAATGCCGACGGCGACATCGTCTTCACCGCAGGCACCTTCTCCGGCGCCAGCACCGGTAAAGCCGGGCGCGGCATCCGCGGCAAGGCGGCGCTCACCGTGGGCACCGCCGGCGCGGCGGACAGCCTGCTGAGCGTCAGCGTCACCACCTCCGGCGCACCCTTCCTCGCGGCCAGCAGCAGCACCTACTGGCGCGGACTGCCCAAAGGAATCAAGATCGAGGGCGACATCACGGTGAACAGCGGCCACCTGCTGAGCTATTGCTCGCAGACCGCCACCGGAAGCGGCGGCGGCTTCGGCGGCAAAAGCCCCAACGGCGAAGCCATCGAGACCAAGGCCAGCCTCTACATCAACGGCGGCGACGTGGAAGCCAACGCGCTGGACGACGCCATCAACGCCACCTCGTACATCCAGATCAACGGCGGCCGCGTCTGGGCCTACGCCCGCAACAACGACGGCATCGACTGCAACGGCTCGCGCATCGACATCACCGGAGGCACGGTGATCGCCCAGGGCACCGAAGTGGCCATCGACGACAACGGCGACCGCGGCGGACGCCTCTACATCACCGGCGGCATCATCGTCCTCGTCGGAGGCAACATGGGCACCACCGAAGCCACCCCCTCGGTGAGCAACCAGAAGTCCCTCTCCATAGGCAGCAGCGGCTCCCCCTGGGGCGGCGGCGGCTCCACCAGCGTCAGCGCCACCAACGGCATCTGCGTCAAGAACAGCGGCGGCACCGAGGTGCTCACCTTCAAAGCCCCCACCGTCAGCGGCAACGGCTTCGCCACCACCGGCGGCGCCAAGCCCCCGGGACCCGGCGGCGGCAGCAACGGCGGCAAGATATTCATCTCCTCGCCCGCCATCCAGGCCGGCACCTACACCTACTTCACCTCGCCCTCCATCAGCGGCGGAAGCCACTGGCACGGCCTCTACAGCGGCGCCACGGTGGCCACCACGGGCAACGGCACCTCGGTCACGGCACAATAAAGCGAACCATACATGAACAAACACCTCACCATCGCCCTCGCACTCTGCCTCCTCGGCGGCAGCCTCTGGGCACAGGACAAGACCTCCAAGCGCGAACGCAAGAAGAACCTCGTGGTCAAGGAATGGAACCTCCGCGCAGGCTCCAAGACCCCCTATCTGGACAACCAGGTGACCTACGACAACCTCGGCCGCAAAATCGAGGAAATCGAATACGCCTCCTATGGACAGAAAAAGCGCATCACCTACGAGTATGAAGGCACCAGCACCAAATGCTCGCGGCAGGTGGAGCGCGACGACAAAGACCACGTGGTGCGCATCAAGAAGTACGAGTACAACGAGGACGGCACGCGCAAGAAGCAGTACAACTACAAGCCCAACGGCAAACTGGAAAGCACAAAGGACTTCGAGTACACCTACAAGTGAGCATCCTGCTGGAAATGACCCCAATAGGGCTGGAGGAAATGAAGGCCGTGCGGCTGATGAACCGCGTGGACCAGAAGTACATAGCCCCCGCCGCGCTGCTGGAACCGCTGCTGGAGCGTGTGGCCGATGGCTACTATGTGCAGCGCATCCCCTGCGAGAAGGGCTCCGAACCCCGCTCTCCGCTCTCCGAACGCATCGCCCCCTACCGCACCCTCTACTACGACACTGCGGACATGGCCATGTACACCATGCACCACAACCAGAAGCTCAACCGGCAGAAACTGCGCGTCCGCACCTACCGCTCCACGGACACCACCTTCTTTGAAATCAAGAACAAAGACAACAAAGGCAAGACACGCAAGGAGCGCATCCGCATCGACGTGGGGGATTTCGACGCGGCACTGGCGGTGGCGGAGGTGGCGGAATTCGTGGAGCGGCAGACACCCTACAACCCCCGCCCCGACACCGCCACCGACCGGAACGCCCTCCACGCCTGCCTGGAGAACCGCTTCGAGCGCATCACCCTGGTGGACAGAGGGATGAGCGAACGCGTCACCATCGACCACGGCATCCGATTCCACAACCGCGCCACCGGCCTCGACGCCGACATCGCCCACGCACTCGTCGTCGAGGTCAAGCACGAAGTCGGCGCTCCGCCCTCGCCCATCGAGCGCGCACTGCACGAGATGCACATCCTCCCCCGTCGCATGAGCAAATACTGCATCGGCACCGCCCTGACCAACCCCGCCGTGAAGCAGAACAGCTTCAAGGAAAAATTGCTATACATCAAAAAGATAACACCATGAAACTTTTGCAACAAGCCTTCGACCCCGGCATAGCGGAAGAGTTCGGCGAGCAGATCGCCAGCTATGATTTCCTCGGCATCCCCCTCTTCGACGGGCCCAACCTCTGGAACCTCCTCCTGCGGTTTGCCTTCAATCTGCTGGTATGCTGGGTAATCACCCACTGCTTCTACTACAGGAAGTCGCGCCGCAGAGACTACTACTTCACCTTCCTCCTCTTCTCGGTGGTCATCTACCTGCTCCTCTTCTCGCTGCAGAACCTCAGCATCGAGATAGGCTTCGCGCTGGGTCTCTTCGCCATTTTCGGCATGATCCGCTACCGCACCACCACGGTGCCTGTGCGCGAAATGACCTACCTCTTCGTCATCATCGGCGTCTCCATCATCAACGGCTTCAGCATGGCCTCCAGCTACGCCACCCTCCTGGCCGCCAACCTGCTGGTCATCCTCGTGTGCTGGCTGCTCGAAAGCCTCGGCCTCGGCCAGAGGGAAGCCACCAAAATCATCCTCTACGAGAAGATCGACCTCATACACCCCGACCGCCGCAGCGAACTCCTCGCCGACCTGCGCCGGCGCACCGGCCTCGACATCCTCGGCGTGCAGGTGGGCTCCATCAACTTCCTCAAGGACACCGCCTACCTCAAAGTCACCTACCGCCCCGACGACGAACTGCCCAACGACATCGACATGGTGACCAAGTTCAAGGAAAACTGACGGACCACCTGCCCGAAAAAGCAGAGAAAAAAAGCCGCCATGTCGGCTTTTTTTAGTATATTTGCAGCCAGATAGCAAACAGAACGATATGAGAAAGTACCTGATAATCACCCTGGCAGCCCTGACGGTGTGCGCCGGATGCACCCGCAAGACCCGCCACTTCGGCACCGAAGGCGCCGGAATGCAGGCCAGCTGCACCTACAACGGCACGGATTCCACCCATGCCCAATGGCAGTTCACTAACGAAGACGGCAGCCCGCTGGTGGCCGAATACGACTCGCTGCGCGTGATCGAGCTCGGCCCCGAAGGGCATCCCGCCACCGTATGCTTCCACCAGGGGACGCGGCAACTGTGGTTCCAGTTCTACTCCAATATGCAGAAACGCAGCGAAGGGTGCATGGAGAACGGCCTCCGCGAGGGGATGTGGACCTTCTACTACCCCGACGGCACCAAGCAGACCGAGTACGCCTTTGTGGGCGGCAAGGAGGAAGGCCGCTACAAAGTGTTCCGTGAAAACGGATTCCCCTACTACATAGGGCAGTGCCATGAAGGACGCCGCGTGGGCACCTGGGAGGTGTACGACGCAAACGGCAACCTCGTCACCACCAAAGACTATGGCGATTGAGATAGCACCCGCCCTCACACGCCCCATCGGCCTTGAGGCCGACCGCCTGGGCATGGACGCCTACATCGTGGGCGGAGTGGTGCGCGACTTCTTCCTCCAGCGCCCCTGCACCGATATCGACATCGTCTGCGTAGGCCGCCACGAGGGGGGCGAAGTGCACATAGGCATCGAACTGGCCAAGGCCGCCTCCGCCGCCCTGGGCGGAAGCAAAGTGTCGGTCTTCAAGAACTTCGGCACTGCAAGCTTCACCTGCAACGGCACAGAGCTGGAATTCGTCGGTGCCCGCCGCGAGAGCTACAGCCACGACAGCCGCAAACCCATCGTCGAGAACGGCACCCTCGAGGACGACCAGCGGCGGCGTGACTTTACCGTGAACGCCCTCGCCGTCTGCATCAACGCCGACCGCTACGGCGAACTGGTCGACCCCTTCGGCGGCCTGCACGACATGGACAGCGGCATCCTCCGCACTCCGCTGGACCCCGACATCACCTTCTCCGACGACCCCCTCCGCATGATGCGCGCCATACGCTTCGCCTCGCAGCTGGGCTTCCACATCGCCGACGACACCTTCGAGGCCATCGGCCGCAACGCCAAACGCATAGAGATTGTCAGTGCCGAGCGCATCACCGCCGAACTCAACAAAATCATGCTCTCCCCCACCCCGTCGCTGGGCTACAAACTGCTGCAGAAAAGCGGCCTCCTGCCACTCATCCTGCCCGAGATCTCGGCCCTGGCAGGCGTGGAGACCGTCGACGGCCGCGGGCACAAGGACATCTTCTACCACACCCTGCAGGTGCTGGACAACGTGAGCGTCGACAGCGACAACCTGTGGCTCCGCTGGGCCGCCCTGCTGCACGACATGGGGAAGCCTGGGGTCAAACGCTACTCCCCCTCGCAGGGATGGACCTTCCACGGCCACGAAGCCCGCGGCGCCCACATGGTCAAGCGCCTCTTCCGCCGCCTAAGGCTACCCTTGGGGGCAGAGATGAAATACGTGGAGAAACTGGTCATGCTCCACATGCGCCCCATTGTACTGGCCGAAGACGAGGTGACCGACTCCGCCGTCCGCCGTCTCCTCTTCGAGGCCGGCGACGATATCGACGACCTCATGCTCCTCTGCAACGCCGACATCACAACCAAAAACGAAGAAAAGCAACGCCGCCACCGCAGAAACTTCGAGCTGGTGAAACGAAAACTGGTGGAACTGGAGGAGCGCGACCGCATACGCAACTTCCAGCCCCCCGTCAGCGGACAGGACATCATGGACACCTTCGGCATCGGCCCCTGCCACGAGATAGGCATCATCAAGGACGCCATCAAGGACGCCATCCTCGACGGCCAGATACCCAACGAACGCGACGCCGCCTGGCAGATGATGCTCCGCCTGGCCAAGGACCTCGGCCTGAAACCGGTGGCATAGGCTCATCCGCCGCCACTCATCCGCATGACATACTGCACAATCCTCCGGAACCGGGCCTCGTTCTTCACCCGGTGGAAGACATAGACGGTAAGTTCCGCTTCGGAAGCGCCGATGAGGCAGGCACCCCTCAGGGACACCTTGCCGTCGGCAGCCGGCAGTTTCAGCCGGGGATTCCCGTCGTCGCGCAGGCCGAGGAAAACGCCCCTGGCCGGATGGTAAGGGGAATAGGGTATCTGCAGCTCGGCAAGCAGCTTCAGGAATGCCTGCCTGTCCCTGGCCCGGAGGAGCGTGACATCCACCTTGACCCCGTCGATGCGGTGGTTCTTTATGTAGACCGCCGTCTCCACCTCACGGCGCGTGGAGTAGTTGCGGTAGAAGGAGGACTGCGCCGATGCCAGCAGGCCGACCGCCATGAACACGAGAAGAAACGCCTGTCTCATAGGGCAGTCTCCACTGCATTGTCCAACCATTGCACAGCGCATACCACGTCGCAGGCGGCATCGGTGGAGTAGACCCGTGGCTGCTGCTCCTTCGCATAGGCCACCGCCGACCCTACAGAGACCACCAGGACGAGGATGGCGGCTGCCACACGCCAGCCCCGATGCGCGGCACGGGTCCGCATCCGCCTGTCCCGCCTCGCCACGGCAAGCGGAATGATGACGGCGGCATCGGTCGCCCACCGCTCCCGCACCTCCCTGCTGCCGAGGAAGGCATCGAACAGGGACTCCAGTTCAGGCTGCCCTATGCTTCCGGAATAGAACGCTTCAAGCATTTGGTCAATGGAATTCATAGCTGTGATTTATTGTGGTTTTCCTTTAGTTTGCGGTGGGCCAGGGCCAACTGCTTCTTCACGGAGACGGGGGTCCGCACGAGCCGGAGCGCCACCTCGAGGCAGGAGTAGCCCTCGATGTCGTGAAGACGCACCACCTCCCGCTGCAGCGGTGTCAGGGGCGAAAGCAGGTCGTCCAGGTAGGAGAAGGGGGACATCTCCCGACCGCCGTCCCCTGATGCAAGCGACTGCTCCAGCACACGGTGCCTTGCCTGGCTGCGGAGGAACTGCTTCGACATGTTGGTGACCATCCCGTACAGGTAGCCGCGCCGGTTCGTCTCCACACTGTGCAGCCGCGGGCTGGTCCTGATCCTGACGTAGAGGTCCTGGACGATATCCTTTGCGTCCTCGCGGTTCCCGATGATGGAAGCCGCCCGGTGGAGCAGCACGTCGTACATCTCAAGGTAGATTTCCTCCATGGCAAGCCCTACTATAGCGCACCACTGCATTGAAAGCGGGAGGGTCCGCTGCGGAATCCTCCCGCCTTTCCTTGCGACACTTCCCGGCTATTTCCTGACAATACGGCCATTCCAACTGCCGCTGTCCCTGTCGTAGCGGATGCAGACCGCGCTGCCCTCCAGGGTGGCGTCGAGGACCCATTTCTCGAGTGCCTCGGGGCTGCCGGAGGTGTAGACCCGACCACTCTCGCCGACGAAGTAGTGGTCCTTGGGGACTGTGAGTTCCTCTGTGAACAGGGTACCGGTGCTGCATCCGGCAGCCGCGGGGGCTTTCTCCACCGGCAGAGAGGCCGGCTTCTCGCATCCGGCAAGGGCGAGGGACATAACAGCCGCAGTCGCCACAAGGCCATTTCTGATTCTGTTGCTTTTCATGATTGTTGTTTTTGAGGTTTGACTTTTCATTTTCCCCATTCCCGACGCGTCATGTGAACGAATGGTTCCTGTCATATAGTTGCACAACCTGGTCCTAAAAGTGAACTTCCGTGCAAAAAAAACGCCGGCAGGCGGAATTATTGTACCGCACCCCGCAGGGAAACGGAAAAAACTTTTGGCCGTATGGTATTTATTTCGTATCTTTCCTCTTTAAATATGGCCTCGAAAACCGTGCGAAAAAGGGCAAATGGGTAAAGATGGGCAATGCGGCGGCATGACAGGAGGTGCTGTCCGTAGGGTGATCCGATATGTGGTCGAGCGAGGCTATGGAGAT
>JAGAYN010000005.1 GCA_017940465.1 Bacteroidales bacterium | reverse complement strand
TGCCCTTCTGCACCTCGGCGCCGCAGGTGGTGAGGCTGGCCGTGGTGTGGCTCTTGCTCGAGCCCGTGGCGCCGCCTCAACCGTAGCGACCCGTGCTGCCGCCGAGCAGGATGATTACGTCGCCGGGGTCGCTGGTAAGGCGCTTCACGGCGCGGCGCGGCGCGGCGGCGATGACGGCACCGATCTCCATGCGCTTGGCCACGTAGTTGGGGTGGTACACCTCGTTCACGAGGCCCGTGGCCAAGCCGATCTGGTTGCCGTAGCTGCTGTAGCCGCGGGCGGCGGTGGTGACGATCTTGCGCTGCGGTAGCTTGCCGGGGAGCGTCTCATTCAAAGGCTTGGTGGGGTCGGCGGCGCCGGTGACGCGCATGGCCTGGTAGACGTAGGTGCGGCCGCTGAGCGGGTCGCGGATGCAGCCGCCGAGGCAGGTGGCCGCGCCGCCGAAGGGCTCGATCTCCGTCGGGTGGTTGTGGGTCTCGTTCTTGAAGTTGATGAGCCACTCCTCCTCCTTGCCGTCCACCTTGAGCGGCACAACGATGGAGCAGGCGTTAATCTCGTCGCTCTTCTCCTGGTCGTCCAGCAGCCCCATGCCTTTCAGGCGTTTGGCGGCCAGGGTGCCGATATCCATCAGGCAGACGAACTTGTCGTCGCGCCCAGCGTACTGTGCCTTGTGGTCGGCCAGGTATTGCCGGAAGGCGCCCTCAATCAGCGGACGGTAGTAGCCGTCGTCGAACTGCACGTCCTTCAGCTCGGTGGCGAAGGTGGTGTGGCGGCAGTGGTCGCTCCAGTAGGTGTCGAGCACGCGGATTTCGGTCATCGTGGGGTCGCGGTGCTCCTCGTCGTGGAAATACTTCTGTATGTGGAGGAAGTCGGCAAAGGTCATGGCGAGGCCGAGGCTGCCGTAGAGCTCCTGCAGCCGGGCCTCGGGCATATCCTTAAAGCCGTCGAAGGTGATGACGTCGGCAGGCTCGTCGAAGTGGTCCTCGAGGGTCTGCGGCTTGGGGCCGTCGGCACGGCGGCTGTCCACGGGGTTTACGCAGTGGGCGACGATGGTCTCGCGCTGGGCTTCGGAGAAGCCCTTCTGATTACTCCGAGTACTCGGAGTAATCAGATAAGTCGTGGCGCTCTTGATGATGGGCTGCTCGGCGTCGTTGAGGAGCTGCAGGCACTGCTCGGCGCTGTCGGCGCGCTGGTCGAACTGGCCGGGGAGGTATTCCACCGTGAAGCAGAAGTCGCTGTCCCGGTGGGGGAAATCCTCCTCGTAGAGGTCGTCCACCGGCGGCTCGCTGAAGACGGTGCCCTTGGCGCGTTGGTAGGTCTCCTCGCTGACATTCTCGATGTCGTAGCGGATCAGCACGCGCACCGCCTCGGCCTCAATGCCGAGGTATTCGCTCATTTCGGTTCGTAGCTCCTTGGCCTTCACGGCGTAAGGGGCTTTCTTCTCAACGAAAATTCTTCGTACCATATTGTTGATTTCAATTTTCGGTTTTCAATTCGATGAACTGGTCGGGGTACTTGGCCCACTCCTTCTTGTAGAGTCGGCGCAACTTGGCGAGGTCGGCCTCGTAGTCGTCTGTGGTCCAGATGGTTTCCATCAGGCCGATTTCCTTTCTGCCATAGTCGATGTACGAGGGCACGACGGGTACCCCGGCCTGGTGGGCAATCTCCCAGAATCCACGTTTCCAACGGTTTGTGGCCTTTCGGGTGCCTTCGGGCGTGATGACCACCGACAGGGGGCCGCCTTTGGCGAATTCGCGCACCGCCGTGCCCACCATGTCGTTGTGGCGGTTGCCACGGTCGATGGCGATGCAGCCCAGTTTGCGCAGCAGGCCGCCCAGCGGCCACTTGAAGTATTCTTTCTTGATAAATATCTTGCCGTTCACACCGAGGCTCCACAGGTAGGTGGTCCCCACCGTGTAGTCAGCCGCTGCCGTGTGGGGTGCCATCACGATGATGCACCGCTGCAGTTCGGAGCGGCTGCCTGGCTCCGGCAGGTGGAATTTCCAGCCGCGGAGCTTCACTATGGCTGTCCAAATTTTCTTCATAATCAATTTGCAAAGATACGCACTTTTTTCTACCCCCGCAAATGCTATTTTTCAACAGGTTGTCCACTGCATGTTTTACTGATTTGAAATTAATTTCTATCTTTGCATTCTGAATACTTGTCAGGAACAGTTGCATCATACATAGAATCAGATATATGGAGACTCTCAAGGTACTTTTGCTCAACGGCAGTCCGCATCCCGGCGGCTGCACGGCAATTCGCCCGAGGAGGTGATGCAGGACGAGGAGGGGCTCCAGGTCATGCGGGTGCTGGGCCGCAACATGGCCTTCCTCATCCGCGCCATCGCCGCCGAGCGCTCCGCCAATGGCCTTCCCGCGCCCGAGCCGAAGCGCATAACCACCAATTTCATCCGATAGCCGGCGCAGATTGCGTCGCTGGCCGTTGCAAGCGTTTATGAGTGCACGGCGGGATACGGGTCCCGCCGGGGCGTCAGCTGTTTTCTGCCAGGCGGCGGCCGAGGGCGTAGGCGGCGTCGAGGTCGAGGGGGAACTGGGTGCGGTGGCGTTCGGCCTTGCGGTCGGCGGGGAGCATGGCGGCGTCGTAGCGGTTGTAGTCGTTGAACTGCAGGGTGTCGAAACTGTAGAGCGTCTCGGTGGGGCCGAACATGCCGAGGCTGCCGCCGCTGGTGTCCATCAGGATGTCGTAGCGGATGTTGCGGTACTGCTCCTCGTCGGGGCAGTTCATGGTGACGATGGTGGCGCTGCGCTTGGGCTTGTTGACGACGGGGTGGGTGAAATCGGAATAGTTCACCGCCGGGAAGATGAGCCGCTCCATGAAGGCGCGCAGGTTGGCCGTGGGGTAGCTGCAGTAGACGGGCGTGCCGCACACCAGCACGTCGGCCTCCACGGCGCGCTCGAGGATGGGCCGCAGGTCGTCAGGGAAGGAGCATACGCCCTTGCGGCCGCCTTTCACCTTGCAGGCGAAGCAGCTCATGCAGCCCTTGTAGTTGAGCGAGCGGTCGTAGAGTTCCACCATCTCGCATTCGGCACCGGCGTCCCTGGCACCCGCCATCGCCCGCTGCAGCAGCTGCGCCGTGTTGGCGTTGCGCCGCGGGCTTCCGTTGATAAACAATGCTTTGGTCATATCCTGTATTTGTTTTTATTGCAGACAACGCCGGAGGGCCGTTTTTATTGCGCGGAATGACGGATAAAGTCCCCTGCGGATTCTTCCCGCATACCTCCCACATTTTTGCCATATACCTACCAGAGACGAATATGATACGAAGAGGAGAAGAAGAGGAGAAAAAGGGGATGCCCTTAAGGTGTTAGTTATCACCCTGTTGCAAAAGTGCCGTTCCGACCCTTTCCAGGGGCTTTCTGTGGATGTTGTGGTGTGGATGTAAGTGTGTGCTATACAGTGGGATAGAAGAAAAATTTGGTGGTGTCGCGGAAAAATGGTAATTTTGCACTCACAATTTGCGAAGGAGAGATGGCAGAGCGGTCGATTGCGGCGGTCTTGAAAACCGTTGACCTGCGAGGGTCCGGGGGTTCGAATCCCTCTCTCTCCGCTTGGTAACCATGGACATACACGGGTATGTCCCTTTTTGTTTATGAAGACAGTGGAAGTGGTAGCGGCTGCCGTTGTGCGTGACGGCCTATTGTTTGCCACCCGGCGTGCCTCGGGGCCGTGGGCGGGGTGGTGGGAGTTTCCCGGCGGCAAGGTGGAGGCGGGCGAGGGTAGGGAGGAGGCCCTGCGGCGCGAACTGCGCGAGGAGCTCTCGCTGGAGGTGGAGATACAGGGCTTTGTGGCCACTGTGGACTACGACTATCCCGACTTCCACCTCACCATGCACCTCTACCGCTGCCGCCCGCTGGGCGAGCCGATACTGCTGGAACACAGCGGGTCGCGTTGGCTCGGCGCTGCGGAGTTGGACAGCCTCCGCTGGCTCCCCGCCGACCTGGCCGTCCTGCCGCGCCTGGCCCCGCTGCTGGAAGGGTAGGGTGTGTTGCCATTTATTTTGCGTGCGACACAATATTTTGCCCGGGTGGGCGTTATGCGCGTGTCTAAAATATCATGTAAATGCTGCAGTTACAATACATCAAGGAGCATCGCGAGGAGTGCATCTCGCGGCTGAAAATCAAGAATGTCAAGGATGTGGAAGCCCGCATCGACGAGATATTGCGCCTCGACGCCGACCGCCGTGCCCTGCAGGCGCGGGCCGACGCCGTGAAGGCCGACCAGAACCGCGTCGCCAAGGAAATCGGCACCCTCATGAAGGAGGGGCGCCGCGAGGAGGCCGAGCAGGCCAAGGCCCGCACCGCCGAACTCAAGGCCGAGGAGCGCGACCTCTCCGCGCGCCAGGCCGAGGCCGAGCAGGCGCTGAACGACAGGCTCCTCTCGCTCCCCAATGCGCCGCATCCGTCGGTGCCGGAGGGCAGGAGCGCGGAGGACAACGTGGTGGTGGCACAGCACGAGGTGCCGCTCCACCTGCCGGAGATGGCCCTGCCGCACTGGGAACTCTGCCAGAAGTACGACATCATCGACTTCGAGCTGGGCAACAAGATCACCGGCGCCGGCTTCCCGGTCTACAAGGGCAAGGGTGCCCGTCTGCAGCGCGCGCTCATCAATTTCTTCCTCGACGAGGCCGCCGAGGCGGGCTACCAGGAGATTATGCCCCCGCTGATGGTCAACGAGGCCAGCGGCCTCGGCACCGGACAGCTGCCCGACAAGGAGGGCCAGATGTACGCCATACCGCTCGACGGCTTCTACATGATTCCCACCGCCGAGGTGCCCATCACCAACCTCTACCGCGGCGAGATTGTGGACGCCAAGAGGTTCCCCATCCGCCATGTGGGCTACAGCGAGTGCTTCCGCCGTGAGGCCGGCAGCTACGGCAAGGATGTGCGAGGCCTGAACCGCCTGCACGAGTTCTCGAAGGTGGAAATCGTGGTCATCGAGCACCCCGACCGCTCCTACGACACCCTTGAGGAGATGAAGCGCCACGTGGGCTCGCTGCTCGAGAAACTCGGCCTGCCCTACCATGTGCTCAAACTCTGTGGAGGCGATATCAGCTTCACCTCCGCCATGACCTTCGATTTCGAGGTGTGGAGCGCCGCCCAGCAGCGGTGGCTCGAGGTGAGCTCGGTCTCCAACTTCGAGACCTTCCAGGCCAACCGCATGAAGCTGCGCTACAAGGACGAGCAGGGTCGCCCGCAGCTGTGCCACACCCTCAACGGCTCCGCCCTGGCCCTGCCGCGCATCGTGGCCGCCATCCTGGAGAACAACCAGACGCCCGACGGCATCGCGATGCCGCAGTGCCTGGTGCCGTACCTCGGTTTCGAGAGGATTGATTGAACCAGCGGCCGGGGGTGAACCTGGCCAGTGGTTCATATCCGTTCATATCGGTTCTCAGTCGAAGTAAATACCTAGGGGATACCTACCGGATACCTATAGGGTCGTGGGAGGGTCCCTGGGGGATTGGGACAAAAAAGCGAGGGTCCCGCTCCATCGGAGCGGGACCCTCGCCGTTGAATTACTAACCTTTTAGAAGTGGAAACCAAGGCGGAGCATGACGCTGACTACGGTGCGGCGCTCGCGGGGGGGATTGCTCGTGTATTCAAGATCTTCGAGGGTGTTTTTGGTGTAGTCGATGTCGTGCTTACCCAGGCCGTAGTAGTTGATGCCAGCCGAGAAGTAGCGTCCGAAATAGGCTCCTAATCCGATGGTCCAGCCTAAGGCAACGTCCAATTTGTAGGCTATTTTGGGTACAAGTTTTCCATCATCGCCCTCGGGAGTAATCCAGAGGAAGTCGGGGCCGATGCCGAATTCACCGTAGGCGCGGATGTCCGGCCAGGGGAGTTCGTCGTAGATGTAGGTGACACCGAGCAGAAAGGGGATGTTGAAATAGGTGGGGGTGGACATATAGGCATCGCTGTATTTGTCGCGCCACTTACCTTTAATGGTGTTCCATAATATGTCAACGTTCCCGAAAGGAGCCACCTCGCCCAAGCCCACATCGAGGCGGTAGCTGAGGCGGTAGCCAAGGCCGAAACCTACGGAGGCGTCCTTGCCTATCTCGGTGTAGTACAGGGGGACGGTGGGGTGGCTGGAACTGACCTTGCTGCCGAAGTCGGCAGTGGGCATGCAGAGGTCAAGGTAGAACGTCTGGTAGAATTTGCGATCCTGTGCCTGGGCGGCGGTTCCGATGCCAAGGGAGATGGTTGCAAGGCATAGGAGGGTCTTGAATGTCTTGTTCATGTTTTTTATTTTTTAGGGGTTATTGTTTGCTTTTCTTCTTTCTGGTGCTTTTGGGTTTCGGCTGTGCCATCTCGGATTCGGGTATGGTGGCGTCGAGGGGTGGGATTTCGGCGTCGAGATATTCCTCTTCGATGCCGCGGAGGTCCTCGTCGGAGGGCTCGAAGTCGTCGTCGTTGGATTCCTCGTCGTCGCCGATGCGTTCGTAGCTGTCCAGTTCCTCTGCGTCGTCGTCGCCGAAGGCGGCCTTGATTTCCTCCTTGTTGATGCCGAGGGAGATTTTCTTCTTGCGCTCCTCTTCGTCGGCGATAACATCCTCGTAGGCGGCTCCGTGCACCAGTTCTTTCTGCTTGTGGGCCGGGTCGGCTTCCTCTTTTTCGAGGGCCTCGCTCAGGGGGGCGAACTCTTCCTGCTTGGTTTCCTCGTCGTCGTCGAAGAGGGCTTTGTCGAGGTCTTCGCCGAGGGTGTCTATCTTGACCTCGAACTTGACCATATAGGCAGTCTCCTCTGTCTCGAAGGGGACTACGAAAATAGTTTCCCCGTTGGGTTTGACAAAGCGCTGCAGGTGGTCGGTATATCCGTCGGGATAGGCTTCTTTGAACCTTGCCTTCAGGTCGTCGGAGAGGTTCTTATAACTGACTATCAGGTTGTTTTTGCGTCTTTTAGCGGTACTCATAGTGATTTGATTTGGATGCAATATTAGTAACTTATTTTGATATGGCCAAATTTTTTTATGCCACCACTATGGATTCATCGTCTTCCACACGCAGGTTCTGCATGATGAATTCGCGGCGTTCGAGGGTGTTCTCGCCCATGTAGAAGCCGAGGACGCGCTGGGTGTCGAATTCCTTGTGCAGCAGCACTGGGTCGAGGCGCATGTCCTTGCCTATGAAGTTCTTGAACTCGTCGGGGCTGATTTCGCCGAGGCCCTTGAAGCGGGTGATTTCGGCTTTGGGGGTGTTGCGTATGGCTTCGATGCGCTCTTCGTCGGTGTAGCAGTAGGTGGTCTTCTGCTTGTTGCGGACGCGGAAGAGGGGGGTCTGGAGGATGTATACGTGTCCGGTCTGGATGAGTTCGGGGTAGAAGCGGAGGAAGAAGGTGAGCAGGAGGAGGCGTATGTGCATGCCGTCCACATCGGCATCGGTGGCGATGACCACGTTGTTGTAGCGCAGGTTGTCCATGCCGTCGTCGATGTCGAGGGCGTTGTGGAGGAGGTTCAACTCTTCGTTCTTGTATACGTCTACCTTGCTGATGCTGTAGGTGTTCTTCGGCTTGCCGCGTAGGGAGAAGACAGCCTGCGTGTCCACGTCGCGGCTCTTGGTGATGGAGCCGGAGGCCGAGTCGCCCTCGGTGATGAATATGGTGCTTTCCAGGCGGCGGGCGTGGTTGGTGTTGTAGTGCACGTGGCAGTCGCGCAGTTTGCGGTTGTTGAGGCTGGCCTTCTTGCTGGCCTCACGGGCCACTTTCTTGATGCCGGCTATGTCCTTGCGCTCCTTCTCGTTGGCGTTGATTTTGGCCAGGAGCGCCTCGGCGGTCTCGGCATGCATGTGGAGGTAGTTGTCGAGGTTCGAGCGCAGGATGTCCAGCACGTAGGTCTTCAGCAGGGGGCTGTCGTTGGTGCCGTCGGCTTTGTTGGGCTCGAGGTGGGTGGAGCCGAGCTTGGTTTTGGTCTGGGCCTCGAATACGGGTTCCTGGATGCGCACGCAGAGGGCGCAGACCAGCCCTTGGCGTATCACCTCGGGGGCATAGTCCTTCTTGATGAACTCCTTGACCACACGGGCGTAGGCTTCGCGGAAGGCGCTCTGGTGTGTACCGCCTTCGGTGGTATGCTGGCCGTTGACGAAGGAGTAGTAGTAGTCGTTCGACTGTCCGTTCACATGGGTGAACGCCGCCTCGAAGTCGCCCTCCTTGATGTGGATGACGGGGTAGAGCGGGTCGGACTGCAGGTTGTTCTCCAGCAGGTCGAGGAGGCCGTTCTTGGAGTAGTAGCGGCGGTTGTTGTAGTACATGGTGAGGCCGCGGTTGAGGTAGCAGTAGTTCCAGATGCGTTTCTCTACGTACTCGCCGATGAAGTGGTAGTTGCCGAAGAGTTTCGGGTCGGGGGTGAACTCCACGAGGGTGCCGCTTTCGGAGGTGGTGTCGGGGATGATTCCGCTGTCGTTGGTGAGTTTGCCTTCGGAGAACTCGGCGCAGCGTGTCTTGCCGTCGCGGAAGGCCTGCACCTTGAAGTAGGAGGAGAGGGCATTGACGGCCTTGGTGCCTACGCCGTTGAGGCCGACCGACTTTTGGAACACCTTGCTGTCGTACTTGGCGCCGGTGTTGAGTTTGGAGACGGCTTCCACCAGTTTGCCCAGGGGGATGCCACGGCCGTAGTCGCGGATGGTGGCGCGGCGTTCGGCGAAGTTGATATTGACTTCTATCTTCTTGCCATAGCCGGAGGTGAATTCGTCGATGGCGTTGTCGATGACTTCCTTGACGAGGACATAGATGCCGTCGTCGTGGCTGGAGCCGTCGCCCAACTTGCCTATGTACATGCCGGGGCGGAGGCGTATGTGTTCCATGTCCTCGAGGTGGACGATGGAGTCGTCGTTGTAGTCGATATTGGCAGGGGGTTGCAGGAGGTCTTCTTCCATGGGTGTCAGTCTATTTTCATTTCGGAGAGGATGGCGTAGCCGGAGGGCTGGCCTTCGGCGGGAGGCTGTCCGGTGGTGATGTGGATCTGGCCTTCGGGGGCGCCTTGGTCCAGCAGGTACTGGTGCACGGCGGAGTTCAGGCGTTCGGCTCGTTTCCCGTCGGGGTCGGCCATCTGCAGTTCGAGGGTGAGGGCCACGAGGCTGTCGCTCTTGACGATGGTGGCGAGGTCGCCCAGCACGTGGTACTGCTCGGAGGTGAGGCCCCGCTGGTCGGGTTGTAGCTCGATGAATTCCAGGTTCTCGCTCTTCAGGCCCAGGGCGTTGCCGAGGGCGCGGGCGGGCGAGGTGGCCACCTTGACCAGCAGCTGCCCGAGGGTCTTCCAGACGAGTTTCATGTAGTTGAACTCGGGACTGTCGATGTTGCCCTTGACCGGCAGGTCGATCAGTATCTTGTCGTCCTTGTCCTTGAGGATGTAGAGGGCGGTCTTGAGGGGTATCTTCTGCTGGGGTTCCACGTCTTTGCGGCGACTGCCGACGGTGGCCTTGTATATGTCGATTTTATTCTGGTTGTCGAGGTAGGAGTTGGCTATGTCGAGGCGTGTGGTGAGGCCGAAGACGCCGTCCTCGATGGGTTGTCCGGTGTAGTAGACGGCCCAGGGGCTGAGTTGCTTCATGTCGAGCCCTTTGACGGAGAGGAAGAGTTGCTGGTGTTGTTTCCAGTGGTCGATGTTGCCGTTCCAGTTGGCCATGAGTTTGCCGCCGCCAGGCAGCGTGGCGCGGAGGCGGGCGTTGTTGTCGCCGCCGGTGGTGATGTCGGAGGCTTCGACCGAGAGGTCGGCAATGGGGAAGCGGAAGGGGTCGGGGAGGGTGTGGTCGGCGTAGGTGAGGTGGCAGTTGCTGATGGCCAGCTGGCCGATGTGGAGTTTCAGGGGGGTGGCGGCGGATGGCTGTCCGGCGGTGTCTTGGACGGTCTCCCGGGTGGCGGCCTGCGCGGTGTCGGCGGGGGCGAGGAGCCGTGTGAGGGTGTTGCCGTCGGCAAACTGTTCGTAGGCAGCCACGAGGCCGTCGATCTGCAGGCGGCTGATGTCGTAGCGGTTCTGCTGCAGGTTGAGGTCGGCGATGTGGAGGGAGAGTTCTTTGAGCGAGGCCAGGGAGCCCTGGGGTGTGCCCAGGTCGAGGCCGGCCAGCGCCACGGTGCCGCTGATGCGGCTCGCCATCAGGCTGTCGAGGTTGCCTTGGGCGCGGAGTGAGGCCCCGAGGGTGCCTTTGAGCGTGGCGTCGCGGAGGGCGGTGGCCAGGAGGGGGTCGATGTTCTTCAGGGCGAAGTCGGTCAGCGTGGCCTGGAGGCCGAAGTCGCCGTTGTGGCCGTCGTGGTTGGCGTTGATGTTGAGGCGGCCGCCGTGGGTGAAGGCGATGTTGAGTCCGCCCTGGCTGTCCTCTTCGCCGCCGATGACGAAGCCGGGCACACGCAGGTTGACGTCGGGCAGGTGCCACTGCTGGGCGCCGTCGCGGTAGTGCAGTTGCGCGTGGCTGAGGCGGATGTTGTAGAGTTTGATTACCCAGTCGCTCGGGGTGGTGTCGGTCTTGGGTTCGTCGCTGGCGAAGTGGTCGATGAGGGACTGGAAGTTGAAACGGTCGGCGCTGCGCACCACAGAGGCATTGAGGCCGGCCAGGGTGATGTGTTTGAGGTGCACGGTGTGCGCCAGCAGCGGCAGCAGGCGGGCGCGTACATCGAGCGTGTCGAAATGGGCGAAGCGGTCGGTGCCGTTGTCCTCGTAGAGGTCGAGGTCGTGCACTGCCAGGTGGCCGGTGAAGAGGTTGAAACGCAGGCCGTCGATGTGCACTTTGCGCCCCACCAGTTGTTCTCCATGGCCGTTGATGTAGCCTCTGGCCACAGGGGCCGCCAGGAGGGCTGCCAGCAGCAACAGTGCCAGCAGGCTCCCGACGGTCCATACGGCTATTTTCGCCCCTTTCTTCATCTGCAGAGTGTTACAGTTTGTCGTTGGAGCCCAGCACGTTTACAATCTTGTGGATGTAGAGTTTCTTCATGCTTTCGCGGGCGGGTTTGAGGTACTGGCGGGGGTCGAAGTGGTCGGGGTGCTCGGCCATGTGCTTGCGGATGGCGGCGGTCATGGCCAGGCGGCTGTCGCTGTCGATGTTGATTTTGCAGACGGCGCTTCCGGCGGCCTTGCGCAGCTGTTCCTCGGGGATGCCTACAGCGGCCTTCAGGGCGCCGCCGTTGGCGTTGATGGTGTCCACTTCGTCCTGCGGCACGCTGGAGGAGCCGTGCAGCACGATGGGGAAGCCGGGCAGTTGCTTCTCGACGGCTTCGAGCACGTCGAAGGCCAGCGGAGGCGGCACGAGGCGGCCCGTCTGCGGGTCGACGGTGCACTGCTCGGGTTTGAACTTGTAGGCGCCGTGCGAGGTGCCGATGCTGATGGCCAGGCTGTCGCAACCGGTGCGGGTGGCGAAGTCGATGACCTCCTCGGGCTTGGTGTAGTGGCTCTCGGCGTGGGAGACCTCGTCCTCGACACCGGCCAGCACGCCGAGTTCGCACTCGACCGTGACGTCGTGCTGGTGGGCATACTCCACCACCTGGCGCGAGATGCGGATGTTCTCCTCGTAGGGCAGGGCCGAGCCGTCGTACATCACGCTGGAGAAGCCGCTGTCGATGCAGCTCTTGCAGGTCTCGAAGCTGTCGCCGTGGTCCAGGTGGAGCACGATCTGCGGGTTGGGGCAGCCGAGTTCCTTGGCGTACTGCACGGCGCCCTCGGCCATGTAGCGCAGCAGGGTGGCGTTGGCGTAGTCGCGTGCGCCCTTGCTCACCTGCAGGATGACGGGGCTCTTGGTCTCCACCGCCGCCTGGATGATGGCCTGCATCTGCTCCATGTTGTTGAAGTTGAAGGCGGGGATGGCGTAGCCGCCGGAGACCGCCTTGGCGAACATCGCGCGTGTGTTCACCAGTCCTATTGTCTTATAATCTACCATGATAGTTTGTGTTGGTTTTATTGTTTTGAATGTGCAAAATTACAAACATTATTTGACATGGCAAAATAAAAAATTCAAGTCGTTTTCCAGCCAAGTGGTCCATAAGCGTCCATATCGGTTCTCAGTCGAAGTAAATACCTACAGGATACCTACCAAATACCTACCGGGTTCGGAGGGCCTCACCCCCCAGCCCCCTCTCCTTTCAAGAGAGGGGGCGTGGAATGTGGAGTAGAGAAGGGGCGGGATT
>JAGAYN010000028.1 GCA_017940465.1 Bacteroidales bacterium | reverse complement strand
AGGGACGCGACCACACTCTGTTGCCCTTAATCGAGACCTCCGCGACTGCCTCGAAGAGGCATAACCCTTCGTAACACCGCACAAGCGAAGCGCAGTGCGGTGCCCGATACACACCCCTCCCCTGCGTCCCGAAGGGACGCGACCACACTCTGTTGCCCTTAATCGAGACCTCCGCGACTGCCTCGAAGAGGCATAACCCTTCGTAACACCGTACAAGCGAAGCGCAGTGCGGTGCCCGGTACACACCCCTCCCCTGCGTCCCGAAGGGACGCGACCATACTCTGTTGCCCCTAATCGAGTCCCCCACAACTGCCTCGAAGAGGCATAACCTCTCGTAACACCGCACAAGCGAAGCGCAGTGCGGTGCCCGATACACACCCCTCCCCTGCGTCCCGAAGGGACGCGACCACACTCCTCAGTGAGTGTCTCAGTTGTATTACCTATTGTTAAATCTTAAAAATCAAAATATTATGGCAAAATTAGACATGGGCATCCTCGGCCCCTTCCGGGGAAAAGTGGGTACAGTGGTAGGCTACGTGTGGAAAGGCCGCGACGTGGTGCGCGGCTACCGCCGTGCGGTCCGCTACCCGAACACAGCGTCGCAACAAGCAGAACGCGAATGGTTTGTAGAGATGGTGCGCTTCGCCGCCACGGCGCGCGGAGCCCTGCTGCTGGGGCTCAAAGAAAAGGCTGCACGGTGGCAGATGACCGAGGGCAACGCCTTCGTTAAGCTGAACAAGGGCTGCTTCCACCGTGGCGGAGCGGTTGATTACGAGCACCTTGTGCTCTCCGAAGGCCCTGCGGCCCGGGTGGCCCCGAGGTCGGCCACGGTGGATGCGGACGGCGTGCTGCGCGTCGAGTATGAGCGGAACGGCGGCCAGCGGTATTCCCGCGGCGGCGACCGCGTCTACCTCTACGCCTACAACGCCGTCACGCGCCAGGGCCACCTCTCCACCCCTGCCGAACGGCGGCAGGGCCGGCTGGCCATGCAACTGCCCGACGGCTGGACCGCCGCCGAGACCCAGTCCTGGCTCCTCGCCCTCGACTCCGACGGCCGCGCCAGCGCCTCCTCCTACGTGCCGCTGGACCAAGCGACTGCCGCCGCCACGCCATCCCTTCAGGGCGGGCCCTCCGCGGCGCATGCCACGGCCAGGGGACTTGCCGTACAGGAAAAAAGTCGTACCTTTGCACCTGATATACAGAATACTCTAAACGTGCAAAGCGATGAAAATGAATGGACAACGTGCCGACGAGGCGGCGGCGACGCCGGTTAGGCGACAATATGTGTACGACTATCCGCACCCTGCCGTGACGGCCGACTGCGTGGTCTTCTGCCTCGACGGAGGCGTGCTGCAGGTGCTCCTCATCCAGCGCGCCCACGAGCCCTGCCAGGGCATGTGGGCCTTCCCCGGCGGCTTCATGGACATTGATGAGACGGCCGAAGCCTGCGCCGTGCGCGAACTGAAGGAGGAGACGGGACTCGAGGTCAGTGATATCAGGCAGGTGGGAGCCTACTCCGCCGTGGACCGCGACCCGCGCGAGCGCGTGGTCACCATAGCTTTCTACGCCCTGGTGCCGCCGTCGGCCGTGGCCGGTGGCGACGATGCTGTCGCCGCCCGCTGGTTCCCCGTGCACGACCTCCCGCCCCTCGCCTTCGACCATGCCACCATCCTCCGCCACGCCCTCGCCGCCCTGCACCGCGACCATCCCATGCCCTGAAAACAAAGAAGCCCCGCATTGCGGGGCTCCCGGTTGTCCTACCTGGATTCGAACCAAGACAAGCTGATCCAGAGTCAGATGTGCTACCGTTACACCATAGGACAAACTGCGTTTTCTATCTTCCGAAAACGGGTGCAAAGGTACAACCTTTTTCGGAACTGGCCAAACTTTTTTTGCCTGCAAAAAGAAGAATCGGAGGCATGGGGTTGATTTTTAGTGTCTTAATGGTGTGAATTTTCCTCGCCCCCGATTCTTGGACAGTGCCTGCTACAGGCTGTCTCCCTCCTCCGATGAGCCGTCTTTGGCTCCTTTTTCGAGTTCCATCTTGCCGAAGCGCAGGGTGATGCCGGCGGAGATGTAGCGGCTGTTGAGCATCTTCTGGGTGCTCTCGCTGAGGTAGTAGGGGTTGGTGTTCTCGGAGCCCGAGCCGCGGCTGGCGCCCCAGTTGAAGAGGTCCTGTATGTTCACGAAGACAGACAGCTTGCGTTTGAAGAAGTCGCTGCGTGCGCCGATGTTGAACATCCAGCGCTCCTTGCGCACCGACATCAGGCCGAGGGTGGGGGAGGTGTAATTGAACGAGGCGGTGACCTGGTACTGGTCGAAGAGCTTGGCCCAGGCGTTCACGCGGACGCTCCACGACCACATGTCCTCCTGCACATCGCGTCCGCGGTAGTTCTCCAGGCGGTAGCCGTAGTCGTAGACATTGGCGTAGAGGCGCACGTTGAAGAAACCCGTGGGGCGGTAGGTCAGGTTGAGCGAGCCGCCGTAGCGCCACGAGGTTCCCATGTTGTAGGGCATGGAGTAGTTCACCCAGCGGTCGAGGAACCGGTCGAACTCCGACTCGGTGAGCGAACTGATCTCGTTGGTGGAGAGGCGCCCATAGAGGTCGACGCCCACGTTGCCGAACCGCTCGAAATACTTGGCCCATCCGGCCTCGGCGTTGTGGGTGTAGCTGTAGCTCAGCCCATCGGGATTGCCGGTGGAGTAGGACTCCTCGCCATAGGTGCGGAAGCGCGTCAGGTTCTTATAGGAGGGGTCTTTCATGCGGAGCGAGTAGTTGAGCTTGAAGTTGTGCATGTCGTCGGTGCGGTAGGTGAGGTGGATGGAGGGGCGCAGTTTGAAGTGGACGAAGGCGCTGTCGTCGGCGAACTCCACCATCTGGGTCTTGTAGTCGTAGGAGGTGTGCTCCATCTCCACGCCGAGGCCGGAGGAGAGCGTGAGGTTGCCCCAGCGGTGGGTCCAGTTGACGTCGGCGGACACCTCGGCCTCGCGCAAGCCCAGCTCGTAGGTGCGCAGGAGGTCCACGCTGTCGTAGCCGCCGGTGGCGCCAAGGTAGTAGCGGTCGAATGTGTTGCGCTCGTCCTCATAGCCGAAGCCCAGTCCGTAGGAGAGTTCACCGTCCTTGCTGTAGGGACGGTTGTAGCGGGCATTGACGTCGAAGCCCATGTCGCGGCTGTCGGAGAGGAGGTGGCGGTTCTCGTCGAGGTCGGTATAGGTGGTGTAGAGGCGGTGGTAGTACTCGTCGGAACCGTTCTTCGAGAGCCGCGCCCGGGCACCGAGGCGCAGGTTGTGGCCGCGCTGGTCGAACTTCTTGGTATAGTCCACCCCCAGGTCGCCGAAGCCGCGGGTGGAGATGGAGGTGTCGCCCAGCGAGTAGGCGAAGATGCTGTCCAGCTCCAGCGGCCAGAACACCTGCTCGGTCGAGCGGGTGGAGTAGGACTTGTTGCGGTTGATGTTGAAACCGCCGCTGAACTCGATATCTGATGTGGAGTCGATCTCGTAGTTCACCGAGGCGAACAGGTTGCCGCCATAGGAGCAGTTGGTATCGGCTGCGGTGTTGGTCTGGCGCATCACGGTGTCGTACTCGTTGCCGGTGTGGCCGTCCTCCCGTGTGAGCGACCAGGATTCCGAGGCGTTGTTGCGATAGGAATAGCGGAACGAACCGAAGAGGTTGATACTCAGCTTCTCCTTGGCCCACATGTAGCTCACCCATGGGCTGACGAAGGGCTGGTTGGACCCGTTCACGCCGAAGCTGACGAACTGGTTGCTTTTGATATGCGCCGAGGTGATGATGTTGATGACCGCCTCGGCATCGGTGGCATATTTGGCCGAGGGGTTGGTGATGGTCTCGATGCGGGCCAGGGCGTTGGCCGGAAGGGTCTGCAGGTAGGTCTTGAGGTTCTCCTCGGTGAGTTTGGAGGGCTTGTCGTTGATCCACACCTCGACGCTGGAGACGCCGCGGAGCGAGATGTTGCCCTCCACGTCCACCTCCACGCCGGGGGCATTTTGGAGGGCGTCCTCGGTGGTGCCGGTCTGGATGGAGGGGTCGTCCTCGACGTTGTAGACCAGCTTCTCGCCATCCATCAGGTACAGAGGCTTTTCGGCGGTGATTTCCACCGCATCCAGCGTGGTGGCCCCAGGCATCAGGCGGAGGGTGCCGAGGGCGGTGTTATTCTCCACCTTGAAAGGCACCAGGCGGTTGCGGTAGCCTATGGCCGAGATGCGGAGCAGATAGTCGCCTGCCGGCACGCCGGTCACCTCGAAGAGGCCGTCGAAATTGGTGGAGGCCCCTTTGACGAACGAAGAGTCCGCCGCCTCGAGCACGGCCACATTGACAAAGGCCAGGAACTCGCCGCTCACCGAATCGCGCAGCGAACCGACTACCTTGAAGGTGTCTCCCTCCTTCACTTTCTTCTTTTGCTTGACGGTGGCGGCCTGCTGGCTGTCGCCCATCTGGTTCCAGTCGCGTCCGGCGCGGTCGGGACGCCGTCCGGGGCGTCCGCCTTCTCCCATAGGGGGGCGTCCGCCGGGGCCTCCGCCAGGCTGGGCAATGCAGAGGGTTTCCGTGAGGGCCAGCGTCGCCACCAGGGCGAGCACCTTGAGCATGGTGTATCGTTTCATCGGCATGTCGGTTTTGTGTTTAATAATGTATTAGGTATCCGTGCACGGGATGTTATTGCATCCTGTGCACATTTTTTTTTGAATTTTTTTCGGGAGATTTTCGGTTTCCGGGCGAAAATCGGAGGTTTGCAACAGGCTGGTGCCCAGCATGTAGGAGGTGTCATGTTCTTCCCCTCTCCTTCCCCCCTAAGGGGATGGCAGGGGAGTGGGCGGGAGGGGAGGTGCTTACTGCGCCGAGTGGAAGACGACGGTGAGGTTGCCGACGAAGAGTTTCACCGCGATGGCCAGCAGGATGACGCCGAAGAATTTGCGCAGCACGAAGACAATCTCGCCGCCCAGCACACGCTGCAGCCTGGGCAGGAAGGCCAGGACGAGATAGTCGATGACGATATTGAGCAGCAGGCCCAGCAGGATGTTGACCGAGGCGTACTCGGCGCGTAGCGAGAGCAGGGCGGTCAGGGCGCCCGGCCCGGCGATGAGCGGGAAGGCCACCGGCACGATGCTCGCGCCCGAGCCCACGCTCTCGTTCTTGATGAACTCGCGCCCCATGATCATCTCCAGCGCCAGGAGGAAGAGCACCACGGCGCCTGCCACGGCAAAGGCGGCAATGTCGATGGAGAAGAGGCGCAGCAGCCCCTCGCCTGCGAAGTAGAAAGCGATGAAGAGGCCGAGGGCTACGGCGGTGGCTTTCAGGGGCTTGATGTGCTTGCCCTGCTCCTCCATGCCGATGAAGATGGGTATGGAGCCGGTGATGTCGATGATGGCGAACATCACGATGAAGGCGCTGAAGATCTCGATGAGGTTGAGGTGGGCGGGCATAGGCGGTTCTGTATGGGTGTGAATGGTTTGTAAAAGGCTGTCGCACTGGCAACTGGATGCTATGGCGACAGGCGGTTCGGTTTGCAAAGATACATTTTTTTTTGCAATTGCTTTTTTTTTGCTACTTTTGCACTTCCATACCATGCGACACTAAAAACAAGAAGATATGCAAGGCAATTTTACCTACCACAATCCCACCAGGCTCCACTTCGGTGAGGAAGCAATGAAACATCTGGTCGGCGAGTTGAAGCACTATGGCCCAACCGTGATGCTCAGCTACGGCGGCGGTTCCATCAAGAGAAACGGCATCTACGACGCCGTCGCTGCCGCCCTCCGCGAGGCGGGCAAGACGGTGGTGGAGGACGCCGGCGTGATGCCCAACCCCACCTATGAGAAGGTGCAGGAGGGCTGCCGCCTGGTGCGCGACCACAAGGTGGACCTCATCCTCGCCGTGGGCGGCGGAAGCACCATCGACTACGCCAAGGCCGTCAGCGCCAGCGCCTATTGCGAGGAGGACGCCTGGGAGAAATACTGGGTGAAGCAGGGCTGGCCCTCGTGCCCGGTGGTGCCCATCGGGAGCGTGCTCACCATGGTGGGCACCGGCAGCGAGATGAACGGCGGCAGCGTCATCACCAACCGCAAGGCCGGCTTCAAGCTGGGCAAGGTGTTCGGGCCGGACCTCTACCCGAAGTTCACCATCCTCAACCCGCGCTTCACCATGACGGTGCCGCAGTACCAGATGGTGGCAGGCTTCTTCGACATCATGAGCCACCTCATGGAGCAGTACTTCGCCGGCAAGGCCGACTGCACCACCGACTACCTCATCGAGGGCCTCATGCGCTCGCTGGTGCACAGCAGCCGCATCGCCGCCAAGGACCCGCAGGACTACGAGGCGCGCGCCAACATCATGTGGACCGCCACCTGGGCTCTGAACACGCTCCTCAAGTGCGGCAAGGGAGGGGATTGGGAGGTGCACCAGATAGGCCACGCCATCGGCCTGGTGACCGACGCCACCCACGGCATGACCCTCGCCGCGGTCTCACTGCCCTACTACCGCCACGTCATGCGCGACGGCCTGCACCAGTTCGCCCGCTTCGCCCGGAACGTATGGGGCGTGCGCCCCGAGGGCAGGAGCGACGAGCAGGTGGCCACCGAAGGCCTCGCCTGCCTCGAGCAGTGGATGAAGGAAATCGGCCTCGTGATGCACTCCGCCGAGCTGGGCGTCACCGAGGAGAATCTCCAGGCCGTGGCCGACGCCGTCCTCATCCTCCCCGTGGGCTACCGCACCCTGACCCGCGACGAGGTGGTGGACATATTGCGACAGAGCATGTAATCATCAAAAATCACCATAGGAATGAAGAAAACCGTATTCATGGCCGCCGTGGCCTGCATGGCGCTGGTCGGCTGCAAACAGAAAGGAGAACCTATGCAGACACCTGAACCCCGGACCGCCACGGTCTACATGACCACCGATATCAGTCCCGAAGGGCTGCTGAAGGTCTACGAAGCCCTGGGCGTGAAAGCCGAGGGGCGCGTGGCAGTGAAAATCAGCAGCGGCGAGGGCGGCAACGGGCACTACCTGCAGCCTGCACTCATCGCGCGGCTGGTGGATGCCGTGAACGGCACCCTCGTGGAGTGCAACACCGCCTATGCGGGTACCCGCCTCTCCACCGCCGACCACTGGCAGACCATCCGCGAGCACGGATTCCTCGACATAGCCCCCTTCGACATTATGGACGAGGAGGGCGACATCATGATTCCCGTGCGCGACACCACCTTCATGCGCTACAACCGCGTCGGCAGTCATCTTCAGAACTACGACTGGATGATCAACCTGGCCCATTTCAAGGGGCACCAGATGGGTGGCTTCGGCGGCGTGCTCAAGAACGCCTCCATCGGAGTGGCCTCCACCGCCGGCAAGCTCTACATCCACACCGCCGGCCGCTACGAGGAGCCCGCCAAAATGGACGAGGCTTGGGCCTACGTGGCCACCGACGTCCAGCAGGACCACTTCCTCGAGTGCATGGCCAACGCCGCCACCGCAGTGCACGACTACATGAAGGGCAAGGTGCTCTACATCAACGTGATGAACAACATGTCCATCGACTGCGACTGCAACGGTGCCCCGGCTGCTCCCGAGCTGAAGGACATGGGCATCGTAGCCTCCACCGACCCCGTGGCCCTCGACCAGGCCTGCTTCGACCTTGTGCACCGGCACAAGAGCGTGGAGGGTGACAACGCCCAGCCGCTCATCGACCGCATGGCCGAGATGCATGGCGTCCACACCATCGAGCACGCCGAGAAAATCGGCCTCGGCACCCGCCAGTACCGCCTCGTGAGCATCGACTGAAGGACGTGCCGTGAAACGTATCCTCTACATCGCCGCAGGCCTCCTCTGTGTGGGACTGGGAACATTGGGTGTGGTGGTGCCGGGACTGCCCACCACACCCTTCCTCCTCCTCGCCTCGTGGCTCTTCTACCGCTCGTCGCCGCGCCTGCAGCAGTGGCTCCTCGCCTCGTGGCTGGGCAAATACATCCGCTCCTACCACCGCCGCGGCGGCATGACGGCCACGCAGAAGGCCGGCGCCGTGGGCGTCATGGTGGTCATGGTGGCGCTTTCCACCCTCTTCTTCATCCCGGCCGGCTCCGTGGCCCGCATCATCGTGCCCATCGCCGGCGCCGTGGGTGCCCTCACCGTCATCTTTGCCGTCCCCAACGCCAAGAACGACGACTGAACCCCGCCCATGCACACGCCCCCTGTCCTGGCAATGGGAACTTTTTTTCAAAAAAATCCGCCGGGCGCTTGCGTATGTCGGGAAATATTTTCGTGCACGAAGGCAATATCGGCTGTAGGGATGCGTTATTATAAATGTAATTTGAACAAAAGGCATCACTACCACAGGACAATGAAAAAGACGATACTCATGGCAGCGCTGATCGGCGCATTGCTGGCGGGCTGCTCGCAGAAGGCGGACAATGTAAACACATGCAACGATATGACCAGGATTGAACTCACACAGGAGTGGGACAAGGTGTTCCCGCTCAGCGACAAGGTGGAACACCGCAAGGTGACCTTCCCCACACGGTATGGCTTCACGCTGGCGGCCGACCTCTACACGCCGAAAGAGGCAGCGGGGAAGTTGGCGGCCATTGCCGTCAGCGGCCCGTTCGGAGCCGTCAAGGAGCAGAGCAGCGGCCTTTACGCCATGCGGATGGGTGAGCGCGGATTTGTGGCGCTGGCCTTCGATCCCTCGTTTACCGGCGAGAGCAGTGGTGAACCCCGCCGCACGGCTTCGCCCGACATCAACACGGAGGACATCATGGCCGCCGTCGACTACCTCTCGCACTTGGAGAATGTAGATGCCGACCGCATTGGCATCATCGGCATCTGCGGCTGGGGCGGCATCGCCCTCAACGCTGCCGCTGCCGACCCTCGCATCAAGGCCACGGTGGCCAGCACAATGTACGACATGACGCGCATCAGCGGCAACGGCTACTACGACGCCAACGACAACGAGGCCGACCGCCACGCCGCACGCGAAGCCCTGGCTGGGCAGCGTCTCGCCGACCCGATTGCCATGGGCGGCGGCGTCATCGACCCCGTGCCCGACGAGGCGCCGCAGTTCGTCAAGGACTATCACGCCTACTACAAGACTCCCCGCGGCTACCATCCCCGCAGCGGCAACAGCAACGACGGCTGGCGCACCATCGGCACTCAGGCCTACGCCAACGCCCGCTTCCTATACTACATCAACGAGATACGCTCCGCTGTCCTCGTCATGCACGGATCCGAAGCCCACAGCCGCTACTTCGGCGAAGCCGCCTACCGCTACATGGTAGAGGGTAAGGCAGAGGGCTACAACACCATCGGCAAGCCCAATCCCGTGCCCGGGAACAAGGAATTGCTCATCGTCCCCGCCGCCTTTCACTGCGACCTCTACGACGGCGGCGAAGGCAACTTCATCCCCTGGGATACACTGGAACAATTCTTCACAGAAAACCTTAAATAATCAACACAATGAAACACATAGCGTCAATTCTCTGCGCCTGCGCGCTGGTGTTCGGCCTCACAGCTTGCGCACAGAACAACAAAGACAACAAACAACAGAAAGGAGACAGCATGAACAAGACACTTGTGGCCTACTTCTCGGCCACCGGGACCACCAAAGCGGCCGCCGAGCGGCTGGCCAAAGAGTTGGGTGCCGACCTCTACGAGATCGCCCCCGAGCAGCCCTACACCAGCGCCGACCTCGACTGGCGGGACAAGCAGAGCCGCTCTACCAAGGAGATGACGGACAAGAGCTCGCGCCCCGCCATCAATGGACGCTGCGAGAACATCAAGGACTACGACACCGTCTGGATCGGCTTCCCCATCTGGTGGTACACCGCCCCCACCATCGTCAATACTTTCATCGAGGCCCACGACCTCGGCAGCAAGACCCTCTGCGTCTTCGCCACCAGTGGCGGCTCGGGCGTCAGCGGTGCTGCCAAAGACCTCAAGAAAACCTACCCGCAGTACACCTGGGGCGAAAGCCGCTTGATGAATTGACGCGGGGATGAGTACAATGCATTTCAAGAAAAAACTGCTGCTTGCTATGATGACACTGACTGCCCTGGGCACCACGGCGCAGGTGGATATGCACTGCCATGCGGTGACGGACGGCTACCGCTCGTTTGTCACCGACCACGGGGCGGCGATGGACGAGGGCTTCCCGCTGCCGCAGTGGGAGGCCGAACGGCACGTGGCCTTTATGGACGCCGCCGGCATCGAGACGGCGCTGCTCACGATGCCTGCACCGCAACCTTGGTTCGGCAACGCCGAAGAGTCTGTCGCCGCCTGCCGCCGATACAACGAGGAATGCGCCGCGCTGGCCAGGCGTTATCCCGGCCGCTTTCGCTTCTGCGCCGCCCTGCCGCTACCCGATGTGGAGTCGGCCTTGCGCGAGGCTGTCTATGCCCTCGACACGCTGGGTGCCGACGGTGTGAAGCTGGCCACGAATAGCTACGGACAGTACCTCGGCGACGAGGCGCTGGACACGCTGATGTCAATGCTCAACGAGCGTCGCGCACTCATCATAATCCACCCACACAAGCCCTCGGCTGTGAACGACCGACTTGTCACCGCTGTGCCAATGGCCAGCTATGAGTATCTGGCCGAAACCACGCGGGCACTGCTCAACCTGATGAGCCGCAACGTGCTGGTGCGTTATCCCGACCTACGCATTGTGGTGCCGCATTGCGGCTCGTTCCTGCCTGCCGCGCTGCCACGCTTCCGCTCACTGCTGCCCGTGATGGTGAAACAGGGACTGATGCAACCCGTGGATGTCGAAGCGCAGCTCTCGCGCCTGTGGTTCGACCTGGCGGGCGCACCCTCCGATGAGGCACTGGACGCGCTACTCACCATCACCACACCCGACCATCTGCTCTATGGTTCCGACTACCCATACGTCGCCGAGAACGTCCTCACCAACGGCAAGCAGGCCCTGGAGCGCAGGCTCATTCTTCACGGCATCGACCCTCAGGAGGTCTTTTCCAACAATGCCCGTCGTCTGCTTGGCGAAGACATCCCTCTAGTGCAGACGGGCGAACGTATCGTACGAGTGGCTGAGGTAGAGGTCTATCCCGAACACCTGGAGCAGTATCTGGCCTATGCCCGCGAGGTGGGAGAATCCAGCACCGCAACCGAGCCGGGCGTGCTGACCCTCTACTCGATGCAGGACAAGGCCGACCCCTGCCGCATCCTCATCCTCGAAATCTACGCCGACCAGGCCGCCTACCAGCGCCACCTGCAGACACTCCATTTCAAGCGCTACAAAAAGGCCACCGCCCAGATGGTCAAAAGCCTCCGACTGACCGACACCAATCCTGTCGCCGGGAGCGTGGAATAAACCCATCGAGGCCCACGACCTCGGCGGCAAGGTGCTCAGCGTCTTCGCCACCAGCGGCAGCAGCGGTGTCGACGGCGCAGCCAACGACCTCAAGAAGGCCTACCCGCAATACACCTGAAGCGAGAGCAGGTTGATGAACAAATAGTCAATGTCAACACGCCCCGCGCCGCAAATTATACCGCAGCGCAGAGCGTTATTAACAAATAATAATATGAACGACAACCATGAAAACAAATATGTGGGCAGCAATACCGTCTATGAGGAGACGCTGCGCACGCGGCGGTTGGTGGCGGAGATGAACACCGGCTGGCATGATGAAGGCGAGGTGCGCGAGTACCTGCGGCAGATTACGGGCAAGGCAATTGACGACACGGTACGCGTCTTCCCGCCGCTGAACATCAACTACGGTCCCGGCGTGGCGCTGGGGCGCGACTGCTTCCTCAACTTCGGCTGCACGCTGCTGGCCCTCGGCGGCATCACCATCGAAGTCGATGTCTTCATCGGTCCCCATTGCGTGCTGGCCACGGAGTACCACCCCGAAGACCCCGCCACGCGCCACTCCCTGCTCACCAAGCCCATCGTCGTCCGGCGCAACGCCTGGCTGGGTGCAAACGTCACGGTGCTGGCCGGCGTCACCATCGGCGAGAACGCCATTGTCGCCGCTGGCAGTGTGGTGACCAAGGATGTGCCCGCCAACATGGTCGTCGCCGGCGTGCCGGCAAAAGTTATTCGGTCCATACAGGCCGGGCAATGAACGTCGAAGACTATCGCGACTACTGCCTCTCGCTGGGCGAGGGTATCGAGGAGAAGTTTCCCTTCGCCAAGTTCAATCGCGGCGAGGGGGTGCTGGTGTTCTACGTGTGCGGCCACATGTTCTCCTTCTTCGACTGCGACGAATTCAGCGTGGTCTCGCTCAAGTGCCAGCCGGAGCGGATAGCCGGGCTCCGCGAGCAGCACGCCTGCATCGGCAACCCCATCAACGAGTCGAGCAAGTATTGGATAGGCATCGACCCCCAGGCGGCGCCCGATACGCTACTGCGGGAACTCACCCTCAACTCCTACGAGATTGTAAAGAATAAGTACAGCAAAAGGAAACATTGAGTATGCTAACCAGAGAAGACTTTGACAAAGTGGATGTGCGCATCGGCACCATCGTGGCAGTGGACATCAACAAGAAGGCCCGCCATCCGGCCTACAAACTGACCGTCGACCTCGGCGAGGAGCTGGGCACCAAGACCTCGTCGGCACAGATTACCGACCTCTACACCCCCGAACAACTCGTCGGCCGCCAGGCGATCTTCTGCGTCAATCTTGCCCCGATGCACATCGGCAGCGTGAAGAGCGAGGTGCGTATCCTTGGCAGCGAGAGCGAGGGTGGGGTGGTGCTGCTGCAGCCCTCGATGCAAGTGAAGAACGGAGACAGAATCTTTTGACAAGGAGACAACCACGGTGAAACGGTTGCCGCCCTGCACGATGAGAGTGTGGGGAGATATCATTTAATCTGCGCGTCGTAGTCGGCGGATACCTCAAGCACTTCCATGTAGAAATTTTCGGGGATGACGAGCGTCGTCCCCTTCGCCACGCAGCAGGGCTGCATATTGATCCGCAGCCGCGCCATGCCGTCCATCACCATCAGCACGCGCCCCATAGGGATATACAGCAGGTCGCCCATCGTGCGGTTGACCATCTGCTCCCTGATGCCCGCCGCGCTGCGGATGATGACGAAATTCCCGCGCACGGCAATATGCCCGTCCCCCGCGGCCAAAGGCACTATGTCCGATATGTTCAGCTGTCGTTTCATCGCGTTGTTTTCAATAATACAAAACGGCTGAAAATATTGCGCTTATGCCCGCATAAAGTGAACTCCCGCCTTTTCGAAATGCAAGGGCATATCGGTGGCGACTTATTCGTGGTCCTTGCGGACCTCGTCGATAAACTCGAGTTCCTCGCTGACGACGCGCTTGGGGTTGTCGAGTTCCATGAGATGGCGTTCTCCTTCCAGCACCTTGAATTTGCAGCCTGGCACTATCTCCTTGGCGTACATGTTGCTGTCGTAGTGGTCGTGGAAGAGGACATCCTCACTGCCGAACATGAAATAAACGGGCACGCTCACCTTGCGCATGTCTTTCTCGCAGTCCTCAAGGTTCTCCCAAAGGGTCTCGGGGAAGGCATATTTCAGCGCGCCGCCGTCCATGTCCTTTCGGGCACTGCCGAGGCTTGCCAGTTCCTGCATTTTCTTGAACAGACCGCTTTTCTTGCGCATGGCTACCGACATCAGTGCCCAGGGGCCTTTATGGTGTTGGGTGTCGAACCAGACGTTGCTGTTTTGCGGCTTGAGGTGCGGTGCCATATAGAACGATCCGAAGTCGATGAGCATCTCGGGATGGTTCTTCACGAGCCACCAGCCGGGTGCCGTTCCGTGGCACTTGCCCCAGTAGTGGAACTGCTCGATGCCCATTCTGTGGGCGAACTCGTAGATTTCTGTGCCCCAGGTGTTGCCCCAGTGGATGGAACCGTCGGGGTTCCGCTGGTCGCTGTCGCCAGAAATGCGCATCACGATGCCGTAGACGTGAAAGCGTTTGGCCAATCCTTCCACCACGGGCATTACCGTGTGGAAATAGAACGCTCCGGTGATGAGGACTTCGCTGTTTTGCTGGCCGCGCTCGCAGTAGGTAACTTCCACTCCGTTGTCTAACTTCAGGCACTTGGCCTCTCCTTTAATCTTCTTGGTTTCCATTGTTTTATAGATTTAACGATTCAGCAGATTTCATGCTGCAAAAGTACAGCCATTCCGACACGTGGCAAAGAGCAATGCGAGCGTTTGATTGAGCAATTTGTACGGTTTGGAAAAATATTTGTATCTTTGCGGCCGTAAAAAGCAATAGAAATGGAACAAAAAGTCGGTTTTACCCTATGCACCCGGGGAAGTGCGGAGATGGTGGTGAACGGTACGGTGTGCGCCATTGCGCCAGGCAGTTTGATATTACGCACGCCCCTATTCTTTTATATGGAAACTTCGCGCAGCGATGACTACGAGGAATGTGCCATGTCGACCGCGCTGGAATATGTGCAATCGCTTATCGCTCCCTACACCGCACAGATGTTTCCCAACAATATGCATTTTATTCCTTTCCTGAATGTAGACAAGGATAAGATGGATTACATCAGGCAGAAAATCGGCCTCGACGGACGCAGGGAAGCATCCCTGAATGCGCTTCCTCAATTGCAACGCTCGCTTGCGCAGGCCATCATCCTTCGCGAGAAGCAGACGCTGTTCATGGAAGTGATAATGCTCTTTCTGCAAAACCAGCCGGCAGTTCCGACCAAACGCAGTCGGCAGGAAGCCTTGTTCCACGACTTCATCGTGACGTTGGTCAACTCGTATGTCGAGCATCGTGACGTAGCTTGGTATGCCGACCGTGCCAGCCTCACGGTGCGCCATTTTTCGTTCATGATACGCCGCCACTCGGACCGCACACCGATGGAATGGATTACCCTCGTCACCCTCACCCACGCCAAACGCCTGCTCTCGCAACCCGGCGTGCAGGTCAAGGAGGTGGCCGACCGGCTAGGCTTTCCCGAGCAGTTCACCTTCCGCAAATACTTCAAACGGTACACAGGCCTATCGCCCTGCGAGTTCCAGAAACAAGGTAAATAAAACCGTCCTGCACGCTCATCGTGCAGGACGGTAATTCTTCAGCAGTCGTAATCCACTGTGTGGGCGACAATGTGAAGGCGTTCAGACCGGCATTGTGTCTAACCCCCTCGAATTCGAGGGGGTTAAAATTCGGGTTGTATAGGGTTTCCCACAGGCCCAGGAACTCTATGGTGTTGCGGTTGCGCATCCAGTTTGCAATCATGCCGTTCGGGTCAATGGAATTGCGCTGCTTGGCGATGTCGGTGATGCAGATATAGTCCACTCCGTCTTTCGACATTGTCCGGATGTTGGTGTCTTTTACGGTTATGATATTTCGTTTGGCTATATGCTTAATTTTTCGATTTGCAAAAATACGCATTATTTCTCATACGGCCAAATTTATCTTGACGGACGAAAAAAATCGGAATCGGCGATTCGTAGAAAAAGGTAATTTCTTCCATCGTAGGGCTAACGGCTACATGGGGAAATGGCAGTAATTTTGCAGCCAGAAAGAGAATAGGAAACATCTGATATTAATACTTAAAATCAAATAGTTGTGATGAAATTCATGAAACACTACGCATTGGGGGTCTACACGGTCATCGCTATGTTGTTGATTACCCCGGCGGCGATGTTTGTGGATAATTTGATGGTCGTCCAGTAGTTCGCCGTGTGGCTGTCGTTCCTGTGCATCCTGCACGAGTGGGAGGAGGGACGCTACCTAGGCTGATCTAATCCAGGCCAACATGCAGCAGTGCGACGACATCAACACCCTGCTTCTTCGTGTGCTCGAGGCCGACGTGCTGGCGTTCTGCACGCCAGTCAACTATTACAGCATCAGTGGCCAGATGAAGACTCTGTTCGGCCGCCTCAACCCACTCTACGGATATCTGTGTGGCATGGAGGTTGTCTATATGGTAATGGCAATGGACGACAGCCATACTCAACCCGACCGTGCAATAGTACGCGTACGCTTGCGTCCACAACCCCGGCAGGGTGAATTCTTTTCTAAAAAAATGCAACCGCTTTATTTGCAATATTTAACGGTGTAATAGCCTCTTGCTCGGGTTTCTCTTGCTTTTAACTTGGACTATATAGGCAGGAAGAATGAGCCAAATGGAAAGGTCGTTTCTCCGAAACCATTGTAATTTTGCACTCGTTTTTAAAGCGAAAGTTTAACCTATAAGTAACTAAAAATGAGAAGCAAAATTGAAGATTACAACGCAGTCGTAGAGGCTGCAGGCAAGTTCACCCGTAGCGTTGCCGAGGGCAACAGCAAGTATGCAAGGGAGTTGTTTACCGAGGACGCCTGCCTGTTCGGATACCTGAACGGCAAGTTGGAGCGTGGCAGCATCAAGCAGTTCTATCACAATGTGGACACTGTAGGTGCCGGAGAGTCGTTCAAGACCCGCATCGACGTGCTGGAACTGGAAGAGACGCTGGCCGTTGTCCGTGTGCTCGAAGAGGGCTGGGGTGGCAGCATCGACTTCACCGACGTGCTTCTGCTCTTGAAAATCGACGGCGAGTGGAAATGCGTGGCCAAGGCATACAATCAGAATTCCAACACGGTCAAATGATGAAATCGCTATCGAGATTATTTGCAGTCGCCCTGTTGCTGCTATCTGTGGCGACAACATCTATGGCACAGTCAAATCAATATTCAACAAATAAAAGCATATCAACAATGAATCAGAATGAAACCGTACAGGGCATCTTGAATGCCATCGAACTCTATGCAGAGGCAGGCCGCAAGGCAAGCCGCGAACTTGGCGAGAAGGCTTTCACGAAGGAGGCCACCATGTCGTGGGTGGAGAAGGGCGTGATAACTACCGTGCCTATCAACACACTCTTCGACGTGCTGGAGCAGACAGGTGAGGAGGAAGTGTCCTACACCGTCGAGGACGTGACCGTGGCCGGCAATATCGCTTTCGTCCGCATTTCGTCTTCGTTCAGCAAACTGACCACCTTCAACGATATGTTCACCTTGGCCGAGCAGAGTGGCGAGTGGAAGATTGTGAGCAAGATCTACAGCGTGAAGTAATTTAAAAAAAAGTTTCTATGGTCTGCAAAAGTTTTCGTACCTTTGCAGACCATATTGATTATATTGCGAATGACAAGGATAACCAAGTTTCCATCGGCTCTGATTAGCGGCGACTGCACCACGTCGTCGTTGGTTTTGGACGGCGGCAGCATCATCGACCAGTGCATCGTGACGGCTGGCGAGCGCGGTACGTTCTTCCTCGAACAGCATCTGCTTTATGTGGTGCTGGGAGGATGTGTGAAACTGACGTGCGGACGCCAGTCGTGGACGGTGGGCAGGAACGAGATGATACTGCTGCGGCGGGCGCAGAGCGTCAGTTACGAGAAGCAGGGCTCAGAGGAGGCAGGTCTTTTCGAGAGCCAACTCTTTGCCGTCAACGACGAACTGCTGAAAGACTTCCTCACGTCGCAGCAGGTCCATGTCCCGCAGATGACAGAGGAAATCGGAACGCAGGTATCCCCCATGTCCGAGAGGCTTGTGGCTTATTGCTGGTCGCTGTCGCCCTATTTCAACAGTCCCTCGCAAGTCAATCCCGGCCTGCTTCGCCTGAAGGTGATGGAGTTGCTCTACAACGTGATGGACTGCTCGAAGAACATCTTCCGTCAGATGCTCCAGCTGCGCCAGCCCGTGCGTGCCGACATCAGGCGCGTGGTGGAGGAGAACTACACTTCGCCCGTCTCCATAGACGAACTTGCCTACCTCTCCGGCCGCTCGCTGTCGAGTTTCAAGCGTGACTTCCAGAATATCTATGGCGAGTCGCCTGCCCGTTGGATCAGATTGAAACGGCTGTCGAAAGCCTACGAGATGCTGTGCTCGTCCAACTACTCTGTGGCCGATGTCGCCTACACGCTTGGTTTCGAGAATCCCACCCATTTCAGCCGCATCTTCAAGCAGCAGTACGGTGTGGCTCCCTCCCGCACTGCCTGTGCCGGATAGGGGTGGGGATTCTCACTTGCCGACGGCGATTTCGTTCTCGCGGATGATGATGTCGGCAATGGCTTCGGTCTCGTCCTGCGGCTTGACGGTCTTGTCGGGGTTCTGCTCGTTGCGTTGTTCAATCTTGTTGGCGAAGAGCTTGCGGATGGCGAAGCGCACGAAGGGCTGCACGAAGAACATCTGCGAGAAGTAGGCGAACGGCAGGTTGTAGCACACCAGGCGGAACCAGCGCAGCATGAAGTCGGTGAGGGAGAATCCGTCGTAGTAGGGGTAGTAGAAGAGGTCGGCCAGCAGGCTCATCGAGGGGCACATGATGCAGACGGTGGCGGTGATGATGGCCGACTCGAATATCATCGGGTGGTTGCGCCTGGGGTCGAACTTGCGGTTGGCCAGCCGGAACGCCAGCGGGCTGCCGACGGCCACCGCCAGCACGAAGGCGCATACCGTCTCGACGAGTATCACCGCCCACACGGGCAGGTAGGTTCCAAACATATACACGCCGCCCTGGCTGCGGATGGCCTGCGCGAACGACGAGGTGCCGGTGGCCTGCATCAGGCTGTCGCCCTCGACGAAATAGAGGCTGTACAGCACAAAGGCGTGGACGGTGATGACCACCGTGATGAGTGCATACACCATGTGTTGCAGGAGGTTCTGCGATTCTGCCTGCTTGTTTTTTTGAGTTGTGTTCGTTGTTTTTGTCATGTTTTTTGCTTTGTTATTGTAGGTTTCCTGTATGATTTCCGCGCCATTGCCGCGTCTGCACGCATTGCGTGCATAGGCCTTGAATCCAGTCGGTTGCGAACGTTTCCGGCCTGTGTTCCATGCACATGCAAAGATAGCCAAAATTTCCGATTCGGAACATATTTTTTTCTGTGGCCGATGGCTGGATGCCGGTTGCAGATGGCACTCCGGGTGGGGCATGGTGTCGGGGTGTGGGTAGGTTCCAATAAGAAACGCAATTTTTTAAGAGAAAAAAGAGGCTGGACAAGGAGTTTTTTTGGCTATATCGAAAACAATTCGTACTTTTGCAAAAATATTTAATCAGTGAAGAAAGTATCTGTTTTGATGGGGGCCGGGAGCATTGGCGAGGCCATTGCGCGGCGCGTGAGTGTGGGCAAGCATCTAACCAACAGTAAAACAATCAACCAATAGAAAAATGAATGCAATCGTGATTTTCTTCTCCCACGCGGGCGACAACTACAGCGTGGGCAACATCGAGGTCGGCAACACCAAGATTGTGGCCGACTACATCACCGAACTCACCGGCGCCGCGCAGTATGAGATTGTAACCCACAAGTACGACGGCATGGCCTATACGCCGCTCATCGAGTTGGCCAAGCAGGAGGCCAACCGTGGCGAGTTGCCGCCCTACGAGGGTGCGGCGCCCGACCTCTCGCAGTACGACACGGTCTTCATCGGCGGCCCCGTCTGGTGGGGCACCTACCCGCAGGTGATGTTCACTCTCTTCAAGGACATCGACCTCGACGGCAAGACCGTCATCCCCTTCACCACCCACGAGGGCAGCGGCCTGGCCTCCTGCGTCAGCGACGTGAAGCAGGCCTTCCCCAAGGCCAAGGTGCAGCCCGGCTTCGCCATCTACGGCCACGAGGTGCGCACCGGCAAGGCCAAGGTGGAGAAGTGGATTAAAAGCGTGGTGAAATGAAGAAAGTAAAAAAATAAACCAATGAACGTACTACTCATCAACGGCAGCCCCCACGGCAAGGGTGGCTGCACACAGACGGCCCTCGAGGTGGTGGCCGAGACGCTGAATGCGGAAGGCATCGACACGCAAATGGTGCACGTCGGCCACAAGGACATCCACGGCTGCATAGCCTGCGGCAAGTGCTCCGAGCTGGGGCGCTGCGTGTTCGACGACGAGGTGAACCGCGTGGCGCCGCTCTTCGAGCAGGCCGACGGGCTGGTCATCGGCTCGCCGGTCTACTATGCCGGCATGGCGGGCACCATGACGTCGTTCCTCGACCGCCTGTTCTACTCCACCCACTTCAGCAAGCGCATGAAGGTGGGCGCCGCCGTGGTCTCCGCCCGTCGAGCGGGCACCACTGCCACCTTCGACGCCATGAACAAGTACTTCACCATCAGCGAGATGCCTGTCGCCAGCAGTCGCTACTGGAACATGGTGCATGGCTTCTCGCGCGAGGACGTGCTGCGCGACGAGGAGGGTGTGCAGTGCATGCGCATCCTGGCCCGCAACATGGCTTTCCTTATCCGCGCCATTGCCGCCGAGCGCGAGCGTGGCGGCCTTCCAGAGCAGGAGGAAATCACCTTCACCAACTTTATCCGTTAGGATAAGGCCGTGAGCGTATCGGTTTTGGCTGGAGCCGGGCGCTTTTCCTTCACCACTCGCCACGGGGCGGGTTGGCTACGTGCGTGAGCAATTTGCCTGCGGGATGGTTCGCGCGGCGAATGATTCCAATAACGCGAACTTGGCGTAGCCGTGGCATTGGCGTGTAGTTCGCCGTTATGAAAAAACATCCCGGAGCAAATAAATTTTGCCGTGTCGGTTTTTGTGTGTATCTTTGCAGGCTGATTTGGATTATGGTAGAATACGAGAAGTATATACTGGACAACGGTTTGGCGGTGGTGACCCACGAGGCGTGGGACACGCCGCTGGCCACGGTGAACCTCCTGTACAACGTGGGTGCGCGCGATGAGGACCCGTCGCGGACCGGCTTCGCGCACCTGTTCGAGCACCTGATGTTCGGCGGCACGGAGCATGTGCCGGACTTCGACGCCGTGGTGTCGGAACTGGGAGGGGAGAACAACGCCTCGACCAACAACGACCACACGAACTACTATATCACCCTGCCGGCCGAGGGGCTGTCCACGGCGCTGATGCTGGAGGCCGACCGCATGGAGGGCCTGAACCTGACGCAGAAGGCGCTGGAGGTGCAGCAGCATGTGGTGACGGAGGAGTACAACCAGCGCTACATGAACCGCCCCTACGGCGATGTGTGGCTGATGTTGCGTCCGTTGTGCTACCGGGTGCACCCTTACCGCTGGCCTACCATCGGGGCCGATATCCGGCACGTGGGCGAGGCGACGCTGGAGGACGTCACCGACTTCCACCGCCGCTTCTACCGCGCCGACAATGCGATACTGGCCATTGCGGCACCGATGAAGCATGAGGCGATGATTAAATTGGCGGAGGAGGCGTGGCATTGCGGCAGCAGCCGCTGGAGGGGCGACCGCCCCTATGCCGCCGAGCGCCTGTATGCCGCCGAGCCGGTGCAGACGCAGGCGCGCTGCATGAAGGTGGAGCGGGCGGTGCCGAACGATGCCGTGTACATGGCGTGGCCCATGTGCGACCGCTTCGACCCCGACTTCCGTGCCTGCGACCTCGTCTCCGACCTGCTGGGCAACGGCCGGTCGAGCCGCCTGTACGACCGCCTTGTGCGCCCGGGCCGCCTGGTCTCGATGGCCGATGCCTGCATCACGGGCGATTCGGGCCCCGGCCTGATGCTGCTCCATGCCAATCTGCGCGAGGGGGTGGATGCCGGGGAGGTGGTGGAGGCCCTCCGCCGCGAGGCCTACGCGTTGGCCGGGCAGGAGGTGGAGGAGGCCGAGTTGAAGAAAGTGCAGGGCAAGTACGAGGTGACGTATGCCTACACGCAGTACAAGGCTTCCGACCGCGCCTTCGCGCTGTGCTACAACACGTGGCTGGGCTGCACCGAGTGGGTCAATGCCGAGCCGACGCTCTACGGCCGTGTGGATGCGCAGCAACTGCACTGCGCCGCACGGCGGATATTCTCTCCGGAACGTGAAAACATACTGATTATCAGCCATGAGGTTAGTTGACAGATTGGAGGCGCTCTTCGCCAGTGTGGCCCGGAGGGTGGCGCAGGTGGACTGGAAGGCCAAGGCCGGACGGCTGGTGGACGCCGTGGGCCGCGTGATGCACAAGATGCTGTTCGAGTGGCTGATGCCCACCAAATACCGTTCGCTCACGAGGAAGCAGATTTTCGAAATCATCTTCAAGTCCGACACCCCCGCCGGCAAGCGCTTCGACGTGTGGCTGTTGGTGCTCATCGTGCTGAACATCGTCCTTCTGATGGTGGACAGCGTCACCGGCACCACCTCCACCATGACCTCCGGGGCGCACCGCACGTGGAGTTTCGTCATCTTCAAGACCCTCGAGTGGGGCTTCACCATCGTCTTCACCTTCGAGTACTACCTCCGCATCTACTGCCTCAAGCAGCCGATGCGCTACGTGCTCTCGTTCTGGGGCATCATCGACTTCCTCTCCATCTTCCCGGCCTACCTGAGCCTCTTCTTCCCGACGATGCAGGCGCTGACGGTGCTGCGGTTGCTGAGGGTGATGCGCATATTCCGCATTTTCAAGCTGCAGCGGTTCCAGGAGGAGACCTTCCGGCTACTGGACGCGCTGCGGTCGAGCGCCATCAAGATATTCATCTTCATGCTCTTCATGCTGGTGGCGGCCGTGATACTGGGCTCGCTGATGTACTCCATCGAGGGGAACGAGAACCCGGCCTTCAAGAGCATCCCTTCGGGCATCTACTGGGCGGTGGTGACCATCACCACGGTGGGCTACGGCGACGTGACGCCGGTCACGGCGGCGGGCCGCTTCCTGGCCGTCATCGTGATGCTTCTGGGCTACTCCATCATCGCCGTCCCCACCGGCATCGTGGCCGGCGAGACCATCCGCGCCCACCAAGCCCCGAAAAAGCGCAACCGCCGCCGCACCATCGAGCGACAGTACGACGAGGAGGACGAGGCGGTGAAAAACTAACTCCATGACCTACAAACCTTTGCTGCCATGAAGAATTTTTCTCTTGCACAATCCGGAAAAAAGTCCTATCTTTGCATTTCCGACGCATGTACGGACGCTGTCTTTCGTCCGTCGGAAAGCGCTGGAAATCACAGGCAAAAGCAGGGGGTGGGTTAAAGAACAGTTATAGAACAGTTAATTAACAGTTAATGAACAGACCTGGAAGACCCCTATTGGATGGCAGGAAGATACGCGGAGGATGCGTGGCGTTGGGCGTGCTGCTGGCGCTGTGGCTGGGCATCGTTCCGGCGGGTGCGCAGACGGTGAGCGGCACGGTGACCGACGCGCGCACCGGCGAGACCCTCATCGGCGCCACCATCCTGGAGACGGCCACGGGTCGCGGCACCGTCAGCAACGCCCACGGGCGCTACTCGCTCACCCCTGGCGTCGCCTCGGCACAGCTGCGCATCAGCTACACAGGCTACACAGCCCAGCAGCACACCCTCGACCTTTCGTCCGACGCCTCGCTCAACATCCGCCTCGAGCCCGCCGTGGAGCTGGACGAGGTGACCGTCACGGCCGAGCGCATCTCGAGCCCGCAGACGAGCCAGATGTCGGCCATCGAGGTGCCGGTGGAGCAGATCAGGCTGGTGCCTGTCCTTTTCGGCGAGGCCGACGTGCTGAAAGCCATCCAGCTGCTGCCCGGCGTGCAGAGCGGGACGGAGGGCACGAGCGGCATCTATGTGCGCGGCGGCGGGCCGGACGAGAACCTGTTCCTGCTGGACGGGGTGCCGCTGTACAACGTCAATCACCTGGGGGGCTTCTTCTCGGCCTTCAACAGCGACGCCATCAAGAACGTGACGCTCTACAAGGGCTCGTTCCCCGCCCGCTTCTCGGGCCGCATCTCGAGCGTGCTGGATATCACCACCAACAACGGCAACGACCGCGAGTGGCACGGCTCGGCCTCCATCGGGGCCATTGCAGCCAAGTTCAGCATCGAGGGGCCGATCGTGAAGGAACGCACCACGATGAGCCTCTCGCTGCGGCGCACCTACCTGGACCTCCTGCTGCAGCCCTTCATCATGGCTGCCAGCAACGCGGGCATGGGCGAGGGCTATGCCATGGGGGGCTACTATTTCTACGACCTCAATGCCAAGGTGACCCACAAGGTGAGCGACCGCAGCCGCCTCTACGCCTCGTTCTATGGCGGCAACGATGCCCTCTACCTCCGTGCCAAGACGCGCGACGACTACAACTACTCCGGCGGCTATTCCTATCGGGACTACATCCGCATGCGCTACGGGTGGGGCAACATTGCCGCCTCGCTGCGCTGGAACTACGTGCTCAATCCCCAACTCTTCCTCAACGTCACCGCCTCCTATACGCGCTACCGCAACCGCCTCTCCCTGGGGTTCGAGGAGGAGTACAGCTCGCCGGAAGGCTCGGGATACAGCGAGGGCGAGATGAGCTTCCGTTCCGGTATCCACGACTTCGGTCTGCGGGCCGACTTCGACTACCAGCCGCGCCCCGAGCATACCGTCAGGTTCGGCGGCGCCGTCACCAACCATCTCTTTGTGCCGGAGGTGTACGGTGCCAAGATAGACATCAGGGAAGACGACTACCGTCCGGATCCGGTGGACACCACCATGGGCGAGAGCCACGTGCATGCCCAGGAGTTCACCCTCTACGGCGAGGACGACTGGAGCATCGCCGACGCCCTGAAGGTCAATGCGGGCGTGGCGCTGTCGGGTTTCCTGGTCTCCGGCAAGTTCTACCCCTCCGTGCAGCCCCGCTTCAGCGGCCGCTTCATGCTCACCGACGACCTCTCGTTCAAGGCGGGATATGCCTACATGACGCAGTACCTCCACCTGCTCTCCACCTCCAATGTCAGCCTCCCGACCGACCTGTGGGTGCCTGTCACCAGGCGCATACCGCCCATGGGGAGCCACCAGGTGGCGGCCGGCGTGGTATACACGTGGAAGGGGATCGACTTCTCGGTGGAGGGATATTACAAGTGGATGCACAACCTGATGGAGTACCTCCCCGGCAGTTCCTTCTTCGGTTCCAGCACGGGTTGGGAGAGTAAGGTCTGCCTGGGCGACGGGCGCGCCTATGGGGTGGAGTTGCTGGCGCAGAAATCGTTCGGCCAGATCACCGGCTGGGTGGGCTACACCCTCAGCCGCACCCTCCGCACCTTCCCCCAGCTCAACGAGGGGCGTGAGTTCCCGGCCAAGTACGACCGCATACACGACATCTCGGTCACCCTCCAGTACCGCCCCAGCGAGCGCTTTGATTGCGGCCTCACCTGGGTCTTCGCCACGGGCAACACTGCCACGCTGGCCCTGCAGGAATTCGAGGGACAGACTGAAAGCCAGTGGGTTGCGGACTACATTTCCACTGACGAATACGGCTATGTGGAGTCGCGCAACAACTTCCGCCTGCCTGCCTACCACCGCATGGACGTCAGCGTGAACTTCCACCGGCGCAAGAAACACGGCACACGCACGTGGAACATCAGCGTCTACAACCTCTACAACCGCCAGAATCCGTTCATCATATACAAGGGCTACAAGGAGAGCTGGAACGGCGGCGCCCCTGTGCTGCGCCAGATGTCGCTCTTCCCTGTCATTCCTTCGGTGTCGTATATATACAGGTTTTAGTTCCGGGATTATGAAAAGACTGCTCATTATATTGGCTTCCGCCCTGCTGGTTACGGGATGCGTCAAGGACCTCGAGTATGACTTTGAGGATGTGGAACCTCGTGTGGTGGTGATGTCGTGTGTGGAGCCTGACACCACGATCGGTCTCCGCCTCACCTTCAGCCGCTTCTTTCTTTCCATGGATCGGTTCCGCACCATCGACAACGCCGACGTTGCGCTGCGCGTCAATGGCCAGCCGCTGCCCGGCGCGGCCGTCATGACCTCCAGCGGGGACTATACCCATCCCTACCGTCCGCAGGCAGGCGACCGGTTGGAACTCTCTGTCCAGGTGCCGGGGAAGCCTGCCGTGTCGGCCTCCACGATGGTGCCGGGCGCGGTGGATATCACCGACCTCCGCATGCTGGAGCACCCCTCCTCCACAGCCGACAATCCTGTCTACGCCATCCGCTTCACCTTGCACGACCCCGCCAACGAGGATAATTACTACTTCATCCGTATCCGCACGGACGGTGCGCAGGATTACCAGTACTGCAATTTCTCCTGCGGCGACTACCTTATCAACGACGGGATAGACCTCGCCTACATCCTGGAGAGCCCCGATTCCCCGGATGGCGACGGGGACAATGTCCAACTGCTGGCTTTCCCGGACGACAATATCGCCGGCCGGAGCCACGAGGTGGAACTCAAGATTGCCACCTACTACAGGAACACACAGTACCTCCTTGAGGTGACCTCCCTCTCGCGCGACCGCTATCTCTACGAGCGCACCACCTATCTCTACGACGACGACCCCTTCGAGAGCCTCTTCTCCGAACCGGTGCAGATCCACTCCAACATCAGTGGCGGCATCGGCATCTTCGCCGCACGCAACCGTTCAATCCTGCCAATCCCCATCCAGCCATGACCCGCATCCTCATCTCTGACCGCACCCATCCCGTCCTCGAGCAACGTCTGCGCGAGGCGGGCTTCAACGTCAGTGTGGAGCCTGACCACGACTACCGTGGCCTCCTCCGTGCCGCGCAGGGCTGTGACGGCTTGGTGGTGCGCAGCAAGGTGGTGGTCGACCGCCCCTTCATTGACGCCTGCCCCTCGCTGCGCTGCATCGGCAGGGTAGGGGCGGGGATGGAGACCATCGACGTGGACTACGCCGAGGCCCGTGGCATACGCTGCCTGAACAGTCCCGAGGGCAACCGTGACGCCGTGGGCGAGCACACGGTGGGCCTCCTGCTGGCCTTGCTCAACCATATCCCACGTGCCGATGCGGAGGTGCGCAGCGGGCTGTGGCAGCGCGAGGAGAACCGCGGCTTGGAGCTTGGAAGCCTCACCGTGGGCATCATCGGGTTCGGCAACATGGGCCGGGCCTTTGCCAGGCGACTTGCAGGATTCGGCTGCCGCGTGGTCTGGTACGACAAGTATCTGGACAGGCAGGCGGGGCTTGGCAACCTGGAACATGTGGAGCGGCTGGACACGCTGGAACAGCTGCAGCAGGAGGCCGACGTGGTCTCGTTCCACGTCCCCCTGACCGATGAGACCCGCCATTACCTCGACGCCGGTTTCGTGGCTGCCATGAGGAAGCCTTTCTTCATCCTCAACACCTCGCGTGGAGCCGTGGTGGACACCGAGGCCCTGGCCGACGGGCTGGAGAGCGGCAAAGTGCGCGGCGCTGGGCTGGATGTGCTTGAGTACGAGAACATGCAGACCGACAGCATGGCTGCCAACGAGACCTTGCTCAGGATTCAGCGTTCAACGTTCAACGTTGTCTTCACCCCCCACGTGGCGGGCTGGACGGTGGAATCGAAATACAAACTCGCCGCCGTCCTGGCGGACAAAATGATAGAGGTACTGAAATGATTGTAGTCAAGAACAGCATCGTCTCCGACGACGTGGCCGACCAGTGCTTCGGCTGCGACCTCGCCTGCTGCAAGGGTGCCTGCTGTGTGGAGGGCGACAGCGGAGCCCCTCTGCTCGAGGAGGAGGTTGCCGTGCTGGAGACTGTCCTGCCCGAGGTGAAGCCCTACATGACCGAGGAGGGTCTGCGGGCCGTGGAGTGCCAGGGGGTGGCGGTGCGCGACAAGGACGGCGACCTCGGCACCCCACTCATTGCCGGCGGTGCCTGTGCCTACATCACCTATGCCGACGGATGCACCCTCTGCGCCATTGAGAAAGCTTGCCGCGACGGCCGCATAGGCTTCCTGAAACCCGTCAGTTGCCACCTCTACCCCATCCGCGTGGAGGACTATGGCGAGTTCACCGCCGTGAACTATCACCGGTGGGACATCTGCCGCCCGGCCAAGGGACAGGGCGAACCGCTGTACAAATACTTGAAAGAGCCGCTCATACGCCGCTTCGGAGCGGAGTGGTACGACGAATTGTTGCACGAAATATCCAACCGCAATGACTAAACGAAAACAGGCCTGTATGGCGACCCTCATCGTGGCCGCTGTCCTGATTGTGGATCAGGTGATTAAACTCCTGGTCAAGACCCACATGCACATCGGCGAGGACATCCCCGTCATCGGCTCGTGGTTCCGGCTGCACTTCATTGAGAACGAAGGTTTTGCCTTCGGCATGGCGTTCGGGGGCACGGCGGGCAAGATTTTCCTCACCCTCTTCCGCGTCGTCGCCTCGGGCCTCATCGCCTGGTTCATCGTGCGCCATATCCGGCAGGGCGGGCGCACCTCGCTGGTGGCCAGCCTCGCCCTCATCCTGGCCGGCGCGGTGGGCAACCTGGTCGACTGCTGCTTCTACGGCCTGATTTTCAACGAGAGCTACTACAACATCGCCACCCTCTTCCCGCCCGAGGGAGGATACGCACCCTTTTTGCAGGGCAAGGTGGTGGACATGTTCTATTTCCCTCTCTTCGAGCTCGATTGGCCGCAGTGGATGCCTCTCGTCGGGGGGCAGCACTTCGAGTTTTTCAGCGCCATCTTCAACTTTGCCGACGCGGCTATCACCATCGGCGTAATTTGGCTCCTCATCGACCAGATTTTCCTGGTGCCGCAGAAAACAACCGCCCCCGAGGAACAAAAAAAATGAGGAGTGAAAATGGCTGAAAATCAACCGTTAATTTCCGTTTTTCGGTTTCCGGTCAAAAAAAGTTTGGCCAGTTTGCAAAATCTTCGTACTTTTGCATCCGAATTCGAGAGCGAATTTCGATGGCGTCGTAGCTCAGTTGGTAGAGCGAAGGACTGAAAATCCTTGCGTCACTGGTTCAAATCCAGTCGATGCCACCACCCAGGGGAGGGAGACTTCTGAAGTCTCCCTCCCTTTCTTTTTTGTCCCTGTTTTGATTCCATCCTGCCCCCTTTCCGCCCCCTCATGCCCCCCTCCTCCCGACCACCCTCCAGGTGCATACCTGGAGGGGAAGGAGAGGGGAAGAAGATGATGACTCCAAGATACTGGGAAACAGTTTGTTGGAAAACTGCGATTTTGGCCCGATTTCCGGTTTTTTCTCCAAAAAATCCAGCACAATAAAACGCCTTTCCGGCCGTTATAAAAGTGCAAAAACTGACAAAGAAATGGAACGCATACTGGTAGTGGACGACGAGCAGGACCTCTGCGAGATACTCCGCTTCAACCTCGAGGCCGAGGGCTATGCCGTCGACACCGCCTCGTCTGCCGAGGAGGCTCTGGCCAAAATCCTCCCTCCGGCCTTCGGAACCCATCCGATGCAGCCCTACTCCCTGTTGCTCCTCGACATCATGATGGGGGGCATGTCGGGCATCGACCTGGCCAAAACCCTCCGCGCCAGGGGCGACAACACGCCCGTTATCTTCCTCACCGCCCGCGACGCGCACGACGACCAACTGGAGGGCTTCTCGGCCGGTGCCGACGACTATATCGTGAAGCCCTTCGCCTTCGACACCGTCCTGGCCCGTATCCGTGCTGTGCTACGGCGGTGCGAGCCGGCCAAAGGCCCCAGGGACGCCACCATGGCCGGCATGTCCAGCCTGACGCGCCGAGAATACCTCATCCTCAAACTCTTCACCGACTATCCGGGTCGCTATTTCACCCGCGAGGAAATTCTGGCCGCCGTCTGGCCGGGCGACTCGCTGGTGGGAGAGCGCAGTGTGGATGTCCACATCGCGCGTCTGCGCAAAAAGCTGGGGCCCGAGGGTGGGCGCATTGTCAATAAGATAGGGTTCGGCTATGGATTGGTCTGACTGGGCGGTGTGGGTGGCCATGGGGGCCATCGTGGTTATCCTGATACTCTACAGGCGTATCATACGCAAGAATCACAGGCTCATACAGTTGGCCGAAGAGGCTGCCCGCCTGCACCGCGAGGCAGAGGCCACCGAGCAGCGCAACCGCCGGTTGAAGCAGCAGATGACCTCCAACATTGCGCATGAGCTCAAGACCCCGGTGGCCTCGATAAGAGGGTACCTGGAGATACTGCTTTCCGACCGGCAGGTGGACGATGAGCGGAGGAAGCACTTCCTGGAACGCTCCTACCAGCAGACGCTCCGCCTGTCGGATCTGATTCAGGATGTGTCGCTTATCAATAAAATGGAGGAAAGTTCCGACCTCTTCCCCAAGGAGGAGGTGGATGTGTGCGAGGTGGCGCAGGAGGCGATAGACGAGCTGTGCGAGAAGGCTGCCGCCGCACAGGTGACCATATCCAACCGGCTCACCCCTATGCCTCTGCAAGGGAACCGCGAATTGCTCTACGGCATCTTCCGCAACCTGATGGAGAACTCGATAGCCTATGCCGGGCAGGGCGTGCAGGTGGTCTTGGAGTCGTACAAGGATGGGCCGGATCAATACTATCTGCACTACTACGACAACGGGCAGGGGGTGCCCGATGAGTATCTTACACGCCTGTTCGACCGTTTTGTGCGCATAAACGAAGGCCGCTCGCGTGCCGACGGTGGTACAGGGCTTGGCCTCTCCATCGTCAAGCATGCAGTCCTCTTCCACGGAGGCGAAATCTATGCAAAGAACCGACAAGAGGGAGGGTTGGAGTATTTCTTCTCGCTGAAAAAGTAAGAATAAGGGGAATTCACCGCGCAATGTGATCTATGGGGCGCACGGTGGAATGGTCGATTCCGAACGGGTCGGCCGGAGGGGTGTCGTCGGCACCGGCATTGTTGGCGCGGCGGTATTCATGATGATAGCCAGGCCGTTGGCAGTCGGTGACGCTCAGTTGTATGCGGGAAATGTCGTCGGGTGTCAGGGGGCGGCTGCTGGGGGAGAAGCGCTGTCGCCGGTAGGGGAATGCCTCGCACATCTCGCCGCTGTAGTAGAAGTCAAAGCCGATGGCTCCGAAGGTATACTGGCGTCCCCCGATCATGATGCGGCTTCCGCCGGCAACAGGGTCGGGTTTGGGGACGGATTGCTTGAAGCCCACGTTGAACAGGGTGAAAAGGATATCGGGGCGGTCGCTGATGTCGTAGCCGGCACGGCGCCATTGCAGCATGGTCTGGTGGAGGATGCAGCCGGTATAGAGGTAGGAGTAGAGGTGGTTGCCGTAGTCTACAAGGCGGTGGTAGCGTCCGGTGGTGAGGTCGGTCCCTTCGGGATAGTCCAGCAGGTGCTCGTAGGCACGCCCCATATAGTACTCCGATGTGGGGTCCTTCAGGTGCTGTTCCACAGCTTCGGCGGTCCGTTCCTTGATGCCGTTCACGCCGTAGGAGAACTGGCTCTGTACGTTGAGCGCTTTCACTGGCCCGAGGTACCGTTTGTATTTCTCCCGGTCCGAGTTGAAGAGGCGTATCTGCTCTCCGATGAGGCACCCTACGATGAGCCGTGGCTCCACGCCGGTCAGTCGTCCGGCTTCGTTGATGAGTATGCTGTCGCGCAGGATGGCCTGTTTCAGGGCTACCCATTCGGGGCTGTCCATCCATGGGATGACGTTGCGGCGTTGCTGCTGGGGTGCTTCCAGTAGGAGCGATTCAATGTGGCTGGCAAGATTGTCGAGGTTGGGGTTCTCCTCCATATATATTTTGGCGGCGGCAATCATACGGTCCACCACCAGAGGGTCGCCGCTGTGCTGTGCGGCACGTAGCATCAGGCGTGCGTTCTCGGGATAGTAGCGTGCCAGGGCGGCAAGGCGTCCATATTGCAGAGCCCACTGCTCGTCGAACCGTTCCTGTGTGAGGCGTGCCTGCTGGAGGTCTTCCAGTTCGGACACGGTCATCAGGGAGCGGTGGTTGCGGTCGATGGCGCCGCTGTTGTTGGTGATCCCCAGCTGATAGATGGCCCATGCTCCGAGAATGGCTGCACCTGTAATGGCAAAAAGCGCTGAAAGTATATTCAGCGCTTTCCGCCATAAGGGGCGTTGTTTGAAATCAATCCAGAGTTGCTTCACTATGCAAGGTTACGCAGCCATTCCACCTGCTCGAAGAGCGTCACGTCCATCAAGATGAACACCAGGGCACCGACAATGTAGCCGGCAAAGGCCAGGAGGGTGATTTTCTTGAGGTACCAGATAAAGTCGATTTTCTCCATGCCCATGACGGCCACGCCTGCCGCGGAGCCGATGATGAGGAGCGAGCCGCCGGTGCCAGCGCAGTAGGCGAGGAACTCCCAGAAGGGGTGGTTGACGTCGAAGATGGCGCCATCGCCCAAGGGATACATGCCCATGGCGGCGGCCACCAGCGGCACGTTGTCGACCACCGAGGAGAGGACACCGATGATGAGGTCGATGAAGAAGAAGCCGGGGGCGGTGGTGCCGAAGGCCTCGTTAAGGCCGCCGGCGAGGCTGCCGAGGATGCCGGCCACCTTGAGGCAACTGACGGCCATCAGGATGCCGAGGAAGAAGAGGATGGTGGGCACGTCGACATGCTCCAGGGTGCTGACGGCGGTGGGCAGTTTGTGGCCGTCTTTCTCATACTTGCGGCTGATGATCTCGGTGGTAATCCAAAGGACGCCCAGACCCAGCAGCATGCCGAGATAGGGCGGCAAGTGGGTGATGGTCTTGAAGATGGGGACGAACACCAGTGCGCCGATGCCCATGAAGAGGACGAGGCGGCGCAGGTGGGCAGGAATCTCGACGCCCGCGCTCTGCTCCTCGGGTCGCACAATCTCGCCCTTGAGCGAGAAGCCCAGGATGACAACAGGTACTACCATGCAGACGAGACTGGCAATGAGAGTTTTGACGATGATATTCACGGTGGTGACCTGGCCGCCGATCCAGAGCATAATGGTGGTGACGTCGCCGATGGGGCTCCATGCGCCGCCGGCGTTGGCGGCGAGGATGACCATGCCGGCATAGAGCCAGCGCTCCTTTTGGTCGGCAATAAGTTTGCGCAGCAGTGCGACCATGACGATGGCGGTGGTCATGTTATCGAGCAGGGCCGAGAGGAAGAAGGTGAGGATAGAGAGAATCCAGAGCAGTTTCTTCTTGTCGGAGGTGGTGATCTTGTCGGTGATGACACGGAAGCCCTGGTAGTCCTCAATCAGGGTGACGATAGTCATGGCGCCGAGGAGGAAGAAGACAATCTCGGCCGTCTCGCCGAGGTTCTCGATGAGGCTTTCGCTGACGAAGTGTCGGTAGGCCTCCATGCCGCCAAAGCCTTCCATCACCCCGGGGGTGAACATGTTGAAGAGGTTGAACACGGCCCAGGTGAGGCAGCCCAGCAGCAGGGCGGTGGCCGTTTTGTTGATTTTCAGCGGGTGCTCGAGGGCTATGCAGGCGTACCCGATGATGAATATGGTTACTAATGCAACTACCATGATTTGGATGTTTTTATTGTTTTATATTATCGTTTATTGTTTTGCTGCTTTTGCATTTGCTCGGCCATCTTCTGCATTTCCTCCAGGCGCTGCTGGAATTTGCTCTTCTTCTGTGGTTTGCCCTTGCCGGAGGCCTGCTTGGCGTCGTAGGCGGCCATGCGGGCGCGCACTTTCTTTTCGCTGGTGAAACGGCGGATGAGGATCATCACCGTCATAGTGAATGTCAGCGAGATGAGGTAGTAGAGGTTCAGTCCGGCACTCTGCGAGTTAAAGATGAAGAGCATCATGAAGGGCATGAAGTACATCATGAATTTCATGCCGGGCATGCCGGCGTTCATGTTCTGCCCGCGCATGGTGTACCAGGTGTAGAAGAACTGCATGCCGAACATCAGGAGGCAGAAGAGGGAGATGTGGTCGCCGTAGAGGGGAATGTTGAAGCCGAAGTCGAGGATGGAGTCGTAGTTGGAGAGGTCGTCGCACCACAGGAAAGGCTTCTGGCGCAGCTCGATGGCGATGGGGAAGAACATGAACATAGCGGTGAGGAAGGGCATCTGGATGAGCATGGGGAGGCAGCCCGCCATGGGGCTGTAGCCGGCTTTCTTCTGCAGGGCCATCATGGCCTGCTGCTTCTGCATGGCCTGTTCGGGCTGGGGGTATTTCTTGTTGAGGGCGTCCATCTCGGGCTTGAGGATGCGCATGATGGCACTTCCCGAGTAGCTTTTGTAGACTAGGGGGAGGAGGATGAAGCGGATGAGGATGGTGAAGAGGATGATGATGAGGCCATAGTTGGAGAGGAAGCGCTCGAGGAGGTTGAACGCGGGGATGATGACCCAGCGGCTGATGCTTTTGGAGATGACGGTCCATCCGAGCGGGAGCATCTTTTCAAAGCCACGGTCCATGGCCTTGAGGTCGCGGAATTTGGTGGGGCCGAAGTAGAAGCCCATGCGCATTTCGTTGTCGCCGTCGGAGTAGGGGAGGCCGATGGTGGCGCGCATGTCGGTGAGGTAATGCTTGGAGGTGTCGCGCTTGTCGGTGCTGACCTCCAGTTCGGCATTCTCGAAGGGCTGTCCGCCTTCGGCGGTGAGGATGGCGGCGAAGTATTGCTGTTTGAAGGCGATCCAGTCCAGGTTGGTCTTCACCTGCTCCTTGCCGTCACGTCCGGTGGAGAGGTAGTCCACTTTGTCTTTCGGGGGCTTGTAGTAGATGCTGCTGTAGAAGCGTTCGCGGTCGGCGTTGCGGTTGCCTTTGCCGCGATTGCCGTCGGAGACTTTCTCCTGGCGGTTCATGCGGTTGTGCCAGTGGAGGTCGATGAATGAGGTGTTTCTCACCACCTTGGAGAGGCCGTTGAAGACGATGTCGAAGCCCACTTCGTAGCTGTCGCCATGGAAGGTGTAGGCGAATTCGAGGTAGCCGCCTTCGATTTCGGCGCGGAGGCCGATGACCGAGGAGTCCTCGCCGTTGAGCACCAGTTCGTTGCCCTGCCAGGGTTGCCCGTCCATGTAGGGGGTGAAAACCAGGTCCTTGGTGTTCACTACGCGGTTGTCCTCGGTGGAGAAGACGAGGTTGAGGTTGTCCTCGTCGGGTGTGACGAGTTCGAGGGGGAGTTTGTCGAAGGTCTGGTAGTCGGCCAGCACCACGCGGTTCACTTTGGCACCGAGGGTGCTGAGCTCCATGCTGAGGCGTTCGTTGGTGAGGGTCAGGATTTGCTCCGAGCCCCGTGTGGCGGCGTTGAAGGCACCCATGTCGGCCACGCCGCGGCGTCCGGCAGCGGTGGTGTCGCCGGCGGCGGCGAGGCTGTCCAGGCGGGCCTGCTCGGCGGCGAGGCTGTCGGCTATGCGTTGGGCTTCGAGGTTGGCCTGCAGAGTCGAGTCGTAGACGCGCTGCCGCTCGGCCAGTTCTTCTTTCGAGGGGGCTACCCAGAACATGTAGCCCACGAAGATGCCCATTATCAGTACCAGTCCGATGATCGATTTCTTATCCATTGCAGTTGTCGGTATTCTTTATTGTTTGCTGTTGCACAATGCGTTAGGCAATCCTTTCGGGAGGATTGAAAGTTGCAAAGGTACGCACATTTTTTGGATGCTGCAAGTTTTTATTTTATTTCTGTATTATACAATAAAAGGACGGTGGGGACGTTATGGGTTAATTATGAAACGTATAGTGCTGATATTGTTGCTGGTTGCGCCCTCGCTGGTGTGGGGGTACGACTTTGCGGCCGTGGTGCCTAGCGGGCAGACCCTGTATTTCGACATAGTGGAGGGGGGCGTGAAGGTGGTGTATCCTTACACGAGCGCTTCGCCCTGGGGTTCCTACCAGAAGCCCACCGGAGCCTTGACCATTCCCGCCACGGTGGTCCATGAGGGCACCACCTATGCGGTGCTTTCCCTGGGGACGAAATCGCTGTATGCCACCTATATCACGTCGCTGACGCTGGAGGAGGGTGTGCAGTCTTTGGCGACCAATGCCTGCGGGTTCAATGAGTACCTGACGACGGTGCAGTTGCCGGCTTCGCTATCTACGCTGGGCAGCAGCTCCTTCATGCTGTGCAGTGCGCTGACGGATGTCCACATGATGGGCAGCCAGCCGCCGGCCAGTTCGGCTGCGGGCGCGTTCACACAGTCGTCGGTGGGCACCGCCGCGCTCCATGTCCCCTGCGGCAGCATCAGCGCCTATGCAGGTGCTCCGTGGAATCTGTTCGGGAGCATCGACGACGGCGTCTGCAGCGTCACCATCACCACAGCCTCCACCGACCCGCTGCGGGGCACCGTCTCCGGCGGCGGCACCTACGCCACGGGCACCTCTGTGGTGCTCACCGCCACGCCGGCGGCGGGCTTCGGCTTTGCCTGCTGGACCGATGGCGACACGCTGAATCCCAGGGTGGTCGGCGCGGTGCGGGACAGCCATTTTGTGGCCGTCTTCCAGCGTCCGATCCACGACACGGTGGTAATCAGCACGGTGGAGTTGCAGGTGGATACCGTCTACCTGCCGGACACCCTGTATCTACGCGACACTTTGGAGGTGCAGCCCACCTTCTACCGCCTTCAGGTGCAGAGCTGCACTTCGGGGGGCGGCGTGGGAATCGGCGGCGCCACCGTGCCGGCCGGCACTGAGCTGGAGATCGGCGCCCTGCCGCTGGAGGGGCATCGCTTCTCGGGCTGGGATGACGGCGGTGCGGAGAATCCGCGCCGAGTGACGGTGGTGGCCGAGGCGACCTACACGGCCTGTTTCGAGCCCCTGCTGGCCGCTCCGTCCACGGCGGCTCCGGACTGGTCCCTCTCGCTCCACGGACGCACCCTGGAGGTGCGTTGCCGCGCCGGCGAGCCTGTCAAAATCTACGACGGCTCCGGCCGCATCCTTTCTTCGTTGGCGGCACATGCCGACACCACCACGGTGGAACTGCCCTCGGCAGGGGTCTACATCGTGCAGGTGGGGACAGGTGCGGGGCGCAAAGTGACGGTTCGGTGAGATTGATTGACGGCATGTGAAAAAATGTTTGTATATTTGCATCGTCTAAAACAGAAAAGAATATGAAGCTACAATTCATGGGTGCCACCCGCGAGGTGACGGGAAGCAAGCACCTGATCACCACCAAGAGCGGGTTGAAAATCCTGCTGGACTGCGGCATGTACCAGGGCAAGGGCCTGGAGACCGACGCCATGAACCGCGACCTCGGCTTCGACCCCGAGGAGATCGACTACCTGGTCCTCTCGCATGCCCACATCGACCATTCCGGCCTCATTCCCTATATCTACAAGCAGGGCTTCCGCGGCACGGTGCTCTGCACTCCCGCCACGCGCGACCTCTGCGCCATCATGCTGGCCGACGCGGGCCGCATCCAGATGCAGGACACCGAGACCTTCAACAAGAAACGCAAGCAGCAGGGCCTGCCGCCCGTGGAGCCAATCTACGACGAGCAGGACGCGCAGGCATGTATGAGCTGCTTCATCAGCGTGCCCTACCACAAGAAATTCAACATCGAGGGCGAGGTCTCCGTGGAGTTCTTCGACGCGGGCCACATCCTCGGCTCGGCATTCGTCTACCTGGAAATCCGCGACGGCCGCCGCAAAATCAAGCTGGGCTTCTCGGGCGACATCGGGCGCTACGACAAGCAGATTCTCAAAGACCCCGAGCCCTTCCCCCAAGTGGACTACCTCATCATGGAATCCACCTACGGCGACCGCCTGCACGAGAGCCTGCAGGATGCAGAGACCGAACTGCTCAAGGCCGTGCTCGACACCTGCACCAAGAAGAAAGGCAAGCTCATCGTCCCCAGTTTCGCCATCGGTCGTGCGCAGGAGATTATCTATGCCCTGGACCGCCTGGAGCATGTCAATCTGCTGCCCGACATCGATGTCTTCGTGGACAGCCCCCTCTCCGTCAGTGCCACCAACATCATGCGCCTGCACACCGAGTGTTTCAACGACGCCATCGCCGAGTACTGCAAGACCGATCCCGACCCCTTCGGCTTCGACCGCCTGCACTACATCCAGACCGTGGCCGAGAGCAAGCAACTCAACATCCGCCACAAGCCCTGCGTCATCATCTCGGCCAGCGGCATGATGGAGGCAGGACGCGTGAAGCACCACCTGGCCAACCACATCGAGAACCCCGCCACCACCATCCTCTGCGTGGGCTACTGCGAGCCCTCCACCCTGGGGGCCAAGATCATGCGCGGCGACGAGGAGGTCTCCATCTTCGGCCAGCGCCACAAGGTGCGCGCCGAGTTGCGCCGCATCGACTCCCTCTCCGGCCACGGCGACTACGAGGAGATGCTCCGCTACATCTCCTGCCAGGACAAGCGCAAGGTGAAGCACCTCTTCCTGGTCCACGGCGAGGAGGAGACGCAGATGCACTTCGCGCAGACCCTCGGCAAGGCCGGCTGGAAGCACGTCTCCATCCCCACCTTCCGCGAGGAGGTGGAATTGTAACCCGCACCAATACCAAGCAACGAGAGATATGAACCGAATGTTTGTCATGATGCTGGGCCTGCTGCTCCTCGGCGGCTGCCGACCCCGTGCGCAGGAGCACGCGGAGCCGCGCCGGCTGCCCGTGGCGGTGCCCGACGGGCTGGAGCTGCCGCAGTATGGCTCCGAGGAGGACATCGTGGTCCACACCGGATACACCGCTTCCTACAACCACAGTACCCTCTGCCCCGACTGGGTGGCGTGGGAACTCACCGCCGAGGAGGCTGAGGGGAAGTTGGAACAGCAACGCAACTTCAGCCGCGACCCCGAGGTGCGCTTCCCCAAGGCCAGCCGCGAGGACTACTCCGGCTGCGGATGGGACAAGGGCCACATGGCGCCCCACGCCGACATGAAGTGGAGCCACAAGGCGATGGCGGAAAGTGACTATTTCACCAACATCTGCCCCCAGGACCACGAGATGAACTCCGGTGCCTGGCGCAAAATCGAGGAACTTTGCCGCCGCCTGGCGCTCCGCTACGGGTCGGTCTACATTGTGTGCGGCCCCATCTACGACAGCGACCCGCCGCGCCACATCGGCAGCGCCTGTGTGCACGTCCCCGACCGCTTCTTCAAGGCCCTGGCCGTGGCCGACGGCGAGGGGTTCCACACCGTGGCCTTCCTCGTGGAGAACAACCGGCAGGAGGGGTCGCCGCGCTCCTACGCCGTCACCGTCGACGAGGTGGAGGCCCTCCTCCAGCGCAACCTCTTCCCCAAGGTGCCCGAGGAGGCGGAGAACCACTACGAGTGGAGCTTCTGGAAACAGTGAGAATTGTTAAAAAATGCAAAAGTGGTTCATATCGGGTCATATCGGTTCTCAGTCGAAGTAAATACCTAGGGGATACCTACAGGATACCTATAAGGTCCCTGGAGCGTCGACCGAGCCCCACCATAGGAAATACATCGCATAAACACAATATAAGAGCATGAAAACAAGACATATAGCACTATCATCGGCCCTCGTGGCCCTCCTTTTCGGCTGTCAAGGCCGTCAGCAGGCTCCGGCCTCCGGCGACGAGCCGGCAGACACCCCCTCCGTCATGGTCGAATCCTTCCCGGACAGCGTCGTCACCGCCCCGCCGGCCGCGCGCCCTGCCGCCGCCCCACGGCCGGCACCCAAGGCCGCGGCGCAGAAGCCCGTCGCGAAGCGTGCGACCGATGTGCCGCTCACACGCCCATCGGCCAAGGCCCCGGCCTTGAGGGAGACCCTATACGTCGAGTCCTATGACGCCCACGGACGTGTCTGGGGGCACGTCACCATGCAGGGCGACCGCGGCCACGGTACCATCCACGACGAAGGGGAAAACACCTGGACCGTCACCGTCACACGCCACGGCGACGAACTCTTCGCCGTGGATCAAAACTCACGTCAATACGTATTCAAACTGAAAAAATAGACATATCATGAAAACAACAGCAGAACTTCAGCAGCTGGCCACCCAGGTGCGCCGCGACATTCTGAGAATGACCACCTCCGCCAAGAGCGGCCACCCCGGCGGGTCGATGGGCACGGCCGATTGGTTTGTGGCCATGAACTTCAGCATCATGGACTTCGACCCCAAGAACTTCACCATGGAGGGCACCGGCGAGGACATGCTCTTCGTCAGCCAGGGGCACATCACGCCGGTGATATACAGCACCATGGCACGCCGCGGCTACTTCCCCGTCAGCGAGCTGTCCACCTTCCGCCAGTTCGGCACCCGCCTGCAGGGCCATCCCAGCACCGCCCACGGTTTGCCCGGCATACGCATGGCAAGCGGCTCGCTCGGCCAGGGGCTCAGTGTGGCCATCGGCGCCGCCCTCGGCAAAAAGATGACCGGCGACCCCCACTTCGTCTACACCATGCACGGCGATGGCGAACTGCAGGAGGGCCAGATATGGGAAGCCGCCATGTTCGCCGGCGCCAAGAAGGTGGACAACCTCATCGCCACCATCGACTATAACAACCAGCAAATCGATGCCACGGTGGACGAGGTGATGAGTCTGGGCAACCTGAAGGCCAAGTTCGAGGCGTTCATGTGGAAGGTGGTGGTCATCGACAACGGAAACGATATGCAGCAGGTGCTGGACGGCATGGCGCAGGCCAAGGCACTGTCCGGGCATGGGAACCCCGTGTGTGTCATCCTGAAGACCAAGATGGGCTTCGGAGTGGACTTCATGCAGGATACCAACAAGTACCACGGAGCCGTCCTCAGCGCCAACGACCTGCCCAAGGCCCTCGCCCAGCTGGAGGAGACCCTCGGCGACTTCTGATTATAAGACGGCGAATTAAGCGAATTGAACGAATTTGCCGCACCGAAATTATGGGCCAATTACTCTAATTGCATCCGCACCAATTCGAGTAATTAGCCCTAAATTGACCTGCGCAAGCTTCGTACAATTCGCATAATTCGCCGTTAAAAAAAAGAAATTATGCGTAGAGTAGTAACATTGGCCATGCTGTTGCTTGTCGGCATCGGCGTGCAGTCGCAGCCGGCGGCGGAGAAGACCCGCCTGCTGCTCATCATGGACTGTTCCAACTCCATGTGGGAGCAGTGGCAGAGCAGCTCCAAAATCAAGGTGACGCAGCAGGTGTTGCTGTCGTTCCTCGACTCGGTGGGCAAGCAGCACGATGTGGACGTGGCCCTGCGTGTCTTCGGTCACCTCAACAAGGGGCAGATAGGTACCCGCCTGGAGGTGCCCTTCGGTGCGGACAATATCTACCAGCTGCAAAGCAAGATCAAGACCCTCGTGCCGCAGGGGGGCTGCACCGCCGCTGCGGCTCTGACGGATGCGCTCTCCGACTTCCCGGCCACGGGTTCGAGCCGCAACCTCATCCTTATCATCACCGACGGCATGGACGACTGCGACGCCGAGATATGCGACGTGGCGCGGCAGGTGCAGCTCAGCGGTGTGGTGGTGCAGACCTTTGTGCTCTGCATCGGGGGCCAGATGTCGGCCCATGCCTCGTGTGCCGGCAGCGTCTTCCCCGTGGTGCACGAGGAAGAGTATTCCAAGACGCTCTATGATATTTTCCGCCTCAGCGGTCGCAAGGCGAAGGTGGTGCTCAACATGGTGGATGCCCACGGCAGCCTCTATGAGACCGAGCACCCAGTGACCTTCTACGACCACCGCACGGGCGTCAGTCGCCAGAGCACCATCTACAGCGTGGACAGCAGGTTGCGTCCGGACACCCTGCTGATGGACCCGCTGGTCAGCTATGACATGACGGTCTTCACCCACCCACCGTTGCGGCGCGAGGCCATGCGGTTCTCCATCGACAGGGTCAATAATGTGGACATCACCGTCAGCGAGGGCACGCTCAAGGTGCAGTATATCGGGCAGCGGCCGCAATGGCAGCAGCCGAATGTGGACGTCATTGTACGGCGCGCAGGCAGTGGCGATCGCGTGGCAGCGCAGGAGGTAGGCGAGACGGGCCAGTACCTGGCCGGGCGCTATGACGTGGAGGTGCAGACCCTGCCGGTTACCATCCTGCGCGGCGTCGAGGTGCGTCCCTCCGCCGCCACCGAGCTTGCCGTCCCCATGCCCGGCATGCTCGTCCTCTCCAAGCCCAAGGGCATCACCACCGGCGCCATCTTCCGCCTCCGCGACGGCCAGGTCGACTTCGCCACCGACCTCAACCCCAGCACCGCCGGCGAGCGGTTGTTATTGCAGCCAGGCGAATACGAGCTCGTCCTCCACCCCCAGAATGCCACGGCATATAATAAAGTCCAGACCCGCCGCTTCGTGATAGAGAGCTCGCAGACGACGAAGATACAATTCTAATGGAGAACCAAGGAGAGATAATCATCTACCAGACCGCCGATGGTCAGACCCGCCTGGAAGTTAAGATGCAGGACGAGACGGTGTGGCTGTCGGCTGCGCAAATGGCATTCTTGTTCGACAAGGAGGAGTCGAACGTCCGCCGTCACATCATCAACGTGTTCAAGGAGGGAGAACTTGAGCGTGAGAATAACGTGCATTTTTTACACGTTAATGGAGTGAAGAAGCCCGTGCCGTTCTACTCCCTCGACGTCATCATCTCCGTGGGCTACCGAGTGAAGAGCCAGCGCGGCACGCAGTTCCGCATCTGGGCCAACCGCGTGCTAAAGGACTACCTCACCAAGGGCTATGCCGTCAACGAGAAGATACGGCAGGAGAACCTCGTGGAGCTGCGGCAGCTGGTGCAGCTCGTGGGGCGCACGCTGCAGCAGAGCCATGAGGAGCATCCCGTCGACAGCCAGGGACTGCTCGACGTGGTGGTGGACTACACCTACGCCCTCTCCACGCTCGACAGCTACGACTACCAACGCCTCGCCGTGGCCGACACCACTGCCGACGCACCCTTCCACGCCACCTACGAGAACGCCATGCAGGCCATCCAGGTCGTCAAGGAACGCTTCGGCGAGAGCCCGCTCTTCGGCAACGAGAAGGACGAGTCGTTCCGCAGTAGCATCGGCCAGATATACCAGACCTTCGACGGCGTGGAGCTCTACCCCTCGGTGGAGGAAAAGGCCGCCATGCTGCTCTACCTCGTCACCAAAAACCACTCCTTCAGCGACGGAAACAAGCGAATCGCCGCCACGCTGTTCCTCTGGTTCCTCAACAACAACCGCATCCTCTACCGTGAGGACGGCAGCAAGCGCATCGCCGACGGTACCCTCGTGGCCCTTACCCTGATGATAGCCGAAGGCCGCCCCGAGGAGAAGGACGTGATGGTCAAGGTGGTGGTGACTTTGATAAACAAGAATAACCAATAATTAAAATAACAATATGAACAACAACTGGACTGAAATAATAACAGGAAACGAGACAGCCCCCCAGACGGGGATATATGTCATAGCATGCAGATACGACAACCATATTGGTTTTGAGATATACAAAATGAAAGAGGGTGATAGATTCTTTGATTTGTATGAAGGAGACAATTCTCACTCCGATGGGTATTATCCTATTGACTGCTTATCTTATTATATTATTCCAAATTATTGCGACAACTCAAGAGACTGGTCTTACATAAAGACAAACCACTACAATATAAGTATCTTTGCAATCCAAGCAAAAGACTCCATTGAGTATGCAATTGCGTATGAGGGTTGGGGTCGTGGAATGCCGTTTGAGATACTAAAACAGGAATTAATTGAGAGCATCTGTAGAGATAGGGAAAGAGGCATTCGCGATTATGGATTCACCGGTACAGAAACAAACCATTTTAACGGCCCTTGGATGGAAGTAGTTGCGGGAATGAATATTCCTGCATATACACCGGATATGCTTGTTAAACACTTTGAATTAATTGATAAAAACAAATAAAACATCATATTATGACCCACTACGAGAACAAACAATCAAAAGAGTTGCGCGCCGTTCTTGTAACGAATCTTTGCGGCGGTGTCGCAAACATTTCTGTCAAATAATTCGTTTCGCTGTCGCACGTATCAAAAATGATATAGAACATAATATGGCAAACAAGATTATAGTACAGACCAACGACACGGCACTGCTGGTGAGCCAAATCGGAGAACTGATTGCCGAGGCGCGTAAAAGAGTGGCGGTTCAGGTGAACACAACATTGCTCGCTACCTACTGGCACATCGGGCAATTAATAGTGGATTATGAGCAGAACAGTCAGCATCGTGCCGAATATGGAAAACAGACTCTGCGCGAAGTGTCGCGGCAGTTGACACGTGAGTATGGAAAAGGTTTTTCCAGGTCCAATCTACAATGGATGAGGCTTCTGTACATCAAATATCCAAATTGCCAGACACTGTCTAGCAAATTGAGTTGGTCGCACTATTGCGAATTGCTATCTATTTCAGACGACCAGCGTCGGTCGTTCTATGAAAAGGAGTGTGAGAAGGCCGGGTGGTCGCTGCGCGAACTGAAGCGACAGGTGGACAGTTCTCTCTTCGAACGGTTGCTGCTCTCGAACGGTGATGCCAATAAGCAGAAAGTTATGCAACTGGCGACGCAAGGCAATGAAATACAACGCCCGCAGGACATCATCCGCGATCCATACGTCTTTGAATTTCTCGGCCTACCCGACGACAAGCCTATTATGGAGAGCGACCTTGAAGGGGCATTGGTACGGCAGTTGGAGCGGTTCCTGCTGGAGTTGGGTCGCGGCTTTATGTTTGTAGGCACACAACAACGAGTGACCGTAGGCAACACGCACTACTATGTCGATATGGTGTTCTACAACAAGATACTACGCTCCTATGTGCTCATCGAACTCAAGCGCACAAAGCTCACCCCCGAAGCGGCAGGCCAACTCAACATGTACCTCAACTACTACGCCGCCGAGGTCAACGACCCCGACGACAATCCGCCCATCGGCATCATCCTCTGCACCGATAAGGCCAACCTCGATGCCGAATACATGCTAGGCGGCCTTGCCAACACCATCTTCGCCTCCAAATACACTCTCTATCTCCCCAACCGAGGCGAACTGTTAGCACAGGTAGAAAAAGTACTGCAATCGGAAGATGATGTGCCGTCCCGAGGAGAAGGACGTGACGGTGAAGGTGGTGGTGAATTTGATAAACAAGAATAACCAATAATATGAAGAGAAATATTATAGTAATTAACCGAATAGGATCCCCAAAGCTAGAACTCTATAAGAATGGTATTCTAGAACCCAATGATGAGTTCATTTATGATGGAATCTATAGAGTAGATGCGGAAAAAAACGAAGATGGTTTGGTTTTGAATTGCTGTATGGGTGATGCGAGAATAAAAGAGTGGAAAATAACAACAAGTCTTTCTGCTAATCATTTGACGGAGGAAGAGTTTGGTCAAATAGGAAATATTTTATCTACTATTTACCTTGCCAACAAGAAATACAATATTAAACGGTTAGTGATGGGATGCGATAGTAGTATTAATGTTGTACATATTGCCACAAAAATACTTGACCAATACAGCAATGAATTAGGAATATCCATAAAAAAGATAGCGTTATTCCCATCTTATATTATGACAAATCAAATAAAACAATCAATAATATTATGACCCACTACGAAAACAAACAATCAAAAGAGTTGCGCGCCGGCATGGGCGAAGGCCTTGTGGAGGCTGGCCGCAGAAACCAGAATGTCGTCGCCCTGAGCGCCGACGTCAAAGGCAGCGTCAAGATGGACGGCTTCGCCAAGGAGTTCCCCGAGCGCTTCATCCAGTGCGGCATCGCCGAGGCCAACATGGTCGGCATCGCCGCCGGCCTCTCGCTCTGTGGCAAGGTGCCTTTCCTCGGCGGCTTCGCCGAGTTCGTCACCGGCCGCGTCTACGACCAGATCCGCCAGGTCGTGGCCTACAGCAACAAGAACGTCAAGATCTGCGGCTCGCACGCCGGCATCTCGCTCGGCGAGGATGGCGCCACGCACCAGACCATGGAGGACATCGCCCTCATGAAGGCCCTGCCGAACATGACCGTGCTCGTGCCGTGCGACTTCAACCAGGCCAAGGCCGCCACACTGGCCGCCGCCGAGCACACGGGGCCCGTCTACCTGCGCCTCGGACGCAGCAAGATGCCCTGCTTCACGCCCGAAGAGCAGACCTTCGAGATTGGCAAGGCCCAGCTGCTGAGCGAAGGCCGCGACGTGACCCTCTTCGCCTGCGGCCACCTCGTGTGGGAAGCCCTGCAGGCCGCCGAACATCTGGAAAAGGAAGGCGTCAGCGCCGAAGTCATCAACATCCACACCATCAAACCGCTCGACGTGGAGGCCGTCGTGGCCAGCGCCCGCAAGACCCGCGCCGTCGTCACCTGCGAGGAGCACCTTTTCAACGGCGGCCTCGGCGACAGCATCGCGCAGACCCTCGCCCTCCGCTGCCCCACGCCGATGGAGTACGTGGCCGTCGACGACCGCTTCGGCGAGAGTGGCACGCCCGACGAGATGCTCACCAACTACCACCTCCGCGCCGCCGACATCGTCGAGAAGGTCCACGCCGTGCTGAAACGCAAATAACTACTGGCTATGGAAAACCCATTCCCCGACCAGCAGCGCTTCTGCCAGAGCTGCGGAATGCCCCTCAGCGAGGAGGTCGAGAGCGAGAACCCCGAGTATTGCAAGTACTGCTACGCCGACGGCCACTTCACGCAGGACTGCACCATGGAACAGATGGTCGACTTCTGCGTGCAGTACGTCGACGAGTTCAACAAAGGCACCGGCCAGCACCTCACCGCCGACGAGTACCGCCAGGAGCTCCTGCGATACTTTCCCACGCTCAAGCGCTGGCAAAAGTAGCCCCCGCACCTCCGCGAGGCCAAGGAACGGCTCATGTAATGCTCCCCGCACAGGTGCGGGGAGCATTGACAGCCCTGCAACGCCACCCCGCACCGCTGCAAAACCACGAAACAGCCGTGCAATGAGTTCCGCACCGGTGCGAAGTCGATTTTCCGGCCAAGTAATGCCGTTTGCAATGGTGCGAGGACGTTTTTCAGTCCGGAAACGGCCTTTGCAATGGTGCGAGGTCAATTTTCAACAGTGAAACACGGTTTTGCAATGGTGCGAGCCAAAATTACAGAAATGAAACATCAGATTGCACAGAAACAATATGGACAATAAGCCACAAAACAAACTCAGCAAGATTATCCTCGCTATCGTTCAGCCCGAAGAGGTTATCGCTGGCAAGCATTTGAAGAAGGTTACCTTTTGGAACCGCTTTCTGAAGAACATGATATTCTTCGGCATACTTACCGTGATTGGTCTTGTCGTTGACTGGATATTTATCGGTATCCACGACAGGATTGGTTGGATTGTCGAAATGGTATGCTTGATAATCACCGATATTATCATGTCTGTCATCTGTGCTCTCATCGAGGTATGGTGGTATAAGTTCAAACACAGAGGCACGGAGAAAGCACAATGAACATCTCAGTCTTTTGCGGGTCGTCGAGCCCGAAGAACGAAGCGTATGCCGCTGCGGCGCGGGAACTGGGACGGCGGATAGCCGAAGGCGGACACACGCTGCTCTACGGCGGCAGCAACCTCGGCCTGATGGGCGAGGTGAGCGGCGCCGCGCTGGCAGGGGACGGCCGTGTCGTCGGCGTTATCCCCACGCTCTTCAGCGAGGCCGTCATCCGCTCGCAGCCCGTCACCGAGCTCGTGCGCGTCAGCACCATGGCCGAGCGCAAGGAATACCTCATCGCCCACAGCGACGCCTTCGTCGCCCTCCCCGGCGGCATCGGCACCCTCGACGAGGTCTCCGAGGTCATGGTGGCTAACCAGCTCCAGCACCTCGGCAAGCCCATGGTGCTGTTGAACCTCGACGGCTTCTACGACCCCTTCCTCGTGCAGCTCCGCGTGATGCACGACGCCGGCTTCGTCCGCAAAGGTGCCGAGACCGCCCTGCACACGGTGGCCTCGGTCGATGAATTATTCAGGTTCCTTGCCGCTGACGCGGCAGAAATCTCGTAAATCTTGTAAATTATTTGCTGACGCATCGCCGTTGTCGCGCAAGCGTAAATTTACAAGATTTACAAGATTTCGCGAGCGCAGCAAGCAAGAGAATTAAAGATAACCCGACATGGCACACCTGTTGAGCAAGAGCAAGTATATAAGAGGCCTGCAGTGCGAGCGGGCCCTGTGGCTCGACGTCTACCAGCCGCGCCTGGCGCGCTACACCCGCGAGCAGATGCGTCGCTTCGATGCCGGTCGCGACTTCGAGTACGCCTTCAAGTCCACCTTCCCAGCCGCCATCGACCTCAGCGCCGAACTCAAGCGCAACGTCGATGCCTACCCCGACCGCACGGCCGCCCTACTGGACGCAAACCCCGCCGCCGTCCTCTTCGAGGCGGGCTTCCAATACGATGACGTGCTGGTCCTCGCCGATGTGGTATGCCAGCGCGAGGACGGCGCATTGGACATCTACGAGGTAAAGTCCGGAAGCACCCTCAGCGAGACCTACAAGAAAGACGCCGCTGTGCAGCATTACGTCATCTCGCATTGCCGCCAAGTGAACAGCTTCAGCATCGTGTATGCCAATAAGCAATCGGATAACTCGGAATATTCTGATTACTCTAATTATTCAGACAACTCCGACAACCGCTTCACCATTGTCGACCTGACAGAAAACCTCGCCGCCCAATCCGACACCGTGGCCTCGAACATCGCCGCCATGAAGGACATCCTCACCCATGGCGAGCCCGCCACCCATACGGGTCAGCACTGCCTCGAACCCTACGCCTGCCCCTACCAGCACTACTGCCAGCAGGGTTTCCGCCAGATGTCGCTCTTCAGGTAAAAAAGAGTCTCCTTATAATCGAGGAGACTCCCATAATTCCATCTACTATTACTTAATTCATTCCGTACCACCCATCGGAGTACAAATGGGGTTCCCTATAGTTACTTTATATTCGTATCTATTATCATATCTACCATTATCACCATCTCTTCTATGAGGACCGCCTTTTATTCGGCCTCGTTCTGTGTGGTTGTACTGAGACGTTTGATTATATGGGATATCATGAATATCATCATCCACCAACACATTAGAAGCAGATTTTGGCACCCATTCCTCTTTCTCTTCAGTAACAGGTACCTCACCATATTGCGATGTTGTCACCATTTTCTGAACTTTTTTCGTCACTTTTTCTTTCCAGGTATGAATACACTCTACCTTTACGTGTAGTGATGTTATTATTACCCCGGACTGATTTGAGACAAGAAGGTGACCACTCCCGTTTTTACAATCCGCCCCCCTGCAATCTTTACTATCGTTAAAATACGCCACACGTACATAATCATACGTACCAGGCAATTTGCATTCGCCAGATCCCTCTTGTGCGCGGACAACAAATCCGGCACAAAGTAAAAGGGCAATTAGTGTTATGTGCTTTTTCATATCGATTTAAGTGTTTAATATTAATTGGAGAATGACACAGTCTCTACGTAAGTGGTTTCAACCTCGTTCGTCATGTTCTTTTTCCAGAAGTCATCGTCGTCGTCATTATAACCATAAGAATGGTCAGTTGTTGTTGTTTCTTTCTCACAGGAAGAGAATCCGAATAAGCAGAAGGCAAAACCTGCTATCAATAACACTTTGGAAATCTTTTTCATTTTAATCTTTGCCGGTTATTTACCATCGGCCCATCGGTTTTGTGTTTAAAATAATAATTATTGTAGTACCGGCTGGATATGCACATAAAAAGAGCGTGGCACTTTTTAGGTCTCCATCGGTCATTCTGAGGTCTTCGACTACCTAACTTTACCAAACTTCAACATATGAAAGCCCACGCCTAAAGGCGAGAGCGCCGTTTCCGTCTCCTGGTAAAGTTTTGAAAAGTGTCGAAGTTTTCAGAATGACCAGATAAGCTCGTTTCGCTTCTTTCCTATTCTATGATGTGCATATTAATCTATGCGCTATGCTTCATCGGCGGTTGTTTTCGTTAAACGTATGTTTTATTGTCATTATCACTTCCCATATCCCGCAGGCTCTTCCGCCGCAGTGGGCAGGGGTGCGTCGTCGTCAATACCGTATGGCGCACTGTAATATACGCTGTCTTCAGTAGGTGTGATGTCGCAAAGGCCAGCATCGTGAAACATGCCCTCGAAACATAGGTCTTCGTCGAGGGAGGACCAATGTATGCCGTGGTAGGAGAGGTAGAAGTCGCGGCGCTGGGCATCGGTGGCGTTGCGTAGACGCGGCCATTGGGCGAATTCATAGCTCGCTCGCAAACCGTCGGTGGTCTCGGCACAGACGGCGTGGTCGTCCACCCAAACACGTGCTATCTGTTTCTTACCCATTGCTTTTGTTTCCAAAGAATTCCTTCCAACGTTCCGTAATCACATCCACGTTCTCTTCCACCAATGAGCGGATGAGCGACAGCTCATGCTGCTTGAAGCCGTGGTTATATACCAGTTCCACTGGCTGAACATTGAACTTTGCCTCGCAACCGCCTCTCTCAACATGAATATGCACTGGCTCATGGTCACTCGAGTAGAACATGAACCGGAAATTGAATATTCTGAAGACGGTGGGCATAGCAGGCAATAATCAGTTCGCCGGGAAGGCGATCTCCCTCTCGATGACCTGATAGGGCACGTTGTTGCGGTAGATGGTCTGGCGGACCCAGTTGTCGTCCTCGTCGTATTCGTAGACGTAGGAGTGCTTCCAGTTGAGGTGCTCGTCGTAGTTGAAGGAGGAGATCTCGATGAGGTTGTCGTGGTCGTCGTAGTAGTAGGTGGTGAGGGCGGAGAGGAATTCGTCGGCATCATAGAAACGCCACTCGATGCGGTTGCCTCGGGCGTCGTATTTATAGAGGTAGTGCTGCATGAGCTCGCCGTCGCGGTTGTAGAATTCCATCTCGGTGCAGTTGCCCTTCTGGTCGTATTTGTAGGTACGTTTCTCGGTCATCTCGCCGTCGGCGTCGAAGCTCTGTTCCTCCATTTTGAGGCCACCGGCGAACTTGCTGCTCTCCTTCTTGGTCATCTGGTTACCGAGGAAGACGGTGCGCTCGATGCGGTTGCCTTCCTTGTCGTTGAGGTAGGCGGTGCGGCCGGTGAGCATCTTCTCGCGGTTGTACTCGTTCCATCCGAGGGAGTAGCCGTTGACGTCGAAGAAATAGGAGTACCATGTGTAGTCGTCGGCCTTGGTGCGAAACTTGTCTGCGAAGTTGCCGCGCTTGTCGAAGGTGATGCTGTCGATGCATACCAGCTGGCGGCCGCCACCGGCGCCGCCTCGGAGGTTGTAGGTGTACTCAATCACATAGAGCGCCGGGCCGTTGATACCCATCTCGGTACGCGAGTTCTTACGGTTCTTGGGACCTGCGGCCAGGGCGGTGCCGGCCACGAGCAGGACTAACATGAAGGCGATATTTCTTTTCATTTTCTTTGTTGTTTTCAGGGTGCAAATTTACATAAAAATTTTTGATTTACACACAGACGCATAAAAATATTTTGCTACGCAGTCAGAATCAGGCAAAAGAAAAGCCGCCTGATTCGCGTTTTATATGCAAACGGGCTTGGTGTCCCAGTGATTTATT
>JAGAYN010000027.1 GCA_017940465.1 Bacteroidales bacterium | reverse complement strand
CGAAGGCATCCTGGCCCAGGCCGCCGAGCGGAGGCAGAAAAGACTGCACCTGTGCCTGCCAGACGGCTGGCAGTCAGCCGATTTGCACCTCTACGGCTTCACCCTCGACCGCCACGGCCGCCCCTCGGCCAGCGCCTACGTCCCCCTCGCGTCCGCCGATGCACCCGCCGGAGCCGGAGAGGAAAACGAAAAAAGGCAGGCCACTGAAGCGACCTGCCTGGCTGATGTTGGTAGCGGGGGAAGGATTCGAACCAACGACCTCCGGGTTATGAGCCCGACGAGCTACCACTGCTCTACCCCGCACTCTGGCTGATTCCCCGTGGGAAATCGGTTGCAAAAGTAGCAAGAATTTCCCACATGGCCAAATTTTTCTCGTAAAAAAATTACTACTGCTTGATTATACGGCGGTTATAGATGCTGTTTCCGTCCTTCAACTGCAGGATATAGACCCCACTCGGGAGGGTGGCGACAGGGATTTTGGCCTGTCCGTCGCGCAGCTGGGCGCGGAGGCAGGGGCGTCCCAGGGCGTCGAGGATGACGATGTCGGCCTGCGATGAGGAGCGGAAGGAGACGTTGAGCAGGTCGGCCGCCGGCAGGGGTCCGAGGTCGAGCGTGCCGTCGGGGGCCGCGTCGGTGTTGATAGCCAGGGCGTCCTCCCAGACGGCGTAGTAGCGCGAGGCCAGGTTGTAGCGCAGGAACTCGCCGGGGTGGTAGACCGAGTCGAGGCCGTCGCGGTCGCTGCACCAGCCTGCGAAGCGGTAGCCCTCGCGCGTGAAGCCGTAGTCAGGGAACGTGAGCCCGTTGATCGGGCAGGTGATGTAGAACTCCGCCATGCCGTTGCCGCCGTTGGGGTCGAAGCGCACCCGCTTGGCGTTGATCCGGGCGAGGAAGTAGTGGAAGACGGTGTCGAGGTGGTGCAGCAACGTGTCGCTGTCCTCGGCGCGGAGGGTGTAGTCGTAGAAGGTGGCGGTGTTGGTGGGTGCGCAGATGGTGTCGTAGTAGACCACCGTGTCGAAATGCTCCTCCATGGCGGGCTTGATGTTGAAGAGGGCGCCCTGATCCTGGTTGAAGGTATAGGTGGCGTTGCCGCCGGCGCCGCCGGTGTTGCCCGGGGCCAGGTTGTTGAGGGCGTAGAAGCCGTCGCCGTAGCCGCTCCAGCCCCAGTTGAAGTGGTAGCGCTTCTGGCTGTCGGCCCCGTCGAGCACGAAGGCGTGGCCGCCGGACTCGTCGTAGCCCACGTACACCATCGGGCGCCGCGCCTCCATCTCGGCGTCCACAAAGGAGAACCAGTCGTCGTCGCTGACGTAGTGGCGCGCGCGCGAGGTGAGTTCCTCGCTGTACTTGAAGTTGTTCACCAAAGCGTTGTGCACGCAGGGGGTGTAGCTGCTGAACGAGAGCACCCAGGCGCCGCTGGAGAGGCCGTAATCCATCTCGATGGCCACGCCGCAATGGTAGGAGAGGGTGGCGAGGGCGTTGCGCTGGGCGGTGGAGGGGAACATGGTGGCGTCGTCGACCATGAGGTCCCAATGGTAGGTGGTGCCGGCGAAGTCGGCCGAGAGGGTGCCGTAGCTGCTGTGTTCGTAGGAATGGCTTCCGGTGCCGTAGGCGGGATAGTTCCAGTACTTCATCACCTGGGCCATGGCCGTGGCGGCGCATCCCACCACCGTGCGCTGGCGTTGGGGCGTGTCGTAGGGGCATAAGTTGTTGAAGGGGGCGCCCTGGTCCCAACGGGTGGTGAGCATCGGGGCCACGAGGATGAGCGTGTCGGCCTCGTCGGCCTCGCCGGTCACCTGCTCCCACTGCTCCTCCACGGCGGCCGAGGGCGTGTAGCCGGCGGCGACAGCCTCGGCGATCTGCACCTCGTAGCCGTTGAGCCAGTGGCGCAGCCCCGGGTGCGGGGCCTCGGGCAGCGGCGCGTCGAAGGCGTAGGCCAGCACGGGCTGCACGCAGTCGTCGCCGGCGACGACCACGAATCCGGTGCCCTGTCCGGCGAAGATGTAAAGATGCGGGAACTCGGCCCAACCCACCTGCGTCCACTGCGGGTCGGGCTTCACGTCGGCCGGACGGTGGCTGTTCCAGAAGCGGGTGGCCGCTTTCCGCGCAGCATCGGCGCCCACAGGGGCAGCCTGGGTGGCGGCAGCCAGCAACAGGGCGGCGGCCAGGGCATAGAATCGGGTGTTCATGCGTGTATAATGTTTAATGGTTTTCCTTAGGTACACTCGCGCGATGGTTGCTTGCACCCTCGCGCAGCCAGGCGGCGAAGCGCGAGGCATCGCGGTTATATTTATAGTTCTCGCGCGTGAGAACACGCCCTTCGGCGTCGGTCACGACGTAGTATGGCTGCGCGTTCATGTCGAAGACAGTCTTCTCGTAGTCGAGATTGCGGCGGCCGAGGGTCTTGAGGGTGCGGCCCTTGGCGTCGGTCACCCACTCCTCCTCGGGCAACTCGATGGTGTTCTCGTCGCAGTAGAGCGAGACCATGACGTACTCCTCGTTGAGGATGCGCTTCACTTCGGGGTCTACCCAGACGTAGTGCTCCATCTCACGGCAGTTGGCACAGGTCTTGCCGGTGAAGTCGAGGAAGAGGGGCTTGCCCGTCTCGCGGGCGTAGGCGCGAGCCTCCTCCAGGTCGAAGAAAGCCTCGAAGCCGAGGGGCACGTGCAGTTTGTCGGCGTATTTGCGGCCGGCAGGCAGGCGTCCGGGCCGGGCGGCGGCGGCGGTGCCCGCGGCGGCATGTCCGGCCACGATGCGCTCGATGTTGAAGTCCTGGCTCTCCATCGGCGGCAGGAAGCCCGAGATGCCCTTGAGCGGAGCGCCCCACAGGCCGGGGACCATATAGACCACAAAGGCAAGGTCGACGATGGCCAGCATGAGGCGGCCCGTGCCGAGGCGCTCCACGGGGTCGTCGCCCTTGAAACGCAGCTTGCCCAACAGGTAGAGGCCCAGAAGGCCGAAGATGACTATCCACAGGGCGAGGTACACCTCGCGATCCAGGATGCCCCAGTTGCAGTAGAGGTCGGCCTGCTGCAGGAACTTGAGGCCGAAGGCCAACTCGAGGAAGGCGAAGACCACCTTCACGGTGTTCAGCCACGAGCCGGACTTCATATTCTTCAGGAACTGCGGGAACATGGCCAGGAGGGTGAACGGCGCGGCGAAGCCGATGCCGAAGCCCAGCATGGTGACCAGCGACACCCAGCGGTCGGTCGAGCTGGTGGTCAAGCCCACCAACGCCGCGCCCAAAATCGGGCCCGTGCAGGAGAAGGAGACCAGCACGGTGGTCAAGGCGATGAAGAAGGGGGCCAGGAAGCCGCCCTTGTCGGCCTGCTCGTCGCTGGCATTGACCCACCGCTCAGGCATCTTGATCTCGAATAGGCCGAAGAAACTGAGCGCGAATACAAAGAATACAATAAAGAATATCAGGTTGGGAATCCAGTGGGTGCCGAGGGTGTAGAGCGCCTCGGGGCCGAGGACGAGCGCCAGGATGGCGCCCAGCACGGCGAAAAGCATCACGATGGAGAGGCCGAAGAACCACGCCTGGCGGCGGCTCTTGCGCCTGTTCTCGCTGCCGCGCATGAAGAAATTCACCGTCATCGGTATCATGGGGAACACGCAGGGGGTGAACATGGTAAGCAGTCCGCCGCCCAGCGCCAACAGGAACACAGACCATAGGCTCTGCCCGCCGTCGGTGCTGTCGTCGCCGTCGGCCTGCGTCGGCTCCGCCTCGGCGAGGGCTGCCGCGGGTGCGGCCTCCGCACTGTCGGCCCCGGCCGGAGGGGTCTCCTCCGTCGCCACCGCCGCCTCGGGCCGGGTCTCCCCCGCCCCGACAGGCTCCGCAACGGCGCCCTTTACCCTGAACACAAAGTCGTGGTCCTCGGGCGCGATGCAGCTGCCGTCGTTGCAAAGCTGGTAGGAGAGCACCCCCTTGACGGTGAAGTCACGCTCCGAGAGGCGCTTGACTTTCTGACGGAACACCACCGTGCCCGAGAAGGACTTGACGACGCACTGGAACACGTCGTCCATCTCCTCGTGGGGCTTGGGCTCCAGCACCTTGCCCAGGCGCTGGTAGTCGCCACTCTCCACAAACTCGAAAGCCACCGGAAGCGGCCCCATGGGGTCGGTGTACTGGGAATACATGTGCCAACCCGCGTCCAGCTTCGCGGTGAAGAGCAGCTCCGCCTCCGTGGCAGAGGTTTCCTTGACTGTGTAGGTCCACTTGACAGGGTCCAGTTGCTGGGCGGACAGCACCGTGGCTAACAGCCAACCACACGCCAACAGGGCGAATCTTTTCATGTCTTATCGCAGGTTGAACTTGATCTTCTTTGAGGTGCGGGCAGTCTTCACGGCCACGCGGTACATGCCCTTGGGCATGTTGTCTATCTTGATTTTCTGGCCGTTGCGGTACTCGGAGATGGTCTTGATGGTGCGTCCGCTGTTGTCCACGAACTCCACCGAGGCGGTGGGGCTCTCCATTGAGATGGTGACATAGCCTTCGGAGAGGAAGGGCACGATGCGGATCTGCTCGTCCTTGGCAGGCTCCTGCTTCGGCTCGGGCTGGGAAGGCGTGGAGGGACGCTCCGGCCTGGAGGCGTCGGCCACGGAGGGAGCCTCCGGCCTGGGCGTGGCAGGCTTGCGTCCCGGGAGCACGAAGCCGCGCAGGCAGGCCAGGCCCTTCTGGTCGTTGCCGAACCACACGCCGCCGTTGCCGTCGAGGGTCACCTTGTAGATATTGCCTGCCGGCAGCTGGCAGTTGCGCGCCGTGAAGACAGCCCACTCCTTCTCGCCGTCGAACACAGCGGCACCCTTGTTCGTGCCCAGCCAGAGGAGGCCCTCGTCGTCGATGGCGATGTCGTTCACCTGGTCGCCCGGCAGGGGGCTGTTCTCGCTGTTCCATACGGTCCACTTCTCGCCGTCATAGCGCACCAGACCCTTCATCGTGCCGAACCACTTGACGTTCTTCTTGTCGATGGCCACGGCGGGGACGATGGTGTCGGGCAGGCCCGAGTTCTGGGGGGTGTAGCTGATCCACCGGCTCCCGTTGAAGACACTGACGCCGGCATTGGTGGTGATCCACTTGCGGTTCACACGGTCCACCGCGATGTCGAGGATGAAATCGCTCAGAAGGTCGCAGTCGGCAGGCGTGTACTTATCCCATTGGCTGCCGTCGTAGCTGACGACGCCTCCGAGGGTGACCCCGATCCACAACACGCCGTCGTTGTCTACAACCATCTCCTTGACGAATTTCATCTTGAGGCGGCGCGTGACGTCGGTGTGCTCGGTCCAGTGTGTACCGTCGAACTCGATGACACCATAGTCGTCAGTGCCGATCCAAAGCATGCCGCGCTTGTCGACCATAAGGCAGTTGATGGACTGGTCCTTGAGCTTCTCGTTGAACATGGCATAGTCCAACCACGCGTTGTTCTTGAGCCTGCAGAGGCCGTTGTAGGTGCCCACCCAAGCGCCGTTGCCGTCGGTGGCCACGGCCGAGATGTTGTTGCCGCAGATGTCGGAAGAGCGGACGTCGTAGACCGTCCACCGCCCGCGCTGGGCATTGAGGCCGAAGGTGGCCAACAGAAGTGCTGCTACTAAAAGTGTCTTCTTCATGTTTTATGCTTTTCTTTTTTGGCTGCCGGAAAGAGTATGTTGTTCAATATGAGCCGGTAGCCGGGTGAATTAGGGTAAAGTGACAAGTCGGTGGGAGGGTCGCCCACGTAGTGGCGATAGTCCTCCGGGTCATGCCCCCCGAGGAAGGTCCAGGTGCCCTTGCCGTATTCGCCGTGCAGGTAGCGCACCTCGCCCAGCTCCTTGTTCTCGGCAAGGATGACACAGCTGGTCTTCACCGTCGAGCGGCGGAAAGCTGTGGTCTGACCCATGAAGCCACGAACCACGCGAGTGTGGTTCTGTGTCAGCATGGTAGGTATCCAGTCCCACTTGGCAGAGAAGTCGAATAGGACGAAAAAGTCGTTCTTCTCATTGACCGAACGCTGGCGGGTGCGGTCGTCGATGTCGATGGTGGAAATCTCATATTCTGTGGGATTGGTGCTGATACGGAAGTCCTTGAAGGCAAAACACCTGCTAAAGTCCAGCAACTCCTGGGCGCGGGGCTGTATGGGGTCGCCGTCGAACATCACGTCACAGATGTCCACCCCCTCGGCCGCCAGCGCCACATCGTAACTGTCCGGCGCCGAGCACATGGCGAACAAAAAGCCGCCCCCCATCACAAAGTCGCGTATCTTCTTCGCCACCGCCAGCTTCAAATGGCTCACCTTACTGAAGCCCAAGCGGTTGGCCGTGGCTTCCTGCTGGCGCACATCCTCGATGTACCACTGCTGCGTGCGGTGGGCGCCCCAGAACTTGCCGTACTGGCCGGTGAAGTCCTCGTGGTGAAGGTGCAGCCAGTCGTAGGTGGGAAGCACGCCGGAAATCACCTCGTCGTCGTAGATGACGTCGTAGGGAATCTCGGCGTAGGTCAGCACCAGGGTGACAGCATCGTCCCAGGGAAGCTTGTTTTTAGGGGAATAGACAGCGATTTTGGGCGCCTTCTGCAGCTTCACGGCATCCATATTCACCGACGGGTCCGCGATGTGGCTCAAGATAGCGCTGCTCTGCCCGTCGGCAATCACCTCGCACGTCACGCCGCGCAGGCGGCACTCACGCTCGATGGCGTCGGCGTACTTGGTCATGAACGACCCGCCGCGGTAGTTGAGAAGCCAGCTCACCTCCGCCTCGCGCTCCAGCGCCCAGAAGGCCACGCCGTAGGCTTTCAGGTGATTCTTCTGCGCATCGTCCATAGGCACAACGATATACGACGCGTGCGCTCGCGCGACAAAAAAAAGGCATAGCGCCACCAGCGCGCCCCGGAGGAGCACATGGACACTGCCTGTATGCCGTTTCGCTGTCATCATTCTTCTGTGCGGACAGGGGGACTCGAACCCCCACTCCTTTCGGAACCAGATCCTAAGTCTGGCGCGGCTACCGATTACGCCATGTCCGCCCGGGTTGGTTTATTTCGCTGATTTACACGTAAATACCGCAAAAGCAGCCGAAAACTCCAAATGCAAAGATACGACTTTTTCGGACACGGGCGAGAAAAAATCTCGAAAATTGCAAAAAAGTGGCCTCCCGAAGGGCCATCCTTGAGGCTGGAAGCGAGGAGCCGACGAAGCGCCAAAAACGGCTCAAAAAGCGTCCAAAAATGGGAAAAAATCCGAAAAAAGAGCCCCAATCGTCCGATCACAACTGGATGATTATCAGTATCGGAGACGCATCCTCTTCTTCCCCTCTTCTTCCCCACTCCGACCAGAACAAGCCATTGCCGGCAGAGGGGCTGGAGAAGGGGTGCGGAATGGGGGTTGGAATCCGGGACGGCGAGCGCGTCTGCAATGGAAAAAAATCCGTGCGCTTGCGCGTATATTAAAATGACGGCGACAGTGTCATGAATGCCGCCAACGGTTATTATAAGACGGTCTCCGTAAACGAATCCACAGCCAGCATTAACCAACTCGGTGCTACAGACTATTTCTATGGAGGATTTGGAGGCGTTGCGGCATACTCCTGGAACGATAACACAAAAGACTTTGATGTCAGGATGTCTATTTGTGGCAGTTATCCCGGTGGGACTCCCCGGACTGGCCAGAGCAGCGACTGCATCTACTACTCCACCTACGAAGCCGACGGCCAGCATCTGGCGCTGCCAATGGTGGGAAGAAAAAGCACAAAAGCGAGCAAAGTAACCTTCTTCCACGTTACCGCCGCCGTCAACATGCTGGTCTGGAACAACACCGACCGTCCCCTCTACGTGGACACCCTCACAGTGGAATGCACCGACCAGGACCTATTCTATGACATCAAAACAACCACGCTGACCGACAACGTATGCGAATTTACCAAATATGGTAATACAAGCGGAAAGAAAGTCAGCGTCGTCTTCACCACGCCGGCCGAGATACCTGCCGGCGAGCAGGTTACGCTCCAGGTGCCCATCATGCCCCTCCCTGCCGGCAGCTACAACCTCACCCTCGGCATCAAGGCGCACCACAATATCCCCGGCAAGGCCAATGGCGGCCGCCTGAGACACACCTTCAGCCACACCGGCGCAGCCCCCGCCACCGGCCTCGCGCGCAACCAGGTGCTGCTGGCCAAAATCAATTTCGCCCCCAAGACGAACAGCAAAATCACCACCACGGGCGGCCTCTTCTCGGTCAGCCCCACGAAGCAGGTGGTCTTCTCCCGCGGCAACCTGCTGTGGTACTACGGCAACCAGTACTTCACCTTCTGGGAAGAGCAGTACCAGTGCCTCGGCTACAATGGCGTGAACAATATTATGGACATAAATAACTGCGCGAATGCGAGCGACAAGCGGCAGGACCTCTTCCACTACGGTTCCAGCGGCGTGCCGACCTACATTGGCAACCATAGCTACGCTTACGACCCCGGCTCGCGCACATCCGGATTGACCAGCTACTGCTACCCGAATGACCTGACCGGCACCACTGCCGATTGGGGCAACGGATTGCCCATCAACTCCACCGGCGCCGCGGGAGGCGAATCTTTCGGCACCGACTGGCGCACGCTGACCAAGTCCGAATGGGAACACCTCCTCGGCCGCAATCTGCACGAGCGTGTAACCTTGGGCGAAGGGTTTACCTTCGAAGTCTCCGCCGCTATGTACTGGGCGCTTATCCTTTACCCCGACAACTGGCAGGGCGGCATGCATGGAAACACAAAAATGACGCTCGAGCAGTGGCGCGCCTACGAGGCCAAGGGGGCCGTACTGCTGCCCGCCGCAGGTCGCCGGATAGTGCCTGATGGCGTGGCCCGGACCAACTATGTGGAAGGAACCACTGTGACTGGCTACTACTGGACTGCCAACAAGTATGCCCCTGTCGACATCAAGAAGGCTCATTATTTGGTGTTCAGTTATGGTACCACACCTACCGTAGCCTACGACTATGGCGAACTCGGACGCGGCCTCGCAGTGCGTCTGGTGCAAGATTTTTGACAAATAGAGAAGAAAAATTTTGCCAGTTCGGAAAAAGGTTGTATCTTTGCAGCACGAAAATAGTAAACGGAATACAAACAATCGTCTGACAATCAACGGGTCAGACGGCAAAAAGACAAGAAAATGAGAAAAGGAATCCATCCCGAAAACTACCGCCTCGTGGTGTTCAAAGACATGTCCAACGACAACATGATCCTCACCAAGAGTTGCGCCAACACCAAGGAGACCGTCACCTACACCGACGGCAAGGAGTACCCCGTGGTGAAACTCGAGATTTCAAACACGTCGCATCCCTTCTTCACTGGCAAGCTCAAGTTGGTCGATACCGCCGGCCGCGTCGACAAGTTCATGTCGAAGTACAAGAAGTACGCCAAGAAGGACCAGTAACCCATCCCTCTTTCCGACGAAAAAAAGTAATTTGTTTTAGATTTTAGATCTAGGAAACCCCACCCTCAAACCGGGTGGGGTTTTCTATTCTCCTGCACCCCGAAAGCAAAAAATCGCCTCACATTCCCAAAATCTTCGTATCTTTCCTCTTTAAATATGGCCTCGAAAACCGTGCGAAAAAGGGCAAATGGGTAAAGATGGGCAATGCGGCGGCATGACAGGAGGTGCTGTCCGTAGGGTGATCCGATATGTGGTCGAGCGAGGCTATGGAGAT
>JAGAYN010000026.1 GCA_017940465.1 Bacteroidales bacterium | reverse complement strand
GTGGGGGCGGCCCCTGCCGTGGCCGCCCCCTCGGAGGGTTGGATGGGTAGGTGTCCCTATCGGATGAGGAAGGAGAACTTGTTGAAGTTCTTCAGCGCGATGCCGGTGCCGCGGGCCACGGCGCGGAGGGGGTCCTCGGCGATGTGCACCTGCAGTTTGGTCTTGCTGCTGACACGCTGGTCCAGTCCGCGCAGCAGCGCACCGCCACCGGCCAGGTAGATGCCGGTCTTGTAGATGTCGGCCGCCAGTTCCGGCGGCGTGGCGGCGAGGGTGTCGAGGATGGCCTGCTCGATCTGCGCGATGGAGCGGTCGAGGGCATGGGCAATCTCCTTGTAGTTGACGCTGATTTCCTTCGGAAGGCCCGTCAGCAGGTCGCGTCCCAGGGTGCGGAAGTCCTCGGGCGGGTCGGCCAGTTCGCTCACGGCGGCGCCGACGGCGATTTTCACCTTCTCGGCCATGCGGGTGCCGATGATCATGTTGTGCTGCCGTTTCATGTACTCGACGACATTCTCGTTGAACACGTCGCCCGCCACGCGGATGGAATTGTTGCACACGATGCCGCCGAGGGAGATGACGGCGATTTCGGCTGTGCCACCTCCGATGTCGACCACCATGTGTCCCTCGGGCTGCAGCACGTCGATGCCGATACCGATGGCGGCGGCCATGGGCTCGTGAATCATGCGGATCTCCTTGGCTCCGGCCTGCTCGGCGCTTTCGCGTACGGCACGTTCCTCGACGTTGGTGATGCCGCTGGGGATGCAGATGACCATGCGGAGCGAGGGGGGGAGGATGGAGCGGTTGATGTTGGTCATGCCGATGAGCTCGCGGATGAGGTACTGGGCCATTTCGAAGTCGGCAATCACGCCGCCGCGCAGCGGGCGCACCACGTCGATGTCGCGGTCTTTGGTTTTGCCCTCCCAGGCTTTGGCCTCCTTGCCGACGGCCATAATCTTGTTGTTCTTGCGGTCGACGGCCACCACCGATGGCTCGTCGATGACCACCTGGTCATTGTATATCACAATGGAGTTGGCAGTGCCAAGGTCCATTGCCACTTCGCGGTTGAAAAAGGATAAAAGTCCCATGGTGAAATTGCTTTGGGGAGAGTGTGTTTACGATTTAGTGTTTGAAATGACGTTTCCCGGTGATGGCCATACCCATCTGGTGCTGCTCGCAGAAGTCGATGCTGTCCTGGTCGTGGATGGAGCCGCCCGGGTGGGCCACGGCGACGATGCCGGCCTGGTGGGCGATCTCCACGCAGTCGGGGAAGGGGAAGAAGGCGTCGCTGGCCATGACGGCCCCCTGGAGGTCGAAGCCGAAGGATTGCGCCTTGGCGATGGCCTGCCGCAGGGCGTCCACGCGGCTGGTCTGGCCGGTGCCGCTGGCCAGCAGCTGGCCGTTCTTGGCCAGCACGATGGCGTTGCTCTTGGTGTGCTTGACGAGGATGGTGGCGAAGGCGAGGTCCTCGGCTTGCTGCTTGGTGATCTTGGTGGAGGTGACGCTCTTTTCCATCTCCTTGGCGGTGGGCACCACGGTGTCGCGGTCCTGCACCAGCACGCCGTTCAGCACCGAGCGGAACATGGGATCGGCCATTCTGAATGCCTTGCGTTTCAGGATGATGCGGTTCTTTTTGCCACGCAGGATGTCCAGCGCCTCGGCCTCATAGTCGGGCGCGATGCAGACCTCGAAGAATATCTTGTGCATCTCCTCGGCCACCTCCTTGGTGACTGTCTGGTTGGCGATGAGCACGCCGCCGAAGGCGCTCACAGGGTCGCCGGCCAGGGCGTCCTTCCATGCCTCCAGCAGGGTGGGGCGGACGGCGGTGCCGCAGGCGTTGTTGTGCTTGAGGATGGCGAAGGCGGTCTGCCCTTGGAAGTCGTCGATGAGGGCGCAGGCGGCGTCGATGTCGCCAAGGTTGTTGTAGCTGATTTCCTTGCCGTTTAGCTTGTCGAAGCAGGCGTCCAGGTTGCCGTAGAATACCCCTTTCTGATGCGGGTTTTCGCCGTAGCGCAGCACCTCGGCGTGGTCGAAGGCCTGCTTGAAGACGGGCAGTTGCTCGGTGAGGTTGAAGTGGTTGAAGATGGCGGTGTCGTAGTGGCTGCTGACGCCGAAGGCGTAGGCGGCGAAGCGGTGGCGCTGCTCCAGCGTGGTGCAGCCGTCCTGCTCCAGGTAGAGGGTGAGGAATTCCTTGTAGTAGTCCACGGCAGGCACTATCACCACGTCGGCGAAGTTCTTGGCGGCGGCGCGGATGAGGCTGATGCCGCCGATGTCGATTTTCTCGATGATGTCCTGCTCGGCTGCGCCGCTGGCCACGGTCTGTTCGAAGGGGTAGAGGTCGACGATGACGAGGTCTATCTCGGGTATCTCGTATTCAGCCAGTTGCTCGCCGTCGCTGTACATGTCGCGGCGCGAGAGGATGCCGCCGAACACCTTGGGGTGCAGCGTCTTGACGCGTCCGCCGAGGATGGAGGGGTAGCCTGTGAGGCTTTCGACGGCGATGGGCTCGATGCCCAGGTCGTGGATGAATTTGTAGGTGCCGCCGGTGGAGTAGATGGTGACACCTTGGGCGTGGAGGGCTTTGACGATGTCCTCAAGTCCGTCCTTGTAGTAGACCGAGATGAGGGCTGATTTTATGCGTTTGGGTTCCATATATGTTGTTACTATAATATTTATGTCGAGGGCAATCCGTTGAGCCTATGCAGTTTGTGCATCCAGCCACGGACGGATGGCAGGATGCAAATATACGATGTTTTTTTCAATCCGCAAAAAAAGTTTTTGCGGTCGTCAGTCGCCGAACTCGATACCTACGCCTTTGGCGGTGTGGATGAGGCGGCTGTCCGGTGCCACCAGGTTCTGTTCGCGCACGGCTTCTTCGAGGGGGATGCCCACGATGTCGGGATGGTGGTAGGCCACCATCTGGCCGAAGCGCCCTTCCATGACGAATTCCATGGCGCGGACGCCGAACTCGGTGGCCAGGACGCGGTCGAAGGCGATGGGGGTGCCGCCGCGCTGCAGGTGGCCGAGGATGGTGTAGCGTATGTCGTGCTCCACGCCGGCGGCCTTGAGGTCGGCGGACAGCTGTTCGCCTACGCCGCCGAGCTTGACGTGCTGGTAGCCCACCTCGCCGGTGACGGTGCCGGTGACGGTGCCGCCCTTGGGCATGGCCCCTTCGGCAACGACGATGATGCAGTAGCCGCGGCGCTTGTTGTAGCGCTGGCTGATTTTCTCCTTCACTTTCTCGATGTCGTAGGGTATCTCGGGGATGAGGCACACGTCGGCGCCGCCGGCGATGGCGCTGTGGAGGGCGATCCATCCGGCGTCGCGCCCCATCACTTCGAGGATGAAGACGCGGTTGTGCGAGGCGGCGGTGGTGACCAGTTTGTCGATGGCGTCGGTGCAGATCTGCACGGCGGTCTGGAACCCGAAGGTGTAGTCGGTGAGCGAGAGGTCGTTGTCGATGGTCTTGGGGACGCCCACTATGTTGAGTCCTTTCTTGCTGAGGCCGAGCGAGATGCGCTGCGATCCGTCGCCTCCGATGTTGATGACGGCGTCGACGCCCATGTACTGCAGTTTGCGCAGCATCTCGTCGCTGCGGTCGACGGTGGTCCAGGTGCCGTCGGCCTCCTTCACCGGCCAGGCGAAAGGGCCGCCCTTGTTGGTGGTGCCGAGGATGGTGCCGCCTTGAATCTGGAGTCCTTCGACGGTTTTCTCGTCCAGCACGACGATTTCTGTGGGTTCGCGCAGCACGCCGTTGAAGGATTCTATGCATCCGATGACTTCCCAGTCGCCGGCCTGCGCGGCGCGTTTGACGATGCCGCGTATCACGGCGTTCAGCCCGGGACAGTCGCCCCCGCCGGTCAAAACCATTGCTCTTTTTAGTGCCATAGGGTTCTTGTTATTTGTTCAGTACCATGTGTTTGCGGCATTTCTGCCTGTCGGTTCGCGATGCACAAATGTACGACTTTTTCTCCAATTTTCATGTTTTTTTTGGCCAGTTGGAAAAAATGTTGTAATTTTGCACTCGGTTTGAATGGCCGAAGAAATGATTGTGATGCTCTTTCTTTCTTGGTATTCAGGCTGTTATGAATATAGAAAAATATTACAGACATGGCAAAGAAAAATAAAGACGCAAGAGTCCAGGTCATCCTGGAATGCACCGAGCAGAAAACGAGTGGCGTTGCCGGCATGAGCCGCTATGTCACCACCAAGAACAAGAAGAACACTCCCGAGCGCCTCGAGCTGAAGAAGTACAATCCCTTCTTGAAGAAAATGACCGTCCACAAAGAAATCAAGTAAAATAGGAGAATCAGACTATGGCAAAGAAAGTTGTTGCTACCCTCAAGACTCAGACCGGCAAAAGCTTCGCCAAGGTGATCCGCATGGTGCGCTCCGAGAAGACCGGCGCCTATACGTTCCAGGAGGAGATCGTCCCCTCCGACAACGTGCAGGAGTACCTGAAGAAGAAATAAGGCGTTTCCCCGACGGGGAAAGCAGTCGCAGACAGCGGCCGCGGCCAGGTTTTTCGACCTGGTCGCGGCCGCTTTTTTTGTTCCCGGAACGGCAAATGGTTCATAAGGGTTCATATCGGTTCTCAGTCGAAGTAAATACCTAGGGGATACCTGGAGGATACTTAGAGGGTGGCTGGAAAAAAGTTGGCGGCGGTTCGGAAAAAAGTCGTATATTTGTAGTCAGTTTTGTTGCCGCAAGGGGCGTGCAACGCATTGTATATAAGAATAATACTGTATATAGATATGAGCTACAAGGAGTACAAGCAACTCAATCTCACCCAAATCGGCACCGACATCCGCCGCCATTGGGAAGAGAACCAGACCTTCGAGAAGGGGCAGCGCCTGGCCGAAGGGCACCCGGCATTCGTCTTCTACGACGGCCCCCCCTCGGCCAACGGCAAGCCGGGCATCCACCACGTCATGGCGCGCACCATCAAGGACGTCTTCTGCCGCTACAAGGCGCAGAAGGGCTACTTCGTGGACCGCAAGGCGGGCTGGGACACCCACGGCCTGCCCGTGGAACTGGGCGTGGAGAAAAACCTCGGCATCACCAAGGAGGACATCGGGAAGAAGATAAGCGTGGACGAGTACAACCAGGCATGCCGCATCGAGGTGCTGAAATACAAGGACTTGTGGGACGAGCTGACCCGCCAGATGGGCTATTGGGTCGACCTTGAGCACCCCTACATCACCTTTGACAACGAGTACATCGAGACCCTCTGGTTCCTCCTCAAGAAGCTCTACGACAAAGGGTTGCTCTACAAAGGCTACACCATACAGCCCTACAGTCCCGCCGCCGGCACCGGCCTCTCCAGCCACGAGCTCAACATGCCGGGCTGCTACCGCGACGTGAAGGACACCACCTGCGTGGCCATGTTCCGCCTCACCTCGCCGTTGCCCTCCCTGCAGGATGCGGACGGCCTGCCCGCCTATGCCCTCGCATGGACCACCACGCCGTGGACGCTCCCCTCCAACACCGCCCTCTGCGTAGGCCCCAATATCGACTACGTCGTCATCGAAACCCAGCACCCTTATCTGGAGCAGCCCTGCCGCATCGTCATGGCCAAGCCCCTGGTGGGCTCGATGTTCCCCGAAGGGAAGAGCCCGGAATACAGGATTGTGGCTGAATGCAAGGGCGCCGACCTGGAGGGGCTGCGCTACGAACAGCTCATCCCCTGGGTCAAGCCTACCGGCGACGACGCCTTCCGCATCATCCTGGGCGATTACGTCACCACCGAGGACGGTACCGGCATCGTTCACATAGCCCCCACCTTCGGCGCCGACGACGCGCGGGTGGCCAAGAAAGCCGGCATCGGCGAACTGCTGATGTTCGACCGCGACGGCAAGCGCATGCCCATGGTGGACCGCCAAGGGCGCTTCGTTCCCGTCGAGGACCTCGACCCGCAGTGGGTGAAATCGCATGTGAACCTCGACCTATACGGCCCGTATGCCGGCAAATATGTCAAGAACGCCTACGACGAAACCAAGGGCGAGAAGGACATGAGCCTCGACGTGGAGCTGGTCATCATGCTCAAGGGCGAGGGTAAACTCTTCAAGAGCGAGAAGCATACCCACAGTTATCCCCACTGCTGGCGCACCGACAAGCCGGTGCTCTACTATCCGCTCGACTCGTGGTTCATCCGTACCACCGCCCTCAAGGAGCGCATGATAGAGTTGAATAAGACCATCAACTGGAAGCCCGAGGCTACCGGAATCGGCCGCTTCGGCAACTGGTTGGAGAACATCGTGGACTGGAACCTCAGCCGCAGCCGCTACTGGGGCACTCCGCTGCCCATCTGGCGCACCGAGGACGGCAGGGAGGAACTCTGCATAGGCAGCGTGGAGGAACTCCGCAAGGAGATTGACAAGGCTGTCGCCGCCGGCTTGATGACGGAGAATCCTTACGCTGGCGACTACCGGAGCTTCGACCTGCACAGACCCTATATCGACGGGGTCGTCCTCGTCAGCCCCAGCGGCAAGCCTATGCATCGCGAGCCGGACCTCATCGACGTGTGGTTCGACAGCGGCGCCATGCCCTACGCACAGATACACTACATGGGCGAGGCACTCCGCAAGGATCAGTTCCCTGCCGACTTCATCGCCGAGGGCGTCGACCAGACACGCGGCTGGTTCTACACCCTCCACGCCCTGGCCACCATGTGTTTCGACAGTGTGGCTTTCCGCAATGTGGTCTCCAACGGGCTGGTGCTCGACAAGGCCGGCAACAAGATGTCCAAGCGTCTCGGCAACGCCATCGACCCCTTCGAGACCCTGGCCAAGTACGGCCCCGATGCCACGCGCTGGTATATGATTACCAACAGCCAGCCGTGGGATAACATTAAGTTCGATGTGGATGGGGTGGACGAGGTGCGCCGCAAGCTGTTCGGTACCCTCTACAATACCTATTCCTTCTTCGCCCTCTACGCCAACCTGGACGGCTTCGACTACAGCCGGCAGGATATCGACATCAAAGAGCGGCCGGAAATCGACCGCTGGATACTCTCGGAGTTGAATACCCTGGTGAAGACCGTCGGCGATGCCTACGAGGACTACGAGCCCACACGTGCCGGCCGCGCCATGGGTACCTTCGTGGACGCCTACCTCAGCAACTGGTATGTCCGCCTCTGTCGCCGTCGTTTCTGGAAGGGCGACATGACGACCGACAAGGTGTCAGCCTACCAGACGCTCTACACCTGCCTCGAGACCCTCAGCCGCCTCATGGCCCCCATTGCGCCGTTCTTCAGCGAGCGCCTCTTCCTCGACCTCAACACCGTCACCCACCGCTTCGATGCCGAGAGTGTGCACCACCTGGCCTTCCCCGAAGTGCAGGAGGAGATGGTGGACAAGGCCCTCGAGGAGCGCATGCAGCTGGCCCAGAAGGTCTGCTCGATGGTGCTGGGTTTGCGCAAGAAGAGCAATATCCGCGTCCGTCAGCCCCTGTCGCGCATCGTGGTGCCCGTCAAGGATGACGCCATGCAGGTGCAGCTGGAGCGTGTGCAGCACCTCATCTGTTCCGAGCTGAACGTGAAGGCGGTGGAGTTCCTCTCTTCGGACAACGACCTTTTGGTCAAGAAGATAAAGCCCAACTTCAAGACACTTGGCCCGCGCTATGGCAAGGTGATGAAGTCCCTCGGCAATGCCATCCTCGCTTTCGGCCAGCAGCAGATCAACGCCTTGGAGGCCGACGGCAGGTGCATGGTGGAGGTGGAAGGTCAGGCATGCGAGGTGCTGCTCTCTGATGTGGAGATTGCCACGCAGGACATCCCCGGCTGGGTGGTGGCCAACGAGGGCGCCTTGACCGTGGCCCTCGACATCACGCTCACCCCCGAACTGGTGGACGAAGGCATCGCACGCGAACTGGTGAACCGCATACAGAACATCCGCAAGGAGGGCTTCGAGGTGACCGACCGTATCGTGGTCGACCTGCAGAGCGGCCAGTGGGACAGCGCCGTCGAAGCGCACCGCGACTACATCTGCACCGAGACCCTCTGCACCAGCCTGTCGCTCGTCCCCGCCCTCGACGGCGGCACCGAGATAGAACTTATCGACGGCCAGCAGACCCACATCGCGGTCCGCAAGGCGTAGGGATTGAACGGAGGAAGACAGCCTTACAGTTTAAACAGATATAGAAAGATTCAGTTGAGAAACCGTGGCAGGGAAATCATGCAAGATAATCTTTTAGACGAGATAAAAGCCCTTGCTTCCGCACAGCGGGAGGAGGTGGTGGGCTGGCGGCGGTGGCTGCATCGGCACCCGGAGCTGAGCCAGCAGGAGCACGGCACGATGGCGTTCGTGGCGGAGCGGCTGCGCGAGATGGGGTTGGAGCCCCGGACGGGCATCGGCGGCACGGGGGTGGCGGCTGTCCTCAGGGGCGGCATCGACCCCGAGGGCTACTGCGTGGCTCTGCGGGCCGACTACGACGCGCTGCCCATCGAGGAGTGCACCGGCCTCGACTTCGCCAGCGAGAACCCCGGCGTCATGCACGCCTGCGGTCACGACATGCATACCGCTTCGCTCCTCGGCGCGGCCAGGATACTCTGCCAGATCAAGGAGCAGCTCCGCGGCACCGTCATGTTCATCTTCGAGCCCAGCGAGGAGAAGTACCCCGGCGGCGCCCGCATGATGATGGAGGACGGGCTGTTCGACACGCTGGTTCCCAACGAGATATACGCCTTCCACTGCCTGCCGGAGATGGACTTCGGCCGTGTGGGCATGAAGAAGGGCAGGTACATGGCTTCGACCGACGAACTCTACTGGACGGTGAAGGGCCGCGGCGGCCACGGCGCCACGCCGCACCTCTCGGTGGACCCCATCGTGGTGGCCTCGCACATCGTCATCGCCCTGCAGCAGGTGGTCTCACGCAACGCCGCCCCGATGATGCCCACCGTGCTGACTATCGGCAAGATAGAGGATGTGGGCGGCCGCACCAATATCATCCCTGACGTGGTGAAGATGGAGGGCATCATACGCTCGTTCGACCCCGAGTGGAGGCTGCGCACACATGAGTTGATTCGCAAAATCAGCTGCGGCGTGGCCGAGGCGATGGGGGCCGAGTGCGACCTCTTCATCGACGAGGGCTATCCCCCCGTCATCAACGACGACGACTGTACCCAGCAGGTGCACGACAACGCCTGCCAATACCTTGGGGAAGAGAATGTTGAATGGATCGACCTCCGCATGACAGCCGAGGACTTCGCCTTCTTCCAGCAGCGGATCCCCTCCTGCTACTTCCGCATCGGCATCCACGAGCCCGGCACCCCCTTCAGCAATCTGCACCGGGCGAACCTCCTCGTCGACGAGCGCAGCCTCGAGTTGGCCAGCGGCCTGGTGGCCTACAATGCAGTGCGTGCGTTGGCGTTGAGAATCAAACAGTTGTAGGTGTTTTTGGAAAAATTAACATCGCCAGTGGTCCACAGCGGTCCATATCGGGTCACAGTCGAAGTAAATACCTAGAGGATACCTATGGGATACCTAGAGGGTCCCTGGCGGTGGGCAGAAAAAAACGCCCCCGGCAGGCAATAAATACGGGTGCCGTCCGTTAGGGACACATCAGATATCATATAAATACAGCAACATGAGCCTCATCAAATCCATTTCCGGTATACGCGGCACCATCGGCGGCCGCGCAGGCGAGGGGCTGAGTCCCCTCGACGTAGTCAAATTTACCTCGGCCTTTGCCACCTTCCTCAAGCAGCAACACCCTGGCAAACGCCTGCGGCTGGCCGTGGGGCGCGACGCGCGTCTCTCGGGTGCCATGGTGGACCGCCTCGTGGTGGGTACCCTGCAAGGCATGGGTATCGACGTGCTGGAGACCGGGCTTTCCACCACGCCCACGACCGAAATGACCGTCATCGACCACCAGTGCGACGGCGGTATCATCATCACCGCCAGCCACAACCCCAAGCATTGGAACGCCCTCAAGCTGCTGAATGCCAAGGGCGAGTTCATCAATGACGCCGAGGGCAAGGAGGTGCTGCGCCTGGCCGAGAGCGGGGAGGTGGAGTATGCCGACGTGGACAGCCTGGGACAGGTCACCCTGTTGGAAGGTGAAATCGACCGCCATATCGGCCGTGTACTGGACTTGGACCTGGTGGATGCCGAGGCGGTGCGCCGGGCGGGCTTCAAGGTGGCCGTCGATGCCGTCAATTCCACAGGTGGCATCGCCATCCCCCGGCTGCTCAAAGCATTGGGGGTGGAGCAGGTGGTGGAGCTCAATTGCGAGCCCACCGGCCTCTTTGCCCACAACCCGGAGCCGATACCACAGAACCTGACCGACATCTCGCGCGTGGTGCGTGAGAACGGATGCCACCTGGGCATCGTGGTGGATCCCGATGTGGACCGCCTAGCGCTGGTGTGCGAGACAGGCGAGATGTTCGGCGAGGAGTACACATTGGTCTCCGTGGCCGACTATGTGTTGCAGCACACAGCCGGGAACACTGTCTCCAACCTCTCTTCCAGCCGCGCCCTGCACGACGTGACGAGCCGCTATCCTGGCTGTAGCTATGCGGCGGCGGCGGTGGGGGAGGTCAATGTGACCACGCTCATGCGCCAGACAGGCGCCGTCATAGGCGGCGAGGGCAACGGTGGCGTTATCTACCCGGCGCTGCACTATGGCCGCGACGCGCTGGTCGGTGTCGCCCTGTTCCTCACCCAGATGGCCAAGAAGGGCCTTTCGGCAAGCGCGCTGCGGGCCACCTATCCCGAGTATATCATCAGCAAGAACCGCAAGGACCTCACGCCGGATATGGACGTGGATGCCCTGCTGGAGCGCGTGGCAGCCCACTATCATGCCGCCGAGGGCAGCCAGGTAACCACCATCGATGGCGTGAAAATCGACTTCGAGGACGGGTGGGTTCACCTCCGTAAGAGCAACACCGAGCCTATCGTCCGCATCTACAGCGAGGCGGCCAACGAGGCCCGTGCCGACGAATTGGCGCGGCAGGTTATAGCCTTTCTATCATAGTGGCGTCGCGTTTCCCGTGGACGATGGTGTTGTATTCGGTGCCTTTCTTGGTGGGAACGAGGACGGTGTAGGTCTTGTTGGCCTTGTTTTTCAGGTTGTCCGTGGTGATCCACGGGTTCAGAGTGCGTAGCATCTTGTAGGAGGTGCCGTTGGATTGTGCGAATTGGTAGAGGTCTATGTTCTGGCCTTGCATCTTTACTTTCTCGCATGGCAGCTCGGGGTAGGTGTCGCAACGGCGCACGTGGTAGCCGTAGTCCTGGGGGTGGCTCATGATGAGCTTCATGGCGAGGATGCGGTAGACGTAGCGTTGTGTCTCGCGGTTGAGGTAGAGGTCGTAGTAGCTGCGCTGCATCTGCCGGTCGAGACGCTTGGCCAGCCCGTTCTCGCCGCAGTTGTATGCGGCGGCGGCCTCGGCCCATCCGCCGAAGCGTCGCTTGAGGTCCTTCAGGTAGCGGCAGGCGGCGCGGGTGGATGCCTCGAGGTCGTTGCGCATGTCTATCTCGTCGGTGATTTCCAGTCCGTAGTGCTGTCCCGTGGTTTTCATGAACTGCCAGTAGCCCTGGGCCCCGGCGGGCGAGGTGGCGTTCAGCAGGCCGCTCTCGATGACGCAGAGGTATTTCATGTCCAGCGGCACCCCTTCCTGGCGCAGGATGCGTTCGATGGTGGGGAAGACGCGGGTGGCGCGCTTGATGCAGAAGAGGGTGTTCGACTGGTAGTACATGTTGCTCACCAGCTCGCGGTCGAGGCTTTCGCGGACGTAGTAGATGTTCATCGGGACGCGTTCGCCGCAGAAGGTGAGGGTGTCCGGCAGGGGAGGGGCGTAGACGTGGTAGCCGGAGCGGATGGCGCGGGTGTGGGTCTCCTCGGGCGAGCGCTCTTTGTGGGTGGCAAAAATGAAGACTTCCCCGGCCAGGGCCAGGGAAGCCATCAGGAGCGCTATGACGCTGATCTTTTTCATTCTTTGTGTCGGGTTACGGTTTCGACGATGATGCGGGCCACTTCCTGCTTGGAGAGCAGGGGGGTGGCGGTGCGCTGGCCGTCGGCGGCCAGGAGGGTCACCTTGTTGGTGTCCACGCCGAAGCCGGCGCTGGTGTCGCGCAGGGAGTTCATCACTATGTAGTCCAGGTTCTTGCGGTGCAGTTTGCTTTCGGCGTTCTGCAGTTCGTTGTCGGTCTCGAGGGCGAAGCCGACCAGCACCTGTCCCGCCTGTTTCATGGTGCCGAGGGTGGCCAGTATGTCGGGATTCTGCACCAGGGAGAGGGTCAAGCCCTGGTCGCCCTGCTTTTTGAGCTTGTGGTCGGCGCAGGTCTCGGGGCGGTAGTCGGCCACGGCGGCCGAGAGGATGGCGCCGCGGCAGGCGGGGAATGCCTCGGTGGCGGCGGTGTACATCTGGCGGGCGCTCTCCACGTCGGTGCGGTGGATGCGGGGGTGTGCGGTGCGGAGGGCGGAGGGTCCGGCCACCAGTTCCACGTCGGCGCCGGCCTCGGCCAGCGCTTCGGCCAGGGCGAAGCCCATCTTGCCGCTGGAGTAGTTGCCGATGAAGCGCACCGAGTCGATGCGTTCATAGGTGGGGCCGGCGGTGACCAGCCAGCGCTCTCCCTGCAGGGGGTGGGGCTGTTGCAGCAGCGAGGCTACCTGTCGCGCTATGGCTTCGGGCTGCGCCATGCGTCCGGTGCCGGAGCTGCCGCAGGCCAGGTCGCCGTCGTCGGGCCCTATGGTGCGGACGCCCCAGGTGCGGAGGGTGGCCAGGTTGCGCTGCACGGCGGGGTGGGCCCACATCTGGCTGTTCATGGCGGGCGCCATCAGCACGCGCTGGGGCGGCATGGCCAGCAGGAGGGTGCTCAGCGGCTCGTCGGCGATGCCGGATGCCATCTTGCCGATGATGTTGGCTGTGGCGGGGGCGATGACGAGCATTTCGCCCCAGTCCTTGAGCGAGATGTGCTCGGTCTCGGTGGCGTTGCCGCGGAAGAGGTCGCAGTAGAGGGGGTTGGCGCTCACGGTCTCCAGGGTGGTGCGTGTGACGAATTCCAGCGCGTGGGGCGTGGCGGCGCAGCGCACCTCGTGGCCTGCCTTGACGAGCAGGCGTACCAGTTCGGGTGCCTTGTAGGCGGCGATGCCTCCGGTGATGCCGACGATGATTCTCATGGCCTTGCCTGGCGGGGTGGTTCGGGGGTTCAGTTTTTCTGTTTGGCGGGGTTGCGGTAGAAGATCTGGCCGTCGAGGTATTCCTCCGTGGCCTCGAGGGTGGGCTTGGGCTGGCGCTCGAAGCGGCGCACGATTTCGATCTGCTCGCGGTTCTCGAACATCTCGTCCAGTGCATCGCCCGAGGAGCGGTAGTCGTCTATCTTGTTGTGGAGGTCTTTTTTCTCTTCGATGGCAATCTGGTTGGCGCGTTTGGTCAGCATGGCCACCGTCTCGTAGATGTTGTCGGTCATGTTGCTGAACTCGGCCGTGTTGCGGGTGATGGTGGTGTTGGTGACTTTCTTTTTCTTTTCTTCCATGGTATGTGTGTTTATCTTGTTTGTCATTGTGCGGGCTGCATGCCGGCCATGGCCTGGCGGGCTTTGGTGTAGATGTCCTGTGCTTCGGCGAGGTGTTTCGAGTCGGCGAAGCTGCTGCTGAAGCGGTCGAAGTCGTTCACCACCTGCTGTAGCCGCTCGTACATCTTCTCTTCGCGGCTTCCGATGGCGTAGCGGTAGCTGGACTGGAGCATGTAGTACATGGCTTCCTCGCGCTGCGGCGCCTCGGGGTATTGGTTGAGGAACGACTTGAAGGATTCGTAGGCGGCGTGGTATTCCTCGATGAAGTAGTAGCCGTAGGCGATTTCGTAGCTTTTCCGTGTCAGTTTCTTGCGCATCTCGTCCAGGCATTTGTTCACCTCGGGCATGTGTGTGCTGCGGGGGAAGCGTTCGGCGAAGGTCTCGAATTCCTCGATGGCCTCCTGGGTGAGGCTCTGGTCGAGCGCGTAGTCCGGCGATTCCATGTACTTGCAGTAGGCCGAGTAGTAGAGGGCCTCCTCCAGCTTCGTGCTGTAGGGGAACTGCCTGGCGAAGCGCTTGTATTGGTAGCCGGCGGTGAAGTAGTCCTTCTGTTTGCGAAGCGACTGTGCGTAGTACCAGGCGATGTTCTCGGCATGGTCCTTGCCGCGGTAGTACATCGTCAGGTTCTCGAACAACTGCGAGGCGCGCGAGAAGCTGTTGTCGTTGTAATACTTCATCGCCGCGGCGTACTTCGCCTCGTAATCGTTGCTGTTGAGCATCTTGTCAAATCCGCTGCAACTCGCTGTCAATATGCATATTGCAGCGGTCGCGACGGTGAGTTTCACCTTGTTCATAGGCTGCAAATTTACGTTTTTTTTTTGGATTGGAGGCATTCGGGGCCAAAATATTTCTGTCGGCTGCAACGGAGAATCCTGCCGTCCGGCTGGGGGGCGGCAGGATTCTCTGTGGGGCAGGGTCCGGTGCGGACTATCTCCGTCTGCCTTTCTTGGCGTTCTTGTTGTTGCTGTTGCTGTCGCTGATGCCCAGCTTGGCCTTCAGGGCGGCGGGGATGGCGTCCTTGTGGACCACGATGTTCATCGTCTTGTAGCGGGCGAAGGCCTTGCTGACGAAGAAGCATCCTCCGAACTCGCCGTTGTACTGGCCCCAGGAGTTCTTCACCATGTAGTACTCGTTGCCCAGCTGGTCCTTGGCCTTGCCGTAGATCTGCATGCCGTGGTCGTCGGTGGTCTCCCAGTTGTCGTAGGCTTCCTGGCGCTCTTCCTGGGTCACCCAGCGCTGCGGGGTGGGGTGGTTGGCGGCCTCTTCGGCTATCTCGCCTGCCTTCATGCCGCTCCACTTGGCCTGGTCGCTGCCCACGCCGCCCTTGGGGGCCTCGATGGCGGGAAGCACGGCGAAGCCTTTGCGGGTGTAGCGGAAGCCCGGCTCGCTCACGTCGCTGCCCCAGGCGATGGTGTAGCCGTTGTCGATGGCATAGTCAAAGACCTCCATCATCTCGTCCAGCGGCAGGTTGTAGCTCAGGCCCCAGCGCCAGTTGTCCTGTATCTCCAGCACGAACTTCTCGTAGAAGGGGTGGTGGGTGTAGCTGGTGATGCTCACATAGTCGTCGGGGTTCAGACCCAGGCTCTCGGCGTAGCTCTTCGGGGTGTATTTCACGCCCTTGTACATGAAGCTCTCGGGCACCTTGCCGAGGTAGATCTCGTGCACCGCGGCGATGGCTTTGCTCCACAGGGGCTCGCCGTCGGGGCTGCGCTGCAGTTTCTTCAGTTTGCCCTTGGCCACGGCCTCCACCATCACGTCGGTCAGCGCGCTGAGCTCGGTGTGGTTCGAGAGGGTGTCGCCGTACATCGCGCCCGGACGCATCACCTCCTCGGGCACCATGCCGTAGTGCTTCCAGCAGTAGAGCACGTCGTTGAAGGCACCGCCCTGGCTAAAGCTCACGTCGCCATGCGTGCGCACGGCGGCCTTGGCGCGGTCGTTGTAGGTCTTGGCCACCACGTACATCTCGCTCAGATCGTGCTCGCCCTTGCCCATGCGCAGCAGTTCGCTCTCGAGGAAGGCGATCGTGCTGTAGCTCCAGCAGGTGCCGGCATTGTTCTGGTTCTTCACCGGAGTGATGGGGAGCACCTTGATGGTGTCGAACTTGTAGCCCTCGTCCGCCTTCTTCTCTTCCTGGGCGGATACGGTGCCGGCGCAAAGGGCCAGGGCACCAAGTAGTAAGAATGTCTTTTTCATCTGTTTGATATGTTTTTTGTGTTCTTTTCGCGGTGCAAAGATACAACTTTTTTGCCACACGCAGTGAAAAAGTTATCCCCACCCGTCTAACCCATTGGCTTCCACCTGCCTGGCTCCCTTCCGCCACCCCTCAGCCCCCTGTGTCGGACTTGACTCGGAGTTGACTCGGAGTTGATACGGAGTTGTCTCGGACTTGCTCTGCAGTCGTACCGGAGGGGGTGCGGTGGGTGCGTCGTCGGCGGCCCGGGGTAATCCCGGCGGAAGGGCGGGGAAAGGGCGGAAAGCCCCGTGGAAACAAGCAGGCACCCCTGTTGAGGGATGCCTGCAGTGTCCAGGTATGGATGACGGTCTATCGGACCACAAGCTTGCGGACGGCGGTGCCTTCGGCTCCGGTGATGCGGACGAAGTAGGTGCCCTGGGCGTAGCCGCTCAGGTCGAGGGCCATGCGGTGGCCGTCCACGCGCTGCG
>JAGAYN010000025.1 GCA_017940465.1 Bacteroidales bacterium | reverse complement strand
CGCGGTGCTGGCGGGATGCCGGCGAGGTGGAAGCGGCCGATGGTCTTGTTGTCGTTGGCCATGGGGCGCTCGCCCTGCAGCACGTGGATTTCCACCTCGGGCTGGTTGTCGGCAGCGGTGCTGAACACCTGGCTCTTCTTGGTGGGGATGGTGGTGTTGGCGTCGATGAGTTTGGTCATCACGCCGCCGAGGGTCTCGATGCCGAGGCTCAGCGGGGTGACGTCGAGCAGCAGCACGTCCTTGACTTCGCCGGTGAGCACACCGCCCTGGATGGCGGCGCCGATGGCCACGACCTCGTCGGGGTTGACGCCCTTGCTGGGGGTCTTTCCGAAGAACTCTTCCACCTTCTTCTGCACGGCGGGGATGCGGCTGGAGCCGCCGACGAGGATGACCTCGTTGATGTCGCTGTTGCTGAGGCCGGCGTCGCGCATGGCCTGGCGGCAGGGTTCGATGGTGGCTCGGATCAGGTCGTCGCACAGCTGCTCGAACTTGGCGCGGCTGAGTTTCATCACCAGGTGCTGCGGCACGCCGTCGGCCACGGTGATGTAGGGCAGGTTGATTTCGGTCTCCATGCTGCTGGAGAGCTCAATCTTGGCCTTCTCGGCAGCCTCCTTGAGGCGCTGCATGGCCATGGGGTCCTTGCGGAGGTCGATGCCCTTGTCGCTCTGGAAGCTGTCGGCCAGCCAGTTGATAATCTTGCGGTCGAAGTCGTCGCCGCCGAGGTGCGTGTTGCCGTTGGTGCTCTTCACCTCGAAGACGCCGTCGCCGAGGTTGAGGATGGAGATATCGAACGTGCCGCCACCGAGGTCGAACACAGCCACGTTCATATCCTGCGCCTTCTTGTCGAGGCCGTAGGCCAAGGCGGCAGCGGTGGGCTCGTTGACGATGCGGCGCACCTTGAGGCCTGCAATCTCGCCGGCCTCCTTGGTGGCCTGACGCTGGCTGTCGTTGAAGTAGGCGGGGACAGTGATGACGGCCTCCGTCACTTCGGTGCCGAGGTAGTCTTCGGCGGTCTTCTTCATCTTCTGCAGCACGATGGCGCTGATTTCCTGCGGGGTGTACTGGCGGCCGTTGATGTCGACGCAAGGGGTGTTGCTGTTGCCGCGCACCACCTTGTAGGGCACAGCCTCAATCTCCTTGCTCACCTGGTCGAAGCCCTCGCCCATGAAGCGCTTGATGCTGTAGACGGTGTTGTGGGGGTTGGTGATAGCTTGACGCTTGGCGGGGTCGCCCACCTTGCGGTCGCCGTTCTCGAGGAAGCCCACCACGCTGGGGGTGGTGCGGTTGCCCTCGCTGTTGGCGATAACTACAGGTTCGTTTCCTTCCATGACGCTGACACAGCTGTTGGTTGTGCCGAGGTCGATTCCGATGATTTTGCTCATATTCTTTATTCTTTTATTTGTTTAACCTTAAGTTTTCCTCCAGCCTTCAATCGGCTGGCACCCCAATAACAACAACATCCGTGCCAATCCCGGAGGACTGACACGGATGCTGACATTTTGGCAGTCGGCAGGACTATAACCCTAAAATCTCTACCATTTCGGCAGGGGTGACCACAATGGGCCTACGTGGGAAGTGCTTGGTGTTGCCGGTGACGACGTAGGCACCATCCTTCGACAGGGCCACCTCGTAGAAAACAGCGTCATCGGGGTCGGGGAACTGTTCGCCGGAATCCATGCGGTCGGTAAGTACACCTGTTGTCTTCACCGTATTCAATATCCTGTCAATGTCATCTTCGGGGAAGACGAACTTGCCGCGATGCAACACTTCGTTGTATTCCCGAAGAATAACATCGTTATACAGCGAGATAATCTTACGATCAAACAGTGCTTCAAGCACCTTGGCTGTAGCAGATTCGGCGTTTCGGGTAAGCAATGCCGACACAAAGACGTTGGTGTCGATTACAGCGTAAACTCTCATTGCCGTGCCTCCCTTGCGTGTCGTTCGGCGCGGGCAGCCGCAATCTCTGCATTGATTTCGTCAAGTGTCATTTCAGGCAGTTCGCCTGCTTCGGCCATCCTGCGGATATGTCTGAAAGCCAGCTGACCTTCGCGAATGGCATTTTCTTTTTGTGTATACTCCGTCCATGGAACGAACACTATCCGTTCCCACATGTGCATCATCTCGTCGAAGGTCTGCTCCTGGGTGTTGCCCGACAGGGCGCAGAACTGGTCGATTTGCTCCTTCATGCGCGAGTCCATATTCACTGTCACTGATACCTGTGCCATAATATTATCTTTTTTTGTAAAGGTAACGAAACAAACACATTATTATTGTGTCCGACAAAAATAATCCTCGCCATTTGGCGAGGATTACGCTGTCAATGAATTCCTCATTTCACCGCCACTATGCGGTGAACGCCAACCAACTGCCGCAGCTCAGTCCATATCCTCCACCAGTATGATGACGTCACCCTTATTCCTTCCGAGCCGCCATCGGCCTCGAAGCAGGCGGTGAACGAGGTGTCGGAAGTAACTCTTTCATTTTGAAGTTACCGAAGGAGAAAGGCCATGGGCGTGGGGGCAAGGGTAAGGTTCTCAGCGCGCGGAGCGCACCGGACGCACAGATTGGCCGTAGCCGCGGTTGCCGCCGCCCATGCCCTGGCCGCCCGAGATGAAGCGGAAGTCCCACGCGCTGCGCGGGTAGCCCGCGTAGAGCGACGAGGACCAGTAGTAGCCGCTCTCACCCGCGTAGTAGAGCTCGCTGCCCCAGCGGCAACCCGCGGCGGGCAGGAAGAGGCTGTTGCCGTTAGTGGCGGTGAACTTGCGGCCGTACTTGCCGTTTTGGGTCGTCCACTCCGAGGTGGTGTTGTTGATGAGTTCGCGCCACTCGTCGGCGGTGGGGATACGGGCTCCGTTGCCAAGTTTGGCGGTGGCAACATCATCGGCGGCCTGCAGGGTGGTGAGGTCATCGGTGAAGCCGTTGTAGCCATAACTGCTCTTGTTGCAGTACTTGGTCAACTGGTCATAATCACCATTGCAGTACTTGTACGTGCTCCAATTGTATTCGCTCTTGGTCTCAGTCTCGCCCCAGGCATAGTAGTCGCCAGGCTCCTCGGGGCTGGTGGCACCCAGGTTGCACTTGGCCCACAAAAGGCCACTGGGCAGCCCCAAGTCCACCCACTCGGCACTCTCCGTGCCGCCGCCGCCGTTTCCGCCACCCGTGGGGTTGTCGTTCTTGTCATCGTCGTCCTTGCCGCAGGCTGCGAACAGCAGCCCTGCACTCATGGCCACCAGGGCCAGCATCTTGAAGGTTTTCTTCATGGTTTTTTAGATTTGGTTGGTAAAAATATTGAATTAAACATGTATTCATGGCAACAGCCACCCCTCCCCCGCCCTGCCGCCACGGCGGCGGAGCGGAGGCCCCTATGGGGAAACGAAGAAAGAAGACACGCAACCCCTACCCCTTCAGAGTATGGGGGGGGGGGTGAAAATCAGCATGTTATGTGCACATTGCTTCATATTTCGCCCTGCAAATTTACATAAAAATTTTTGATTTAAACACAGACGCATGAAAAAAAACACATTAACACACGAATGACCACGAATAGCCCATTAATAATTAAATGGTAAATTCGTGGCCATTCGTGTTCTTTCAGAGGAAAATTTGATTATCCTCATACAATCAAGCCGGCAATGTCGCGTCTCTTCGAGACGCACTGATTAGGCTGATTTCCAGTCCCCACACTGCGCTTCGCTTGTGTGGGGTTACTGAAAATTCAGCCTCTTCGAGGCTTTATCGGCACAATGCAAATAATCAAGTCCAAAATCCCGCCCCTTCTCTACTCCACATTCCACGCCCCCTCTCTTGAAAGGAGAGGGGGATGGGGGGTGAGGCCCTCCGAACCGGCAATGTCGCGT
>JAGAYN010000024.1 GCA_017940465.1 Bacteroidales bacterium | reverse complement strand
CCCGCTGCGCCGCCAGGCGTCGGCCGACGACACGGTGCGCCTCTTTGTCTACAACGCCACCCTCGGCCAGGGCCTGGCGCTCCTCGCCGCCGCGCGCCGCGCGCGACGGCTCGAGGCGCTGCTGCCCGACGGGTGGGGGGCGATGGAGCTGCACCTCTATGTGTTTGTGCAGGACGCCCAGGGGCGCGTGAGCGACTCGGCCTATGTGCCCCGCGGCGCCGTCGGCGCCGCGGGGGCCTCAGCGGACGATGAGGCGCTTGGGGGTGGTGCCTTGTGGGGTGGACACCATGACGGTGTAGAAACCCGGGGCGAGGCCGGAGATGTCGAGGGTGGCGCTGCGGCTGCCGCAGGGGTGGTTGGCGAGGTGGCGCCCAGCGGGGTCGTAGAGGTCGATGGCGAGGATGCCGAAGTGGCTCTCCACGGTCACGTGCCCTGACGCCGGGTTGGGCGACAGGGAGGTGTGGCGCGCCAGGTCCGACCCGTCGTCGATGCCCACCGGCAGCTCGTTGGGCTTGAAGTAGTAGATTTCCAGCCAGTCGCCACTTTTGCTGCCGTCCTCGCAGAAGGGGCGGACGCGGAGGCCGTAGCCGAAGTGGGGGGTCATGTCGCAGATGTGGGCCATGTTGGTGGGCGTGAAGAGCGACTGCCACTGGTCATAGGACTGGTTGCGGCGGCCGTACTGGAGCTCGTAGCCGTCGGTATGGTTGACGAAAGCGTCCCATGTGGCCACCACGCAGTCGTCGTCCTCGCCGCTGCACCCCACCTGGAGGTTGTTCACCGGCGGGCAGTAGTCGGCGGGCGGCACCGTGGTGTCCACCATGATGATGGGGAAGATGAGCGGGATGGCGTGGTAGTCGGTGTAGAGCGTGTCCGGGTCGTTGGCGAAGGGGGTGTAGGGATGCTTGAAGAGGATGGAGGGCCAGGAGAAGCCGCAGACGTCCGGGGCCTGGCCCGTGGGGTCGTAGCTGCCGTCGCAGTTCACGGTGGCATGGGGGGCGGTGGCCATGCGGTAGAGGGGAGATGGCATTTTATGGTACAGTTCGGCCAGAACAGGGTCGTCCTCGGCAGAAACATAGCTGAGGAAGGAGCAACCCACGTAGAACGAGTCCTGGATGGTGATGGCGGAATCGAAGTAGTATTCATGTATGGGCATGGTGATATCCCAATCCGTAACTCCGCAACAGGTGGTGTTGTCAAGTTTTTGAATAGCCTCTAATGGCAATGAACCAGTAAAGCGGTTGTCGTAGCCCCGCACCCGTATGTGGCGAGCCGAGTCGTTGACGAGCCAGGGTACGGCAGCCAACTCGCGCAGCGCAGCGGCGTCGGCATCGTAGAGGTAGAAATACTCTTGGCGGAACGTGCTGTCGTATGTCCTTATGCGATCCCATCCAAATCCTGGGGTTATGGCGGCGAGGCCGATGACTTTTATAGGGGTGGCGGTGAAGCAGTAGGAGAGGATCTTCCGCCCGAAGGCCGGGGCATGGAGGTAGTGCGCCCAAGGAACTCCGAGATAATACTGCCGCCGCTGTTGGTAGCCCGCTTCGTAGCCCCACCAGTTGTGGAAGTAGATGGGAGAGTCGAACTGTATAGTGTCGCCGGTCCTGTGGTAGTAGGCTTGCGAGTATTGCCCCCGCGCAGCCCCGGAAACAAACAGCACCGCGAGGAACAGGAAAACATGGAAAGGGCGCAAGTGTTTCATCATAATTGGTTTTTGATTTCGCTGCAAAGATAGGAAGAAAAATTGAATCGGAGGGGAACAAAATGCAATTTCTGAAAAAAAAAGTTGTATGTTGAAAAAAATGTGTATCTTTGCACCCGATTTCAAGTGGAACCAACGACAACGGAATGAAGCAAAGGTATCAGTTTTAACCCCCTAAAAATTAGAGGAATATGACGGATGTAAAGACCAGATTGCTGTCAGACAATGAACTGATTGTGCGCTACCAAGATGGCGACGCGTCGTGCTTTGAGGCCCTTTTGGAGCGCTACCAGGCCAAGGTGTACGGCTATATCTTCTCCGTGGTCAAGGACAAGGAGACGGCCGACGACATCTTCCAGGAGACTTTCTACAAGGTCATCGTCACCATCAACTCCGGCCAGTACAAGGACGAGAACAAGTTCGTCCACTGGGTGATGCGTATCGCCCACAACCTGATTGTGGACCACTTCCGGCGCAACAACAAGATGCCGCTGGTGCCCAACCGCCCCGAGGGCGACGTGGTGGACACCCTCAAGGGGCAGGACGACAACGCCGAGCACCTGCTCATGAAGAAGCAGACGACGCAGAACATCAGGAAGCTGCTCCGCATGCTGCCGCCCGAGCAGCGGCGCGTGGTCATCCTGCGCCACTACGGCAAGTGCGACTTCAAGGAGATCGCCGCCCGCACCGGCGTGGGCATCAACACCGCCCTCGGCCGCATGCGCTATGCCATCATCAACCTCCGCCGCCTGGCCCAGGAGCATAACATGTACATAGAGCTTTGATCTCGAAGAACAGACTGAAAGAGCTGGCCGCCTACCGCCTGCAGAAACGCTGCGACGAGGAGGCGGCCTTCGTTGTCGAAGGGCCCAAGATGGGCGGCGAGGCGCTGCTCGCGGGCCTCGGGATACGGGCGGTGTGCGCCCTGCCGCGGTGGCTGGAGGCCCACGGCACCGCCTGCCAGGCCCGCGGGGCGGAGGTGCACGAGGTGAGCCCTGCCGACCTGGAGCGCCTCAGCCTCATGAAAAATCCCAGCCTGGTGTGGATGCTCCTCGACCGTCCGCCCGCCGCGCCCCCCCCTGCCGCGCCGCAGGGGCTCACCCTGGTGCTGGACCGCATCCAGGACCCCGGCAACCTGGGCACCATGCTCCGCACGGCCGACTGGTTCGGCGTGCGCCACGT
>JAGAYN010000023.1 GCA_017940465.1 Bacteroidales bacterium | reverse complement strand
TATCTCCATAGCCTCGCTCGACCACATATCGGATCACCCTACGGACAGCACCTCCTGTCATGCCGCCGCATTGCCCATCTTTACCCATTTGCCCTTTTTCGCACGGTTTTCGAGGCCATATTTAAAGAGGAAAAATACGAACTATCTCTGACATGGCCAAAAAAAGTTTTTCAGGGATTCATGGCAACGGGTCTCCACTATTAAACGGAAACCCCGCTGGAGCATTCGATGGGGCGCATGTTTGCAAGGGTCTATGGAACGGGAGTGCCTTCGGCGCATCCCTACCGCAACATCCGATCCATCGTACCAGTATGCACCGTCAGGCGCAGCCGCTTAATAGGCTGCGCCCTTTGCCAATGATTTATTCTCCGTCTGGAGATTTCGTTTAAATGTCGATTCCCGTTTCGGGTTGGGCGGGTCGGTTATCAGTTGTCCGCCCCTACTCCTCCGGAAGCATCACCAGGCGGAAGCCGAGGCAGGGGTCTTTCGTGTTGGGAATCACGCTGTCGCGATTGGCCAGCCGTGCGAAACGCGACCCGTTGCACCAGCTGCCGCCGCGGCTGACGCGCATGGCACCCCGGGCAGGGCCCGTGGGGTCGGTCTGCGGGGCGGAGGTGTAGTCGTCGTACCAGTCGAGGCACCACTCCCACACGTTGCCGCTCATGTCGTAGAGTCCCAGCGCGTTGGGCTGCTTCTGCGCCACGGGGTGGGGCTTTGCGGAGGCGTTGTGGTCGTACCAGCACACCGACCCTATGTTGGCGCTGCCCACATAGGGGGTCTGCTGCTTGGGGGCCTTGTGTCCGCCGCGGGCGGCGTACTCCCACTGCGCCTCGGTGGGCAGTCCGAAACGGCGTCCGGTGAGCTCCGAAAGGCGTTGGCAGAAGCGCAACGCATCGTCGTAATTCACGCCGTCCACGGGGTAGTCGGGGCCCAGGGCGTTGCGGCTGGGATTCTCGCCCATGACGGCCTGGTAGAGGCCCTGGGTGACCTCGGTGGTAGCGATGTAGTAGTCCTGCGTGAGGGTCACCTGGTGCACGGGGTGGGCATAGTTGGTCTTGTCGCCCTGTTCGGCCGTGGCGCCCATGGTGAAACTGCCGGCGCGGACCAGCACAAGGTCGATCTTGAAATCGGTGCCGGGAACGGCCACGCTGAGGCCGCCATCGGGTTCGCCGCGCATGGTGAACGAGGCGAGCCCCGCCACGATGACGGCTGTAAGCATAATGATTATCAGTCCTTTGTATGTCATAACGGTTTATGTTTTACACTGCAAAGATACAAAAGAATTGGGAATGTGCATTCTGGACAGGAAAAAAAGTCACCACCTCGCACGCATCCCGACCAGAAGCGAGGCCCCCGGCTGCGGCACCCCGCCGTGGTCGCGGTAGTGCGTTCCGAGCAGGTTGTAGCCCTGCACATAGAGCGTCAGCTGCCGGAGGTCGTACTCGGCAGACGCCGAAAGAAGGAAGACGCCCCCGTAGTCGCACACCTGGCCCGCCTCGTCGACATACTGGCCCACGCGGCTCCGATAGGCGCCCCCGAGTTTGAAGCGCATCACGTCCACCGAAAGCTGTGCATCGGCAGAGAGGCGGTGCCGCAGGTAGTCGAGTGCCGAGCCGCTGATGAGGCCTCCGGCGTCCTGCTCGATGTGGCAGAGCGAATAGGAGCATTGCAGGCGCAGCCTGGACCACCGCAGGCGGGCCGCCGCATCCAGCCCCAGGGCATCCACGGCGGTGTGGTTCATCGAGTGCCAGAGTTCCTCCTCGGGGCTGCGCACCCAGTCGATGATGTCGCGTCCCGCACGGCGGTAGGCGGAGACCTGGAAATCGAACGCCCCGAATTCCCCCACCTTCAGCTGCCGCCCGGCCACCGACACCTCGGCGGTAGTGCTGGCCTCGGGCGCGAGGTCGGGATTGGAGCGCTGGTTGGGTCCCTGGTAGTAGAGGTCGGTGAAGGTAGGGAGGCGGTAGGTCCTGGAGACCGCGAACCGGAAGTCCAGCATGGAAAGCCTGTATCCGGCTGTGGCGGCAAGCCCGTAGTCGGCTCCGAACCGGCTGCTGGCAGCCCCCAAGGCCACTGCCTCGGCACTGAAAGCCCCTCGGCTGAAGGCATAGCTGCCGAAGAGGGTGGCCGTGGTGCGGGCGGCCGCGTGGTCGAAGGGCGACGGCGTGGTCCCGTCGATGAACAGGAACCGATGCCCGCCGGTATCCGGCTGGCCCAGCACATTGCTCAGGATGCCCTCGCGTCGCAGGTCGGCACCCGCCGTCAAGACACCTACCGGCAACGGCCTGACGGCCCGCAACTGCACCCCCGCCAGCGAGCCCAGGTGGTGGTTGTGGCCCGTATACCAATCCGGCACCTCGGCCACGTAGCCCTCACGGAACAGCTCGAAACGGTCGCGGTGCAGTCGGCCGTAAACGGAGAATTGCACGTTGAAACCCGAAAACCGGAACTTGTCGGTGACCGAGGCCGTGAGGGTGCGCGTGGCCTCGTACTGGTCGGGATAGGCCGTGGAGTAGAATCCGGCTCCGCCGAAGCCTTTGAGCTGCCCGCCCAGTTGCAGGTGCAGGTCGTGGCGGTCGCCGTGACGCTGCGCCTGTAGGAAGAAGCTCCCGTGGCGGTAGTCGGTGTTGGCCCGGTAACCGTCGCTGCGGTGATAGGCCGCCGACGCAGTCACGGCCCAGCGTCCCAACGCCTTGGTAGCCAGTAGCGAGGCATTGGCCGTGCCGAAGGAGCCGCCGCTGATGTCGGCCAGCAACTGGTCGCGGTAGTGGTCGCTGACCACGATGTTCACCGCGCCACAAAAGGCCACGATGCCACGGGCCAGGCACTGCGCCGGCGAGAGCAACTCGACGCGCTCCACCATGGACAGGTCGATGGGGATGTCCAGCGTATGGTGCCCTGTCTGGGCATCGGTGAGGTTGATGCCGTTGAGCAGGAGGAGCATCTGGTCGAATGTGCCGCCTCGCATGGAGAGGTCCCCCTGCGCGTCGCCCACCCCCCTGATACGCAAATCGACCCCTGGGAGCATCGCCAGGAGGTCGGAGAGGGTGCGCACTGTGGCGCCGGAAATGTCTTCAGATGTGAGTACTGCCGCAGGCGCAGCCACCGACAGGGCAGCCGGTTGGTCCATGAGGGCCACCTCCACCTCCGGCAGGGTGCGCGCCTCGCGCCCGTCGTCGCTCTGTGCCTGGACCGGACTGCCCACGGCAGCGACAAAGCAGCAGGCCGCCACGGCGGCCGACTTGCGCAGCTGGAGGTCGGCTATGTAGTTCGCCACACGGCCGATGGTCACCTCGCGGTGCATGGAATTGAATGCCGCCCAGCCGCCGCGACAGAATCGACGGAAACGCAGGACCGAACGGCTACGTTCTTTTTTATACATATAATGAGGTTTTGAAAATGAGCGATTCCTTTAGCGGCCCAACTGCCGGAGCACCTTCTGGATATCGGGCGTGAGCACGATTTCGGTACGGCGGTTGATGGCTTTGTTGGCCGGAGAGTCGTTGGGCACCTTCGGGGCGAATTCGCCATGGCCGCAAGCCTCGATGCGGGCGGGGTTGATACCCTTGCCGTGCTGCAGCAGGAGTTTTACGATGGCCGTGGCGCGCATCACGCTGAGGTCCCAGTTGTCCTTGACGGCGGTGGATCCACGGTAGGGGTCATTGTCCGTGTGGCCCTCCACCATGACGCTCAGCGTGCTGTCCTGTTCCAACACACGGGCCAGCTCTTTGATGGCATTCTGACCCTCCTTGCTGACGGTCCAGCTGGCGGAGGGGAACAGGAGCTTGTTTTCCATAGACACGTAGACCTTGCCGTCCTTGGTCTCCACGTTGAGGCCCTTGTCGGCAAAGCCGGTGAGAGCGTTCGCAACGGCGTTGCGCACAGCCTCCAGTTCGCGTTCCTTGGCTTCCAGCTGGGCCCGCGTGGCGGCCTCCTCCTGTTCCAGTTGCTTCTGCTTGGCTATCAGCTCGCTCCGCTGCAGCTGGAAGGTCTCCTGCTGCTGGAACTGGTTCTGCTGCATCTGGAGGAGGGTCTCCTTGTCATTGAGTTCCTTGGTACGCGCGGCAAGGAGATTCTGCGAGCGGGTAAGGTCGCGGTTTTTGCCGGCCACCTCCTGCATGTAGTTCTCCATGGTGGTGTCGTAGTGGTGGCGCAACTGCTCCAAGGCACGGCCGAGGCTGTCCACAGCGGCATCGCTGCGGCTCTTGGCGAGCGTGAGGTCGCTGTAGTCGCTGGTGAGGGCGGTGTTCTGCCGCGCCAAGGCAGCGTTCTCCTCCTTGATTTCTTCCAATTCCTGCTTGGTGAGGGTGTATTGGCGGGAGGTCTGGTCGTATTTGGCCTGCAGGTTCTCAAACTCGTTCAGCGTAACGCACGAGGTGGCCATCACAGAGGCCAATGCACACAGTAACAGGGGCTTTTTCATATTTCTTGCTATTTATTTTCACCTTCCATAACGCGAATGAAATTATTTTCGTATCTTTGCACCCGATTTTTTGGAAAAAAGTTGCAGTTCTACAAGCGCATACATCGTTGGCGACTACGCCACCTGAGCGACCGTACCCTGTTGCTCCTGCTGGCTGTAGCGGTAGGCGTGATGAGCGGTTTGGCGGCGGTGGCGCTGAAAAATGTGGTCCACTACGCAGGCAAACTGGTGTCACGGTTCGGCGACCTGACGCCTATGGGCGGCAACGTGATGATGCTGGTGTTCCCCCTGGTGGGCATCCTGCTTACCGTGTTGTTTGTCAAATACATAGTCCGGGGCGACATCGGCCACGGACTTCCCACCGTCCTGCTGGCCATCAGTCGCAAGGATTCCAAGCTGCCGCCCAAGAACATGTGGACTTCGCTGGTAGCCTCCACGCTCACGGTAGCCTTCGGCGGAAGCGTCGGTCTGGAGGCTCCGATAGCCTCCACCGGTTCGGCCATAGGCAGCAACATGGGCCGATGGTTCCGACTGAGTCCCAGGCATGTACGCCTCCTGCTGGGCTGCGGTGCCGCCGGCGCCATTGCAGGCATCTTCAAGGCTCCCTTCGCGGGAATCCTGTTTGTGGTGGAGGTGTTCCTGTTCGACCTCACCGCCACCACCGCCCTGCCGCTTCTCATCTCGGCCCTCGTCTCGGCCTCGCTGGCCTACTTCCTCATGGGGCGCGAGGTGCAGTTCCAATTCGAGGTGACCCAGCACTTCACCCTTTCGCAACTGCCTTTCTATGTGGTCCTTGGGGTGTTCTGCGCTGCCGTGTCACTCTACTTCCTGCGCACCACCGACTGGGTCGAGGGGCGCTTCCAGCGGATGAAGAACCCCTGGGTGAAGGTGGCTGTCGGCGGCCTGCTGCTCGGAGTGCTCATCTACCTCTTCCCGCCGCTCTACGGCGAGGGCTACTGGATGCTCACCGAGTTGCTCAACGGCGATTCCTCCAGCCTATTCAACAATACGGTCTACAGCGCCCTGGCGGGCAACGTGTGGGTCACCCTGGGGGTGCTCTTCTTCCTCATCCTGCTCAAGGCGGTGGCCACGGCCGCCACCATCGGCTCCGGCGGCGTGGGCGGCACCTTCGGTCCATCGCTCATCCTGGGCGGCCTGTCGGGATATTTTGTAGCCATGGTAAGCAACCAGCTGGGTTTCAGCCCGCAGGACACGGCCAACTTCGCCCTTGTAGGCATGGCCGCCGTCATGACGGGGGTCATGCATGCCCCGTTCATGGCCACCTTCCTCATCGCCGACATCACGGGCGGCTACCAGCTCCTGGTGCCCCTGCTCACCGCCTCGGCAGTCACCTACCTCTGTGTCAATCCCTTCGAGCGCCACTCCATCTACGCCCGCAAGCTGGCCGAACGGGGCGACCTGCTCACCCACGACAAGGATGCCTCGGCCTGGCACCTGCTCAACATGCAGAACCTCATCGAGACCAACTTCGTCATCGTGCGCAGCGGCAACCTGCTGCGCGACCTGGTGGAGGTCATCCAGACGTCGCGCCGCAACATTTTCCCTGTGCTTACGGACGACGACAAGTTCCTCGGCGTCATCGTGTTGGACGACGTGCGCAAGATCATCTTCCGCCCGGAACTGTATGACTCCATCGTGGTCGACGAGTTGATGCACCCCATGAGCGAGGGCGACCTGGTGCGCAACACCGACACGCTGAGCAATGTGGTGGAGAAGTTCAAAATCGGAGACCGCTACAACCTGGTGGTGGTCGATGAGCAGGACAACTACTTAGGCTTTCTCTCCCGCGCCAATACTTTCAGTGCCTACCGCCGCTTCATCAGCGACACCAGCGACGAGTGAACCGTCCTTCTTCTCGCTGTAGACGTCGAGGGCCACCACGGCGGCCGTGAAGGCCCAGAAGGGGACGGAGAGTTTGTCGGTGTCGAGGAAGTTGTTGAAGACGCCATGGACGTAGTAGGTGAGCAGGGCGAGGGCCAGCGCCAGCGCCAGACGACCCACGGCGGGGTCCTGGGCGGTGCGGTAGACGCGGACGCCGGTGGCGAAGGTGGCGAGGAAGAGGGCGATGACGAGTGCCGCTCCGGGCACGCCCTGTTCGGTGAGGGGGCCTATGTATTCGCTGTGGGCGTTGCCCAGGTCGCCGGCGTTGGTGCTGATGGTGGAGAGCTGGTAGCTCTTCTGGTAGCTGCCGTAGAGGAACTGGTAGGTGCCGGGTCCTGTGCCGAACAGGGGGCGTTCTCCCCACATGCGGAAGGCCGAGGCCCAGCGGTTGAGGCGCTCGAGGTTGGAGGCGTCGGTGGAGATGTTGGAGATGGACTTCACCTGGTCGGCCAGCGTGTAACTGGAGTCCTGCCGGTTTTTGCCCAACTTGTAGAGCACGTCGCCCTGGTGGACGAAGAAGAGGCCCACGCCAAGGCCGAACAGCGCCACCATCCATTTGAGTTTCATGCCCATACGCACGAGGAGGTAGACCCCCAGGGCGGCCACGATGCTGATCCATGCAGCGCGGCAGTAGGAGAGGAAGAGGCCTGTGCCGAAGAGGGCCACCAGCGCCAGCGCGGCAATGCGTTTCCAGAGCCCGCCGTCGCGCGAGAGGAGGAGGTGCACCCCTATGGGGAGGAAGAGCGCGAGGACGCATCCGTAGGCCGTGTGGTCGTTGTAGAAGGGCCGCATGACGCGGTGCAGGGTCTGCAGGTCGCTGAAGTTGCCCAGTGTCTTGGCAGTGGTAATGGCCACCACCACCGCCAGGCCGAGGGCATAGGCCCAGTAGAACTGGCGTATGCGCTTGCGGTCCTGGAAGATACGTGCGGCGGCGAAGTAGAAGGGGACGATGAACCAGAGTTGCGACAGGGTGCGCTTGAAGGCCACCGTGGGCAGGACCGACGTGGCCGACGTGACGGCCATCCAGGCCAGCATTCCCATCAGAATCATCGTCACGGGGTGGCGCAGCAGGCGCCGGTCGTAGCCGCGCTGGAGGAGCAGCCGGAAGAGCACCACGCCCATGCAGAGAATCATCAGCGGCTCGGCCGGCAGGGAGAGTTCCATGCCGTCGAAGAGGTCGAGGTTGATGGAGAAAGGTGTGAGCAGCGCCACGGCCAGCAGGGCATACTCGAGGCGCGCCACGGCCAGCCACAGCACCACGGCCGCAGCCGGAAGCAACAGCATCAGGAAGGAGTCGTTCCGCACCATGTCGACGGCGTAGAGGACCACAAAAAGCAGCGCCACCACCACCGCCGACAGGAGTGCCCCGTGTTTATGCAGGAAGGCCTTCATGACAGATTACGTCTGACGTTACATTCCGTACCGGCAAGCCCGCTGGTGGCTATTCCTCCTCCGGTTTGGCAAACAGCATGAGGCAGAGGATGCAGAGCACCAGGGCGCCCACGCTTCCGCCCACCACCACCAAGAGGCGCTTGGGGTAGGCCTTCTTGTCGGCGGGCACGGCGGGGTCGACGACGTACTTGTAGCTCACCACCTGGTCCTTGTCCACGCGGGTCTGCGTGGCGCGGGTCTGCAGGTCGGCCAGCTGCTTGCACTTGTCGGCCAGCATGTCCTTCTTCCACTGCGTGTCCACGCCGGCGGCGGCGATGGAGTCGATCTCGGCCTCCATGGCGGCGCATACGCCGGCCATCACGCGGGCGGCCGACTCGGCGCGGTCGTGGTGGATCTCGCGGCAGAGCGTGTCGTAGTAGGCAGCCATGAAGTTGGCTATGTCCGCCGCCATCTGGGGGTCCTTATCCATCACGCTGATTTCCAATCCCATGTACTCTGTCCGCTTGAGGGAGATGTATTTTTCGAACAGGGTCTCCAGCTGGAATTGCGGATGGGGGTGGTCGGCGGGTATCTCGTAGTGCTCGGCCAGGTTGAAACGCTGGAATACAACGTGCTGCATCTGTTTCGAGCTCAAGATCTGGATGGCGTACTCGCAGTCGCGTTCGGAACCGTAGTCCATGAAGTCCATCGAGTAGTGGTAGCTCATGATGGCCTTGGAGAGGCGGTTCGAGTTGGAGGGGATGATGACGGCCGTCGACTTGAAGCGCGGCGTGATGAGCAGCGACACCACCAGCGACACCACGGCGGCAGCCACAAAGACGATGGTCAGCACCTTCCACCAACGGCGGAAGAAACGGAGGGTGGCCTCGTGGCCGTATCGGTTGCTCAACGTGTGGTTCTGTTCTTGCATGTCAAAAATGTTTTTTTATATTGTTATGATGTCCATAACGACGGCGCCCCTGCTTTAGTATGTACGGCTCCAAATTTTCTCCCCACCACCCTCCCCCACCCCTTGGGCACACCTGGAGGGGTGCAGGAGGGGAAGGAGAGGGGAAGAAGAGGATACCTGCAACCTGCTGGGAGACAGCCTGTTTCAAACGGGCAAAAATCGGCCCTGTCTGCAGTTTTTTCCGATTTTTGTGCGAAAAAATTTCCATCCTCTACTGAATTGTATTCCAATAGGTTGCAAAATATTTTCAAAAAAGAGGCAAAAAAATTTGGTCAGTTTCAAAAAGTGTACTACCTTTGCAGTGTACTAGTGAACTAATACACTAACACAGTAATACAGTTTATAATATGAAATACAACAAGTTACACACAAACAAGACCAGGTCCCTGTGGCGACAATTTGGCTACACATGCCTCCTTGCGCTCCTTTTCGGCCTCGGCGGGAAGGCTTGGGGGCAGCAGCCGGTCAGCATCAGCGGCCGTGTGAGCGACATGCAGAGCGGCGAGGCGATGCCTTTCGTCAATGTGGCCCTCATGCGCACGCACGATACCATATTTATGCGTGGCGCGACGACCGACCCCACGGGGCGCTTCCTCATCGGCGACGTGGCCCCCGGCGAGTATCTCATGCAGGTCTCCTTCGTGGGGTATGAGACTGTTCTGGAGACCATAGAGGTTCTGGAGAAACTGGACAAATTAGACATCAGGCTGCGCCCCGGCACCACCCTGGCCGAGGTCGAGGTCGTGGCCGACAAGCCCCTCTACGCCATGGACGGCGAGAAGAACATGTACAACACCAAGGAAGACCCCTCCATCCAGACCGGCACCGCCAGCGACGCGCTGCAGAACGCCCCCGGCGTGGAGGTGGACGCCGAGGGCAACATCACCCTGCGCGGCGTGAGCAGCGTCGAGATTTGGATCAACGACCGCCCCAGCCACATGAATGAGGAGGCCCTCAAGCAGTACATCAAGCAGCTGCCGGCCAACGCCATCGAGCGCATCGAGGTCATCACCAACCCCTCGGCGCGCTACTCGTCGAAAGGCGGCGTCATCAACATTGTCACCAACCAGACCGTGAAGCGCAACGAGTTCCTCAGCCTCGGCTTCCGTGCCAACACCATGCCGAGCTTCTCGCCCTGGGCCTCATACGTCTACGCCAACGAGAAGTTCGACATCAACGTCTACGTCAATGCCTACCACGGCCACCACGACAGCTATGGCGACGGCACCAGCGCCCTGCTCCGCGCTCCCGGCGACACCGCCCGCTACCAGTCGCACCGCGACACCACCGTCAGCAACAACTTCGGCGGCTACACCGGGGTGAACCTCAACTGGAACATCAGCGACCGCACCCACCTCGCCACCTGGGCCGGCATCTACCCCTACTGGGGGCGCAGCCACAGCACGGTGGACCTCGACTACTTCGAGTACCCCTCGCGCGCCAACCTCGGCTACCGCTACACGCACGACAACGACGACGGCTTCTTCTGGGGCGGCTACCTCGGCGCCTGGCTCGAACACCGCTTCGACAGCACGGGCCGCAAACTCTCCTTCTCCGTCAACGGCAACACCTCGAGCAACGGCGGTACCAGCACCAGCAGCTTCGCCTACCACGACCCGCTGCGCGACACCCTCTTCCGCCGCGACTACTCGCTCACCCGCAACCCCACCATCGGCTTCAACCTCGACTATGTCCACCCCCTGAAGCACGACTGGGAGCTGGCCGCCGGCGTGGCCGCCAGCACCGGTGGCGGCACCGAGCGGCGGACGCTGGACACCATGGCCGCCGGCCGATATGAGCGCGTCCTCCTGCGCTCGCACGAGGGGGTGGAGCGTGGCACCGACCTCGACCTCTACGCCACCGCCCAGAAGCGCTGGGGCGGATTCACCGCCAAGGTGGGCCTCCGCGCCGAAAACGCCTGGCCGCGCAGCACCTGGAACTATGCCGACGGCTCGGGTACCTCCGTGGTCGACACCCATTTCTTCGGCCTCGTTCCCTCGCTCCACTTGAGCTACCAGACCAAGACCTTCACCTCCTACAGCCTTTCCTACACCCTCCGCCACGCCAATCCGGGCTCCACCAAGCTCAACCGCTTTGTGCGCTACGACGACTACAGCTACGAGACCGGCAACCCCAACCTGCTGCGCAGCTACACCCACAACCTGGAGGCCGCCTGGAGCAAGTACATCATGGGCTTCGGCACCGTGGGCCTCAACGCCTACTGGCGCGCCAACACCGACGAGATAGGCACCATGACCGCCGCCGGCTACGCCCCGGACTACTTCCCCGCGTCGCAGCTGGTCAACTACACCTACCCCGACAATATCGGCTCCAGCCACACCGAGGGCCTCGAAGCCAGCGTCATGTACCGTCCCACGGCCATGTTCAACCTCCGCTTCAACGCCTCGGTGTTCAACTACGCCTACGAGTACCAGGGCTTCTCCGACAGCAAGGTCTCCTGGAGCGCCCGCCTCAACCTCTGGGCCAAGCTGTGGAACAAGCTGGAGGTCTTTGCCAACGCGCACTACTCGTCGCCGCGCCTGGGCCTCTACAGCCTCACCAATGCCAACAAGGGCATCGACCTCGGCTGCTCGGCCGATTTCCTGGACCGCAAGTTGAGCGTGTACTTCAACGTGAACGACATCTTCGGCATGGCCGAGTGGGGCGAGAACACCACGGCACCGCAGTACCAGACCACCGGTGGCCAGCGGTTCGACTCGCGCTTCGTCAGCCTCGGCATCACGTGGCGCATCGGCAAGATGGAGCTCGAGAGCAAGGCCCGCCAGGGCGGCAGCGAGGGAACGACACCACAAATGTAGGACAAATGGTTCATAAGGGCCCATATCGGTTCTCAGTCGAAGTAAATACTTAGGGGATACCTATAGGATACCTATAAGGTCCCAACAGGAAAATCATAAAAAGCGTTAATATTAACTTAAAAAAAGATAAAATCATGAAACTAATCACAGTAGAAACCCTCCAAGGGGAACGCTACGAAGAACTCGGGGTGGTGACCGGAAGCACCATCCAGAGCAAGAACATGTTCAGCGACCTCGGCCAGGGCCTCAAGTCCATCGTGGGCGGCGAGTTGAAGAGCTACACCGGCATGATGGAACGTGCCCGCGAGCAGGCCACCCAGCGCATGGTCGACCAGGCCGTGCGCCTCGGCGCCGACGCCGTCATCGGCATCCGCTACACCACCAGCGCCATCATGGCCCAGGCCGCCGAGGTGCTCGTCTATGGAACCGCCATTAAATACAGATAAGCCATGATAGAAATACGCAACCTTGACTTCAGCTACAAGAAGACCCCCGTCTTCAGCGACATCAGTCTGACCTTCCCCGAAGGTTCCATCTACGGCCTGCTGGGCGAGAACGGCGTGGGCAAGACCACGTTGTTGAAACTCATCTGCGGCCTGCAGCGCCCCGTGCAGGGCACCTGCAAGATCGACGGCCTCACCAGCCACGACCGCCTGCCCTCGATGCTGCAGCGCATCGTCTTCCTGCCCGATGCCGTCAACCTGCCGGACAGCAGCACGCCGCAGAGCTACGTCGACGAGCTGGCCCCGTTCTATCCCACCTTCGCGCAGGGCACCTTCCTCCACCTGATGCAGGAACTGGAGGTGGAGCCCGACCGTAAGTTCCGCGAGATGAGCTTCGGCCAGCAGAAGAAGAGCCTCATCGCCGCCACCCTCAGCCTCGGCACCGACTACATCCTCCTCGACGAGCCTACCAACGGCCTCGACATCCCGAGCAAGGCCCAGTTCCGCTCCATCCTCAGCAAGCGCGCCGACGAGTGCTCCACCATCATCATCTCCACCCACCAGGTGCGCGACGTGGAGAACCTCATCGACCCGATTGTCATCCTCTCCAACAACGCCGTGCTGCTCAACGCTTCGGTGCAGCACATCACGGAGAAACTGCTGTTCGAGTACGGCGCCGAGCAGCGTCAAGACGCGCTGTACAGCGAGATGCAGCCCGGCGGCTACCTCAACGTCGTGCCCAACACCGACGGGCAGGAGAGCCAGCTCAACATCGAGGCGCTGTTCAATGCCGTGCTGCGTAACAAGAACACGTTCAAAGAGTTGTTTAAATGAAGACCGACACCTTCAATCTGCGCCGTTTCGGCCGCCTGGTGCGCCACGACCTGCAGCTGTGCGACCCGCGCTACAGCGTGCAGGGCGCGTCGATGGTCTCCGCCATCTTGTTCCCCGTGCTGATGGTGGTGATGCAGACCCTGCTGGGCAATGCTGACAACGCCGGCGAACCCCTCTACCGCCTGCTGCTGGCTGTGGGCTTCCCCGTCTTCTGGGCGCTCATCCTGCCCGCAAACATCTTCTTCCGTACGGACAAGAAAGACCGCGGCATGTACTTCGCCCTCCTGCCGGCCTCCAAGTGCGAGAAGTACTGGAGCATGTTCGTCGTCTCGCTGGTCATCGTGCCTGCCGTGCTGATAGTGGGTTCGCTGGCGCTCGACACGCTCGTGGCCCTCTTCCGCATCGGCCCCTGGCAGCAGTTCGCTTGGCAGATTGGCGACCTGGCCCATCCCTTCCCTCGCTGGTTCGCCCCCGTCGCGTTGACCCTGGCCGCGCAGGCCATGGCCGTCTCCATCTGGGTCAGCACCTTCCGCAGTCGACCCCTTGCGGCCATCGCCTTTGTGGTGTTCTGCCTGTGGGTGGGCGTCAGCGTGGTCTCCATGGTGGCCGTTTGGGACGAGCCTTCTGCGTCGCAGTGGATACTGCCAGTCATCTTCGCCCTCCAGCTCGCCCTCGCCGCCCTGATGGTCTTCGTCGGCCGCCGGCGCCTGGACCGGATGCAATATTAATCCTTAATAATTTCAATTTTCAATTCTCAATATGAACAACACATTCGACTGGAACCGTTTCTGCAAGGTGGTGCACAAGGACTTCCGCAACCTTTGGCCCACATTCGGCACCACCATGCTCATCCTTGCCGCCCTGCCTTTCGCGCTGTGGCTGCTCCTGATTGTCGTCGACCGCACCGCCACCGTGCCCGCCGACCTGCGCCTGCTCATCATCGAGGGCCTGGCCATGTTTGCCGCCCTCATGGCTCCCTCGCGCCTCTACCGCACCTGGAACCTCCGCGACGAGGGCATCTACTTTGCCATGCTCCCCGCCTCCAAGCTGGAGAAGTTCCTCTCCGCACTGCTCTACACGCTCGTCGTCTGCCCTCTGGCAGTGTTCCTCGGCGGCCTGGCGCTCGACATGCTCCTCACCGCGCTGCCTGTAGGGGCGTACGGCAACTGGCTCTGGCAGGGCGCGATGGGGTTCCCCTTCACCCTCGACTACTCGCTGCTGGCCGACCTCGGAGGCGGCGAGGAGGACCAGATTCTGCGCTACTATGGCTCCTGGTGGATTACCCTCTCGTGGCTGGGCTACATCGGCAGCACGCTCCTCTTTGTCTTCACCTCCACTCTCTTCCGCCGCCACAAGGTGTTGCAGACTTTCCTCTGGCTCTACCTCATCCAGTTTGTCATCACCCTCATTCTCATCCCAGTCACCTTGGCCATCGTCAGCAAGCCCGGCTTCGGCGAGTGGGTCGCCACCCTCCTCGACCGCTACGACGAGGAGTGGCTCGCCGGCCGCTTCCTCTTCTGGATGACGGTTGTCAACGTGGCCGAGATGGCCCTCTTCGGCTGGTTATCCTGGCGCCGCCTCAAAAGAATGGCTTATTAATACCCCCACCCCACTATGGACTTCCAGAAACAAAAACCCATCTACCTCCAGATAGCCGACCGGCTGATGGAGCAGATACTGGCCGGCGTGGACGACGATCGCATGCCGTCGGTGCGCGAGGTGGCTGCCGCCATGGGGGTCAACCCCAACACCGTGGTGCGCTCCTTCGACCACCTTCAGAACGCCGAGATAATCTACCAGCGCCGCGGCGTGGGCTACTTCGTCAGCGCCGACGCCCGCCAGCGCATCCTCGCCGCCCAGCGCCGCGAATTCTTCGAGGACGACCTCCCCGCCATCCGCCAGCGCCTCAAGGCTTTGGACATCAGTACCGACGAACTCCTTAATCACCTGCAGCAATGAAAAAGACAATGCTTCTACTGCTGGCGGCCGTGGGCCTGCTGGCATCCTGCCACCGCAGTGGCAGCGGCTTCGAGCCTTACGGCGACGGCCTCACCCCCGACCGGGTGCGCGCCGCGGTGCAGGCCGGAGGCTATGACTATGCCCTCATCGGCAACCTCGAAGACCGCCAGGTGGTGGTCTACGCCTGGCGCGACAGCGCAATCTTCCATACCGTGGAACTCTTCCCCACCGACAGCACTGGCCACGGCACCCTCGAGCAGGACGAAGTCTACAGCGCGGACACCGCCTGGCACTTCCTCCCCCTCAAGGGAGGCAACTGGCGATTCAAGCACAACGACAACTCCGCCATCCGCTACGGCCTCAAGACCACCCCGCCCAAGGCTTCGGCCGAGGGTGTGGCCTTCGACCTCAAGGCCTACGTGCTGACCCAGGCCCGGTGCCTGTTCGTGGCGGCCGACAAGTCGCTCGAGACCGACGCCCTGCTCACCCGGCCCGAGGTGCAGCCCCTGCTGCAGTACGCCATTATCCACCACCTCTCTGACCGCAACATCAGCGTGGGCGACATCGTGTTCGACTCCCTGCTGGTCGGCGACGAAGACTGGGACGAGGAGTGGGATGACGATGCGGACACCTCGCAGTGCGCCGTCCGCATGGAACTGCTGGAGCAGCAGGCCAACGCCAACGGATTCAATGCTATCGAGATTCGCCACAGCACCAGTGACGCCGACCAGCACGACAGCTGCACCTTCCACGCTGTGCGCTCCTTCCCGCGGCGCGACCGCAAGTGCCACCGCGCCATGGAGCAGATGCAGTCCGTGTCGCTCCGCCTCGGTGCCTCGTTCCATGAGCAGCACCATGCCGACGAAAGGGGTCGCCACACGGGCTGCGAAATCACGTGCAAATTTTGATTGGAAAGCCGTAGAAAGGGCTAAAATGGCCCGATTGTAACTGGCTGACAATCTTGTTGTAACAGCCACCCTCTTCTTCCCTTCTTCTTCCCCTGTAGGAGAGTGCCTGGAAGATGGGGGGAAGGGGGGGGCTAATTCAGAATAAAAACCAAGAATTAATACGTCAAGATATGAAACGGACATTCACACTGATGCTGCTGGCAGTGCTCCTCTGCGGCGGCGCCCTGGCCCAGGTGCCGGGGACTGGAAAGGAGAAGAAGAGCGACCTCGCGGCCCGGGTGCCTGTCGACAAGAAGGTGCGCATCGGCAAGCTGGACAACGGCTTCACCTATTATATCAGGGACAACCGCAAGCCGGAGGACCGCATACAGTTCCGCCTGGTGAGCAACGCCGGATCCATCCTCGAGCGCGACGACCAGCAGGGCCTGGCGCACTTCTGCGAGCACATGGCCTTCAACGGCATCAAGGGATATCCCCACAACACGATGATACAGAGGCTGCAGGAGCATGGCATCGAGTTCGGCCGCGGCATCAACGCCTGGACCTCGTTCGACGAGACGGTCTACTATGTCGACATGCCGGCCTCCGACACCGCCATGGTGCGCATGGGCATCGACATCCTCGACGGCTGGGCGGGCAACATCCTCTTTGACCAGAAGGAGATAGAGAGCGAGCGCGGCGTGATACACGAGGAGTGGCGCGGCGGCATAGGCCACGGCGACCGCATGCGCCAGAAGACCTTCCCCACCGTCTTCAGCGGCTCGCTCTACGCCGACCGCCTGCCCATCGGCAAGGAGGAGGTCATCATGAACTTCAGGCGCCAGGCCATCGTGGACTTCTTCAATGACTGGTACCGTCCCGACCTACAGGCCATCGTCGTCGTGGGCGACCTCTCGCGGTTCGAGTACGCCGGCCTCAAGGGGGACAAGGCCATGGAGCAGCGCGTGAGGGATGTCTTCAGCCGCCATGCCGCGGCCAGCAGCCCCAAGCCGCGCCCGGTCTTCACCATCGAGGGCAGCCGCGAGCCCCTGGTGGCCATCGCCACCGACCGGGAGGCCACCTCGACCGGCATGGCCATGGTGTGGAAGCACGCCAGGCAGCCTGTGGGCACGGTGGGCGACTACCGCCGCGACCTTATCCACACGCTCGTCACCAGCATGGTCAACGAGCGCCTGACCGACCTCTGTGAGAAGCCCTCCGCCCCCATGATGGGTGCCGCCGCGGGCCACAACGGCTTCATAGCCCGCTATGTGCGTGAGGCCAGCGACTTCACCCTCGAGTGCTCGCCCAAGGAGAACCGCATCGAGGAAGCCACGGCGCTGCTGCTGGCCGAGATGCGCCGCCTGGACCAGCACGGTTTCCTGCAGAGCGAACTCGACCGCGCCAAGGAGGACCTGCTGTCCTACTACACCCGCGCCGCCAAGGAGGCCGACAAGACCGAGAGCGAGGACCTGGCCAGCGAGTACACGCGCCACTTCCTCACCGGCGAGGTCATCCCCGGCATCCGCCAGGAGTGGCGCTACGCCAAGGAGTTCATTCCCGAGGTGAGCCTCGAGGAGTGCAACCGGGTCATGGCCGGCTGGATTACCGACGAGAACATGGTCTACTACCTCACCGCGCCCGAGCGCGATGGCTACCGCGTGCCCACCGAGGCCGAGGTGCGCCGCCTCATCGCCGGGAGCAAACAGGCGAAGACCGAGCCCTGGGTGGACACCTTCGAGGACAAGCCGCTGTTCACCGCCGAGGTGCCGCAGCGGGTGCCCTACAAGGTGAACAGGATCAACTCCGTGCTCGACTACACGGAGTACCAGTGCCCCAACGGGGTGCGCTTCGTGGTGAAGCGGACCGACCTCAAGGCCGACGAGATACTCATCTCCTCCTTTGGCGGTGGCGGCACGTCGCTCTACCCCGACACGATGGCCTACCTGACGCAGAACACGGCGGCCTTCATCCGCGCGGGCGGCGTGGCCGGCTTCAGTGCCTCGCAGCTCGAGAAACGCCTCAAGGGCAAGAGTGTCAGTGTGGCGCCCTATATCAGCAGCGAGATGCAGGGCATCAGCGGCAGCTGTTCGCCGGACGACCTGGAGACCGCCCTGCAGCTGGTGAACCTCTACTTCACCTCCCCCCGAAAGGATCGCGACATGTATGACCGCATCGTGGAGGCCACCCTCACGCAACTGAAGCTCATCGAGAACAATCCGCAGGTGGCTTTCCAGAAGAAATACATGGAGACGGCCTACCCCGGCGACAAGCGCACGGTGCTGGTGGCTACCGAGGAGCAGGTGCGTGGCCTTGACCTGGACCGCATGTACGACCTCTACCGCGCCCACTTCGCCGACGCCTCGGAGCAGGTGTTCTTCTTCACCGGCAACGTGAGCGACGACGACGTGCGCCTCATTGCGCGCTACCTCAACCTGCTGCCTGCCGATGGCAGCCACCGCGGCGAGCGTGCCATCGACCGCTCGCCGGAGTTTGCCCGGGGCGTGGTCCACGCCGAGGCCGTCAAGGGCATCGAGCGGCAGGGGATGCTGCTGGTGTACGGCGAGAAGGCCGTGCCGGGCGAGGAACTGGACCCCGAGACCCGTATCGCGCTCGACGCCCTCAGCGCCGCGCTGGAGATCACCACGCTGGAGGTGGTGCGCGAGAAGAACGGCGACGCCTACTCGCCCTCGGCCTCGGTCAGCAGCCAGGTGCTGCCCCACGGCGAGGTGAGCTGGATGTTCTACGTGGGCTGCGACCCCGACAAGGTGAAGAAGATAGAGAAGGACTGCATCAAGATACTGAAGCAGTACATCAGGAGGGTTCCCGACGAGAAGACGCTGGCCAAGGTGAAGGAGCAGATGGTCGTGAACCGCGGCACCGCCAGACAGCAGAACAGCTTTTGGCACGGGCAGATACAGAACGGGTACTACCTGGGCGAGAGCCGCGACCATGTTGTGCGCTACGACGAGATTGTGCGTGCTATCACTCCCGAGCAACTCCGCGAGTTGGCCAAGCGCTATATAGACCTCGACAACTATGTCGCCGTGTCATTGCGACCCGAGGATGACTCGCAAGGCAGCGCGGAATGACAACCCTCTAAAATGTATATAACAGAAGGCCGCCTCTTGCCATACAATAGGCGGCCTTCCCGTTATTCGTGGTTGTTTTTGTTCTTGAAATAGATTTCGATGCTTTTGAGCCCCCAGTTGATGAGCAGGATGACACCCACCGCGATGGCGGCTTCGCGCCACATGCCGTAGCCGCACAGGCATCCTACTGCCGCGGAGCACCAGATGGTGGCGGCCGAGGAGAGTCCGTGTATGGTGAGCCCGTTCTTCATGATGACGCCGGCACCGAGGAATCCGATGCCAGTTACCACTTGCGATAGCACGCGTAGGTTGTCGTTGTTGACAGGGCCGCCCCCCAGTTGCGCTCCCATGATGACGCTTTCGCTGATGAGGATGAAGATGCAGGCTCCGACCGACACCAGCGAGTTGGTGGTCAGTCCGGCCTGTCGTTGGCGAAGTTCGCGCTGTGCGCCGATGGCAATGCCTGCGACCAGTGCGCAGGCAAGGCGGAAGATGAAAGTTTCTATGGGCACTTCTTGAATTGGAACTTGAGAATTGAAAATTGGCGATTAGTTACTGAACATGTCTACTTCCCACCGACCACAACCACTATTTCGCCCTTGACCTCTTTCTCTTTGAAGTGGGCGAGGACTTCGGCCAAGGAGCCACGGGCGGTCTCGGCGTGCAACTTGCTGATTTCTCGGCTCACGGAGACTTGGCGCTCTCCCCCAAGCACCTCAACGAGTTGTTCCAGCAGTTTCACCAGGCGGTAGGGGCTTTCGTAGATGACCATGGTGCGCTCCTCGGAAGCCAGTGCTTGGAGGGCTGACTGCCGGCCTTTTTTGTGGGGCAGGAAACCGAGGAATACGAAGCGGTCGCATGGCAGACCGCTGTCTATGAGCGCCGGAACGAATGCCGTGGCACCCGGTAGGCATTCCACCTCTACGCCGGCTTTCACAGCCTCGCGTACCAGCAGAAAACCGGGGTCGGAGATGCCGGGGGTGCCGGCGTCGGTAACCACAGCGATACTGGTGCCGCCCAGCAACCTTTCAACCAATCTCTGCACCGTCTGGTGCTCGTTGAAGATGTGGTAGCTCTGTAGGGGGGTATCGATGCCGTAGTGCTGCATCAGCACGCGGCTGGTGCGAGTGTCCTCGGCCAGTATGAGGTCGGCCGAGCGGAGCACCTCGACGCCACGGTAGGTCATGTCGCCGAGGTTCCCCACAGGGGTCGGTACGAGGTATAGTTTCACTTACTCCTCCTCGAAGTCGTCGGGGATTTCCATGTCGTGGTAGACGTTGGTGATGTCGTCGTCCTCCTCGAGGAGGTTGATGATTTTCATCACCTTGCGTATGGCCTCGGCATCCAACTGACGAGTGGCGTTGGGGATGCGTTGCAGTTCGGCGCTTTCCACCTCGATGCCTTTTTCCTCGAGCATCTTTACCATGTTGCCGAAATCCTCATAGGCAGTGTAGAGGGTGAGGTACTCGTCGTCGGCCTCCATCTCTTCCAGGCCGCCGTCGATGAGTTCCATTTCCAGTTCCTCGATGTTCATGTCGGCCTTGCGGGGTACCACGAAGACACCTTTGCGGTCGAAGAGGAAACTGAGGCTGCCGTTGGTCTCGAGGGTGCCACCATATTTGTTCATGATGGATTTCACGTTGGCCACAGTGCGGTTATTGTTGTCGGAGAGCGCCTCGATGAAAAGGGCGATGCCGTGTCCGACGTGGCACTCGAAGGTAAGTTCCTGCATCTGTGCAGCGTCTTTGTCGTTGGCCTTGGTGATGGTGCGCTGGAGGGTGTCCTTGGGCATGTTGACACCGCGAGCATTCTGTACGAGCAGGCGCAGGCGGGGATTACTGTCGGGGTCGGGGCCGCCTTCGCGTACGGCGATGGAGACCTGTTTGAGGATGTTGCTCCATTGTTTGGAGCGTTTAGCGTCGGCGGCGCCTTTGGCGCGTTTAATCTTTGACCATTTGTTGTGTCCTGACATAATAATTTAATGTATTTAGTTTATAATATCTTCCATTGAATATAGGTAATCGGCTTCCCCTCGGCAAGGAACATGCGCTCGTAGAAGGTCTGCGTAAGCTTGGCCTCGCCGTCGTAGGGGGTATTGTAGAGGTCGGCCGTGCTGAACATCACCTCGCAATCCTCGTTGGGCAGAACCTCATTCAGGGTGTATTCGTAGAGTTCCTGCGAATCGGTCTTCAGGTGCAGCACACTGTCAGTGGCCAGGAAGCGACGGTAGGTGGCGAGGAATCGCGGCGAGGTGAGACGCTTGCCTGGTTTTTTGGGCTGTGGGTCGCAGAAGGTAATCCACACCTCGTTCACCTCGCCTGGGCCGAAGAAGCGGTCAATCAACTCGATGCGTGTGCGGATGAAAGCCACGTTGGGAAGCGGTTCCTCTACGGCAGTCTTGGCACCGCGCCAAAGACGCGCCCCCTTGATATCCACGCCGATATAGTTGCGCTCGGGGTGGATGCGGGCCAGGGCGATGGTGTAGTCCCCCTTGCCGCAGCCCAGTTCCAAAGTGATGGGATTGTTGTTGCCGAAATGCTCGTGCCAGCGACCGCGGAGGGCAAAACCCTCCTTCTCCAACTGTTCAAAACCCACTTGGAAGAGGTTCCCGAACGTGAGGTTCTCCGCAAAGCGTTGCAACTTGTGATGTCCCATGGGTGGCCTAATCGAGTTGCTTGATTACAATGTCGCCGTCATACCAGCTGTTGATATGCTTGTACAGGGCCTCTGCCTTGGTGCGGGTGGGAGCGGAGCCCATACTGACGTAGTACATGTCGTTCTTCTCGATGATATAGGCGTCGCAACCCAACTCATGCAACCTGGCTGCCATCTTGGCGGCGGTGGCTTTGTTGAGGTAGAATCCGGCCACAATGTCGAATCCCTGCTTACTCTTCTTCTCCACATAGACATACACCGGGTTGTCGTCGGGCAGGGTGGTCTTCTTGGCGGTCGGCTGTGCGGGTTGTGCAGGCTGGGGCTGAGCCGGGGCCTGGGCGGCATCGGGCTGGAGACCGTACTCGTCGATCACCTCATCCAGCATGGTACCCAACATGCCCATCAGTTCTCCCTGAACCCTGTTGCACGACGTATTGGCATAGGTACGGCGCAGCCAAGGTTCGGCCGTCTGGTAGATATAATCCTCATACGGGATGAATCGCTGGGCAGCCAGACGTGTGCCCATCAGTTCATCCATACGGCTTCCGGCATACTGGCGCACACGGTCCATGACCTGCGCACGGGCATTGCGATAGCCACGGTCGGCGAGGTATTCGTTTATATAGTTGGACATATTCTGGCACACGCGGTCGCAATTACGCGATATCTCGCGGTCGCCATACTCCAGCATATCGGTATTGAAGGTGAACTGATTGGCCTTCGAGGTGCTGAAATGGCGCCCCTGCATCGTCACGCCGTCACCCACTCCGGCACTGGAACCACGGTTCTTGAGCAGGTAGTAGGCACCTGCGCCTGCCAGCAGGAGCAACAGCAACAATAGCAGCCAGAGAAGCCACCTGCGGCTCTTCTTCCCGTCCTCCTCGCCAGACTCGACCTCGCGGCTGCGGAGGGCTTCCTCCTTGGCTTCCTGGGCGGCACGTTTGCGCTCCGCCTTCTCAAGGCGGGCCTTCTCCTTGGCGTCGGCCTTGGCCTGCTTCTGTTCCTCCTTGAGGCGCCGTGCAGCCTCCTTGGCGGCCTGATGTTCGGCCTCCTTCTGTTCCTTGAGGAGTTTGGTATTGACATCGGCCACAGGTGCCGCAGTGGAGGTGCCTTCATCCGGCATGTGTGCAGCCGCCACTGCTGCCAGTGCTGCGGCACGCTTCTCGGCTTTCAGCCGTTCCTCGTGGGCTTTCTGTTCGGCACGTACACGTGCCGCCTCGGCCTCTTTTTCGGCCTTGACGCGCTCTTCCTCGGCGCGCTGCTCGGCATTGTAGAGTACCTCCTCGGCCCTGCGCTTCTCCTCGGCCTCGCGACGCAAGGCGGCATCGCGGTCCTCCTCTATGCGCCGTTCGGCACTGCTGTGCTCTTTCTGGGCACGTTTGCGCATCTTGGCGCGCTCTTTCTCGGCCTTTGCCTCGGCCTTGAGGCGGGCCTTTTCGGCCTTCGCCTCGGCTTTGAGGGCGGCTTTCGACTTGGGGAGTTCCTCCAGCTTCTTGAGATTGTCCTGCCATTCCTCGTCCAGTTCCTCGGGTTCGGGCTCAGGCTCTGGCTTGGCCATGGCGGTGGGTATCATGGGCTGGGGTTCGGGCTTTTGGACGACGGTCACTTCCGGAGTGTCATCGAACTGTGCAAAGGGGTCATCGCTCTCGCTATGGGTATAGGTGCGCACCTCGGAGAGGGGCTTCTCGCTGCTGCCACCGGCCTCAATGACGACGCCTTCCGCCATCTGGAACGAGTATCCGTCGGGACGTTTGTAGAGTGTACCGAGGGCGCCGAAGGCGTGTTCGCCCGTGCGTCCCATCTTGTCGATCAAGGCATCTGTATAGTTGTTCCACATCTGCAGGGCCACATCCTCGCCGACACACTCGCGTGACGCTATGGTCTTCACAATGCCGTTGTCGCCGGTGGTCCCTTGATGGAAGACAACCTCACGCGTGGCGGGATAGTAGATGCGGGAGACCGGGTCGTGGTGCGGGCTCTGCATCACACTGTCGAAAGTGCCTATCCCGGGCAGTTCCACCCGCTGTCCTTGCTCAAGCAGTTCAACGATTAATTCGGTTATATTCATATTGTTTTCAGTGTTTTTCGTTCATTTTTCTCAATACTATCGCCGCCGCCTCGAGGTCGGCAGGCGTGTCGATGCCGATATTGGCGGTGTCCGTCTCGCGGACGGCGATGCTGCAGCCGGCCTCCAGCCAGCGCAACTGCTCCAGTTTCTCGCTGGTTTCCAGCGGACTCTGCCGCATGGCGCAGACCTCCGCCAGCACCTGCGGACGGAAAGCGTAGATGCCCACATGCTTGAAATACCGGCCTTCGGCGAGCCACTGCGCGGGTTCGACGTCGCGACGGTAGGGAATCGCTTGGCGACTGAAATAGAGCGCCTTGCCGGAATCGGTGCACACCACCTTGACATTGTTGGGCGACAGGAGTTCTTCCGTAGAGGTGATACGGGTCTTCAGCGTGGCGATGGAGACGGAATCGTCCTCGAAGCAGCCAGCAAGCAGCTGCAGCTGCGAGGGTTGCACGAAAGGTTCGTCGCCCTGCAGATTGACGACCACGTCGTAGCGTTCCCCCTGCCTTTCCAGCGCCGCCACCACCTCGCCACAGCGGTCGGTGCCGCTGCGGTGCTCTGCCGAGGTCATCATCGCGCTGCCCTCGCCGAACACCTCCTGCACATGGGCGAAGATGCGCCCGTCGTCCGTAGCCACCACGGCGCGGGCCACGCCCTGGGTGCGACGGGCCGTCTCATAGGCATAGTCGACTATGGCTCGCCCTCCCAGCAGGGCCAGGGGCTTGCCGGGGAAGCGCGTGGAGGCGTAGCGTGCGGGTATAACGGCCAGTGTCTTCATCGTTCCCTATTCATTGCCGTCGGCAAAAAGACTGTTGAATTCGGCATCGATGCGGTTGATGATGCGTCCAAAGTGCTCGCGGTTTTCCACAAAGTCCAGTTCCTCGGTGTCCACGATGAGCATCTTGCCCTTGTAGGCGGCGGCCCAGGTTTCGTAGCGCTTGTTGAGGTTGGTGAGATAGTCCAGCCGGATGCTGCTCTCATAGTCGCGTCCGCGCTTCTGTATGTGGCGTATCAAGGTGGGCACGTCGGCGCGGAGGTAGATGAGCAGGTCGGGCTGCGGAAGCAGTGTGCAGGCCAGCTCGAAGAGGCGTGTGTAGGTGGCCAGGTCGCGCGAGTTCATAAGCCCCATGCTTTGCAGGTTGGGTGCGAAGATTTCGGCGTCGTCGTAGAGCGAACGGTCGCGCACGAAACTCTCGCCCGTGCGGGCCAGCTCGGCCAGGAGTTCCATGTTCGCCGTCAGGGAGTGGACCATCATGTTGAAGGACCAGCGGCGCATGTCTTCGTAGAAACTGTCGAGATAGGGGTTCTCCTCCGACGGGCCGTGGACGGCACGGTAGCCGTAGTGCCTCGACAAGAGGGTTGTCAGTTCGGTCTTTCCGGCCCCTATATTTCCTGCTATTGCTATCTGCATACACTTTTTTTCAAGCCACATTTTTCCTTTCCCGCTGGAAAAGAAACACATGGCGCAATTCTACCACTTGTTTTAAGTGGCAAATATACGCATTTTTTTTATATTTGCAATATTTTTTCTTTCCGGCACACACCTCCGCACCCCCTGTTCCGGCCTCCCGACCGCCGGGGACCCTGTAGGTATCCGGTAGGTATCCCCTAGGTATTTACTTCGACTGAGAACCGATATGGACGCTTATGGACCACTTGTCGGAGAAGACAGCCCCGCCGGTGCTTTTTTTACCTCAAAATGTGCACATTCCGTTTTTTTTCGTACCTTTGCACCACGGCTTCCGCCCCGTAGGAGACCGCATTTTAGGTTTAAAAAGATTAAAACCAGCACTTTATGACGAACATTGACAATTTGGACGAGTTGATTAAAACAGCTCTGCGCGAGGACATCGGCGACGGCGACCACTCCACCCTCGCCTGCATCCCCCCCGATGCCACGGGCTCGGCCAAGATGGTGGCCAAGCAGGAGGGCATCCTCTGCGGCGCCGAAGTGGGGCAACGCGTGTTCAAAATCGCAGACAACAGTCTGAATGTCAATATCCTCATCGCCGACGGGCAGCCCGTGCGGGTGGGCGACATCATCATGACCGTCGAGGGCCACAGCGGCTCCATCCTGACCGCCGAACGCACGGCACTCAACTTCATGCAGCGCCTCTCCGGCATCGCCACCGAGACCCACCGCATGGTGCAGATGCTGGACGGGCTGGACTGCCGCCTGCTGGATACGCGCAAGACGACGCCCAACATGCGCCTGCTGGAAAAATACGCCGTCCACTGCGGCGGCGGCACCAACCACCGCATCGGCCTCTACGACATGGTCATGCTCAAGGACAACCACATCGACTTCGCCGGCGGCATCGAGCAGGCCATCGACCGCACCCACAACTACCTCCGGGCGAAAGGCAAGCAGCTCAAGATAGAAATCGAGGTACGCAACCTGGAGGAACTGCAGCGTGTGCTGGACCACGGCGGCGTGGACCGCATCATGCTCGACAACTTCGACCCCGACACCCTCCGCGAGGCCGTCCGCCGCATCGGAGGCCGCTACGAGACAGAGGCTTCCGGCGGCATCACCGAGACGACCCTCCGCCGGTACGCCGAGACAGGCGTCGACTTCATCTCCGTCGGCGCACTGACCCACCACATCAAAAGCCTCGACATCTCGCTGGTGAAAAAATGACCTGGCTCAACGTCCGGATACGAACCCTGCGCCTGTGGGCCAAACGGCAACGGCGGCACCTGATCTACAAACGATGGGTGCGCCAGGTGCTCTACTTCCTCTACAACTTCTCGCTCCCCGGCGGACGCGGCGTGCCGCTCTACGACATCCTCAGCTACTTCATCGCGGGCTCCTTCGGAAGCTCCATCGCGCAGCGTGCCAAGGGGCTGGCCTACAGCTTCCTCTCCGCCCTGCCGCCACTGATGATTTTCATCTTCTCCCTCATCGCCTACCTCCCCTTCGACGGCCTGCAGAACGAATTCCTCAACGAACTGGGCGAAATCGTTCCCGGAAAAATCATGGAACCCCTCTCGGACACGGTGAACGACGTCATGGGCCACAAGCACACCACCCTCCTCTCCATCGGCTTCATCACCTCCATCATCCTGGCAGCCAACGGCATGAACGGATTCATCCTCTCCCTCAACTTCGCCAACCAGACCGTGGAGAAACGACCCTTCCTGCAACGCTTCCTCCTCTGCATCATGATGGTATTCGTGCTCTACGTCATCGTGGTGCTGGTCCTCGGACTGCTCATCGGCCACAAGTACCTCCTGCAACTCATCTTCAGCCAGGGCTGGCTCACCGACACCAAGGCCAACACCCTGATGTTCAACATCGGGCGCTGGGTGCTGCTCTCCCTCGCCATGCTCTTTGCACTGGCCTTCATCTACTACTTCGCCCCCGCCAGCCGCCAGCGGGTAGGCTTCTTCTCGGCCGGCAGCGTGCTGGCCACAGCCATGTTCTTCGTGCTCAGCTGGGGCTTCGGAATCTACATCAACAACTTCAGCCGCTACAACCTGCTCTACGGCTCCATCGGGACACTCCTGCTGCTGATGCTCTGGATCTACTTCAGCTGCATCGTCATCCTGGTCGGCTACGAGCTGAACACCAGCATCTACAACGGCACCATCCGCCAGAAGAACCGCCTGGCACGCCGCGAACTACGCAACAAGATACAAATTTTCAACAATGATAATCCAGAAGAATAACGGGAAGGTGGTCAACCCGGCCACCACAATGAAGAACAAGTTCAAGATGGTGGCCAAGACGATGGTCAGCCTGGAAGAGGTGCTGGCCGACGAACTGCGCGCCATGGGCGCCGAGAACGTCACGGTGGGCACCCGCGCCGTGGAATTCGAGGGCGACATGCGCCTCCTCTACCGCGCCAACTACTCCTGCCGCACCGCACTGGCTATCCTCAAGCCCTTCGCCGAATTCGAGGCCAACGACGACCAGCAGCTCTACGACCAGGTCTTCCGTATCCCCTGGGAGAAAATCCTCGAGGTGGACGCCACCTTCATGATCGACTCCACCACCAGCGGAGAAATCTTCACCCACTCCTACTACGCCGCCCTCAAGACCAAGGACGCCATCGTCGACCGCTTCCGTCGCCACTTCGGCAAGCGCCCCTCCATCGACACGGAAAACCCCGACTATAAACTCAACCTCCACATCCGCGACAACCAGGTCACCCTCCTGCTCAACTCCAGCGGCGACTCGCTCCACAAGCGCGGCTACCGCCAGGGGGTCGGCATCGCCCCCATCAACGAGGTGCTCGCCGCCGGCCTGCTTAAACTGGCCGGGTGGAAATGCGACACCCATTTCTACGACCCCATGTGCGGATCCGGCACCATGCTCATCGAAGCCGCCATGATGGCCAACTGCATCCCCGCACAGTACTACCGCGACAACCGCTTCGCCTTCATGCGCTGGAAGGAATTCAACCTCGGCGAATGGAAAAGCGTCAAGCAGGAAGAGGACCGCAAAATCGGCTCGATCGACTTTGAGTGCGAAATCTGGGGCAACGATATCGACGAGCAGGTCATCGCGCAATGCGAACGCAACCTGGAATTCACCAAGCTCCACAAGGACGTGATGCTCCACATCGGCTCCTTCGAGGACCAGGACCCGCCCGAAGGACCCACCCTCATCGTCACCAATCCCCCCTACGGCGAACGCATCAAGGTGGAAGACCTCAACGCCATGTACGGGCGCCTCGGCGACACCTTCAAGCAACGCTACGGCAAGGACTGCGACGTGTGGCTCATCACCTCCGACTTCGAGGCCATGAAGCACATCGGCCTCCGCCCCTCGGCCAAGATACCCGTGCAGAACGGCGCCCTTGACTGCCGATTCCTCCACTTCGAGCTCTACGAAGGCAGCAAGAAAGCCAAGTACCAGCAGAATGCTGAATAGCGCCGAGGTGAAACGCCTCGCGCTGGAGGCGGGATTCGACGACTGCGGCATCGCACGCGCCGACCGCCTCGAGGACAGCGAGTACCCCCTCCGCGAATGGCTCCGGCGCGGCTGGAACGCCTCCATGGGCTATATGGAGCGCAACCCCGACATGCGCCTCGACCCCCGCATCCTCGTCCCCGGCGCCCGCTCGGTCATCTGCGTCGTCAGCGCCTACCCTCCCCCAGCCTCCCCCGGCGGCACCGCCGCCTTTGCCGCCATTCGCGACTACCACACCGAACTGAAGTCCAGGCTATTCCTCCTGCGCGAACGCCTCGGCATACAGGCCAAGCCCTGCGTGGACACCGTCCCCATTGCCGACAAGTACTGGGCCGCCCGCGCAGGACTCGGATGGATCGGCCGCCATACCCTCCTCGTCACCCCCCGTTGGGGCACATGGGTCAACCTGGGGGAACTGGTCACCCCCGAGGAATGCACCGACTATGACTCCCCCCTGCCGCCCCGTGGCCGCTGCGACGCCTGCAAACGCTGCGTCACCGCATGCCCCAACCACGCCATTGCCCCCGACGGCCCCCCGATGCTCGACGCCAGCCGCTGCATCTCCTTCCACACCACACAGAGCAAACTCCCCGTCCCGCAAGACATCGACACCCGGGGCTACACCTTCGGCTGCGACCTCTGCCAGCTGGCCTGCCCCTTCAACCAGTCCGGCGACACCGCCCGTATATAAACGCATAAGGCAACCCATCCTTGGGCTGCCTTACACGTATCCAGGTAGATATTCCTATCGTTTCCGGTTACTCGAACGACTTGATAGCCTGCTTAATCAGTTCCATCGCCTCGCGGAGCTGTTCCTCGGTGATGACCAGCGGCGGGGCAAAGCGGATGATGTGCTGGTGGGTCGGCTTGGCCAGCACGCCCAAGTCGCGCATCTTGATGCACACGTCCCAGGCCTCCTTGCCGTTGTGGGGCTTGATGATGATGGCGTTCAGCAGACCCTTGCCGCGCACCTTCTCAATCAACGGGCTCTTGAAGGCGCTCATCTCCTCGCGGAAAATCTTGCCGAGGCGCTCGGCATTCTCCATGAGGTGCTCGTCCTTGATCACCTGCAGGGCGGCGATGGAGACCTTGGAGGCGATGGGGTTCCCGCCGAAGGTGGAGCCATGCTCGCCGGGCTTGATGTTGAGCATGATGTCGTCATCGGCCAGCACGGCGCTGACGGGCATCACGCCGCCACCCAGGGCCTTGCCCAGGATGACAATGTCGGGGCGCACGCCCTCGTGGTCACAGGCCAGCATCTTGCCGGTGCGCGCGATGCCGCACTGCACCTCGTCGGCCATGAACAGCACGTTGTACTTCTTGCAAATGTCGTAGCATTTCTTCAGGTAGCCCTCGTCCGGCACGTAGACGCCCGCCTCGCCCTGGATGGGCTCCAGCAGGAAGCCGGCCACTTTCTTGCCGTGCTCGGCCAGCACCTTCTCCAGCGCGTCGGCATCGTTGTAGGGGATGCGCAGGAAGCCGGGGGTCATCGGGCCGTAGTTGGCGTAGCTCTCCGGGTCGTTGCTCATGGTGATGATGGTGATGGTGCGGCCGTGGAAGTTGCCCTCGCAGCAGACAATCATCACCTCGTCATTGGGGATGCCCTTCTTCACCACGCCCCAGCGGCGGGCCAGCTTGAGGGCCGTCTCGTCGGCCTCGGCACCGGTGTTCATCGGCAGCACCTTGTCGTAGCCGAAGTACTCGGTCATGTACTTCTCCCACTCGCCGAGGCAGTTGTTATAGAACGCGCGCGAAGAGAGGGTCAGTTCGTGGGCCTGGTCGCACATGGCCTTGACAATCTTGGGGTGGCAGTGACCCTGATTGACGGCGCTGTAGGCCGAAAGGAAGTCGAAATACTTCTTCCCCTCCACGTCCCACACAAATGCGCCTTCGCCCTTGGCGAGCACCACGGGCAGCGGATGATAGTTATGGGCGCCGTATTGGGCTTCCATCTCCATGAATTGTTCTGATTTTGTCATAGTTACAATGTGTTTAATGTTTGTATTTGTTTTCCTAAATCTGGTGCAAATATACACATTTTTTCCGAATGTCCTTGTTTTTTTTTGAGGTTTTTGCGGACGGTGGGCGGTTTATCGGCGCGGGGACGGCGGCGGGACATACTTTTTTCTTCCGCAGTGCGTTATAGGGGACGTGACAGAGAACAAAGCCATATTAGAGGTGCGCGACCTGGCGGTGGCCTTCGAGGGACGGCGTGTAGTGGAAGGCGTGGGCTACACGCTGCGGCGCGGGGAGACGCTGGGCATTGTGGGCGAGAGCGGCTCGGGCAAGAGTGTCAGCTCGCTGGCGCTGATGGGTCTGCTGCCTCGGCAGGCTACGGTCGGCGGCAGCGCCCTGCTTGGCGGCACCGACCTGCTCGCCCTCGGCGAGGAGGAGCGGCGGCACATCCGCGGAAAGCGCATCGCCATGATATTCCAAGAGCCGATGACAAGCCTCAACCCCGTGCAGCGTTGCGGGGCGCAGGTGGTGGAGATGCTGCGGCAGCACGAGGCCGTCACCGCCGCCGAGGCCCGCGAGCGGGCCCTCGACCTCTTCCGCGAGGTGCTCCTCCCCCGGCCGGAGAAGATATTCGACAGCTACCCACACGAGATTTCCGGCGGACAGAAGCAGCGCGTGATGATTGCCATGGCCCTCATCAACCGCCCCGACATCCTCATCGCCGACGAGCCCACCACCGCCCTCGACGTGACGGTGCAGAAGACCATCCTCGAGCTCCTCGGGAGCCTGCAGCGGAAATACGGCACCGCCATCCTTTTCATCAGCCACGACCTGGGCGTCATCAGCCAGATTGCGGACCGCATCCTGGTGATGTATCGCGGCAAGGTGGTGGAGGAGGGGACGGCCGACACGGTGCTCCACCACCCGCAGCATCCCTACACCCAGGGGCTGCTGGCCTGCCGGCCGCCGCTCGACAGCCGGCCCCGTCGGCTGCCCACGGTGGAGGACTATATGGAGAATGCCGCAGGCATCGGCCACGAGGCAGCGAGGGAAGCCGGTTCCAATCCCCGCCCGCGGCCCGAAACGCCCCGCCCCCCCCTGCTTTCCGTCCGCGACCTTTCGGTCTCCTACACCCTGAAGCGCAGCCTCTTCGGCAAGCCGTTGCAGACGCTGCAGGCGGTGGACGGCCTCTCGTTCGACATCCTGGAGGGCGAGACGCTGGGGCTGGTGGGCGAGAGCGGCTGCGGTAAGAGCACCCTCGGGCGGGCCCTGCTGCGCCTGATCGGCCACTCGTCCGGCAGCATCTCCTACCGCGACACCCCCCTGGACACCCTTTCCTCGCGCCAGATGCGCGCCCTGCGCCCCAAGCTGCAGATTATCTTCCAGGACCCCTATTCCTCGCTCAACCCCCGCATCCCCATCGGCGAGGCCATCGCCGAACCGCTGAAGGTGCACAAGATCACCCTGGACAATCAGATTGACACGGCCCATCCGAGGGATGCTGTCGTCGATTTGATGGAGCAGGTGGGCCTCAAGGCCGACTGGTACAGCCGCTATCCCCACGAGCTCAGCGGCGGCCAGCGCCAGCGTGTCTGCATCGCCCGCGCCCTTATCCTGCAGCCGGAGCTGGTGGTGTGCGACGAGAGCGTGTCGGCGCTCGACGTCAGTGTGCAGGCGCAGGTGCTCAACCTGCTGAACGACCTCAAGGAGCACCACCGCTTCACCTACCTCTTCATCACCCACGACCTCTCGGTGGTGCACTACATGGCCGACCGCATCATGGTGATGCGGCAGGGTAAAATAGTGGAGTGCGGGACGCCCGACGAGGTGTTCCGCACTCCCAGGACCGACTATACGCGGTCGCTCATCGACGCCCTCCCCAGAATCTCTTAGGGGAGGGTGCTTTTATTTCACAATCAGTTTCCTTATCGCCACGCCCTGCTTGTCGGCGATGCGCACGAAATAGGCGCCGCGGGCCACGTGGTGCAGGTCAATGGCGAGGGAGGTGCCGGCGCTCTGCCAGCGGCCGATCTCGCGCCCGTTCATGTCGATCAGCGCCACCTGGGCGGCGGGCTCCAGGCCGGAGACGGTGACCGAGACGGAGGCGGGATTGGGCTGGAGGGTCACCTGCATGCCGTCGGCGGCGAGGATGCCCACGGCGTTGAGCGTGGTGAAGCTGACGGGGGTGCTCCAATCTGACTGTGCGTTACCGCAATCGGCCATGATTCTGACGGTGTATCCCGTGGCGGGGTCGAGGCCGCGGAGGTGGGCCGTGGTGGTGACAGTGGCGGCGGTGACGCCGTTGCAGTCGATAATCCACTGCTGCACCTGGTCGCAGTCAGCCTCCCATACGACAATGGCGGAGGTGTCGGTCACGCTGTGGCAGGTCACCTCGATGGGGGCCTCGCAGCAGGGCTCGGGGGTGTCGGTGGTGTAGAAGACGAAGATGTCGCTCCAGTCGCTGTAGTCGGGCATGGTGCAGTGCGAGCGCACCTTGACCGTATAGCGCGTGGTAGGCTGCAGACCGGTGAGGGTGAAGGGGTTGGAGGCGACGGTTATGACGGAGTCGCCGAGGGCCAGTTCCCAGCCGATAGCCTCGCTGCCCGAGGACCAGGCGAGGGTGGCGGCGGTGTCGGTCACGCTGACGGTGGTCAGGCCCACGGGGGTGTGACAGACGTGCAGCAGGGTGGTGAAGGTGATGGAGGCGGACCAATCGCTGTAGAGGTAGGCCGAGCAGCGGGAGCGGACCCTGACCTCGTACTGCGTGTCCTCGTCCAGGTCGGTGAAGGTGAAGGGGATGGCGGTGACGGTGAACACCGTGTCGCCGACCTCGATGTCCCATTCGCTCTCCTCGTCGCCGGGGATCCATGCGATGGTGGCGGCGGTGTAGTCGATGTTGCTGGCGGCCAGGTCGGTGGGCATGGCGCAGAAGGGGGTGGTGGTGGTGAAAGAGGTGCCGACAGCCAGGCTGCTGTCGCCCGGGCCGCAGACGGCGCGGACGCTGATGTCGTAGGCAGTACCCGGGGTGAGGTCGGTGGCGGAGAAGTAGTTGGAGGGGGTGTGGTAGGTGTGGCCGTCGATGGTGACGCTCCAGGTGGTTTCGTTTCCGTTGGAGGTCCAGTGGAAGTCGAGGGCGTTGGTATCGGCCTGGTCGAGGGTGAGGTCAGAGGGTGCGGGGCAGGAGATCTCGTGCAGGTCGAGGTTGTCCACCATGACGGGGTCGCCGCTGCCGCTGTAGGGGTCGTTGGCCCACATCAGGACGAGCTTGTAGATGCCGGTGGCGGGGACGGTGAAGCCCTTCTCGCTGTACTGCCAGGCGGTGGAGCCTCTCACGGGCCCGTCGGCCAGGTCTATCCACCCGGCGGGGGTGGTGTTGATGTAGTCGGCGGTGCCGCTGAGGGTGTTGGGCGAGGTGCCGTTGGGGAAGATGTTGGCGGTGTGGGTGCTGGTGGCGGGGGCGAGCCATACGCGGAGGTAGTCGTAGTCCTCTTCGCCCATGCCCTTCCAGTTGAAGGTGCAGATGTAGTCGCCCTCGTACTCGAACTCCACTTCCCTGACGGCGTAGGAGACGGTGGGCGAGGTGATGCTGTAGCGTATGGAGTCGGGGTAGGCCGACACGGTGAGGGCGTGGTTGCCGGTGGCGGTGTCGGCCACGCACACCGACCATGCGTTGGGCCCGTTGACGAGGAACCACAGCAGGTCGTCGCCTGTCTCGAAGCCATTGGAGTAGGGCATCTGTGCGGGCGCGACCTCGGTGAGGAAGGAGGTGCCGACGGTGGCCGAGACGCTGTCATTGGAGCAGAGGGTGCCTACGGACAGGCTGTAGGCCGTGCCTTGCAGCAGGCCCTGGAGGGTGTAGGTGTCGGTGGTGGTTTCGATGGTGTCGGTCACGTCGCCGTGGGTGAGGTAGAGGTGGTAGACGGCGGGGCTGAAGGGGTTGTCGATATCGACGTCGGCCGAGGTGGCGGTCACGTTCGACACGCTGACCGACATGGGCCGTGCGCACTCGGGCATGCGGTCGAGGGTGATGTCGTCCAGGTAGATGTTGAGGGCGTTGGCGCCGTCGGTGCGGAAGGCGATGTAGCGGCCGGTGCCGGTGTAGGAGGTGAAGACGCACTGGTGCTCGGTCCATTCGCTGGGCATGGTGTTGATGGCGGTGTAGACGAGCTGGAAGGTGGAGGGGTCGGTGGGGTCGGTCATGACACCCACCTGCATCCGTATGCGGTCCACGCTGGCGATGTGGAGCCAGAAGGAGAGCATGAGGCTGTCAAAGTTGTCCATCTCGGGCATCACCAAGTAGTTGCGATTGCCGCCCGTGGGGTAGAAGCGGAGGCACTTGCCAGCGCCGCCGTGGTTCTGGACGGTGATGAGGGTGGGGTTGTTGTTGGAGGGGGAGTTCTCGGTGAACTTGTGCCAGCAGTGGTCTATGTCGCTGTCGTAGCTGTTGAAGTTCTCCACGATGGGCAGGTCCTCGTGGAAGAAGGGTGCGCAGGGGGTGGAGGCGGAGGCGGAGAGTGCCAGGCTGGTGTCGCCCACGGAGCAGACGGCGCGGACGCTTACGGTGTAGTCGGTGCTGGGGGTGAGGTCGGTGAAGTAGAAGGCGGTGTCGTTCACCAGATCGGGCTCGCCGTCGTTGAGGGTGACGGCCCATTCGGTCTCGTTGCCGGCAGGCCGCCAGGAGAGGCCGATATAGTCGTGGGCCACGGTGTCGATGGTCACGTCCAGCGGCGCGAAGCAGGTGACGAGGTCTACATCCACATTGTCTATGGCGGCGGGGGGATTATAGTTGTCGCTGTTGTCGTTGACCCACATGAAGAGGAGGTACATCGACTGCGGGGCGGAGACGTTGTAGAGCTTCGTGACCGAGGTCCAGTCGCTGTGGCCCTGCATCTGCCCGTCGCCGAGGTCGATCCAGCCGTTCTCCAGCGAGTCGGTGTAGTGGTTGTAGCCGAGGTCGATGCCTCTCCCGTTGGGGTAGAGGTTGGGGCGGAGGGTGACGGTGTCGGGCGCGAGGAAGGCCCGCATGTAGTCGTAGGTATGCTCGCCGAGGCAGCGCCAGTCGAAACTGACGGTGTAGGTGCCGGCCTGGGGGAAGGCGAGGCGGCGGTAGGCGTAGGAGACGGCCTCGCCGGAGGCGTAGGTGTTGGCGTTGCCGTTGTAGGAGATGTAGAGCGCGCGCGAGCCGGTGGCGGCGGCGCCGGTGCCGATGTGCCAGCGGTTGCCGGTGCCGATGAGCATCCAGAGGCTGTCCTGCCCCGGCTCGAAGCCGGTGGCGTAGGGCACCGTGGCGGCCTCCACGGGGATCTGGAAGGTGGCCAGGCGCGGGGCGCTCGTGTCGCCGTCGCCGCAGAGGGTGCTCACCGAGGCGGTGTAGACGATGCCCTGGGCGAGGGAGGCGACGGTGTAGAAGGTGTCGGTGGTGGTGTAGGCGGTGCCGTTGCATTCCACCCGGTAGCCCGCCGCGCCGCTCACCGCCGGCCACCGCAGCGTGGCCCCCGTGAGGGTGGTGGCGGCCGCGACCGTGCCCGGGCGCGGGCAGGTGCCTATCTGGTAGATGAAGGTGGCCATGGGGGTGAAGTCGTTGACCCAGTAGGGGACGCCGAAGCCCATGTTGTCCACGGCCGCGACCTCGTCCCCGTCCGGGTCGTCCATGCCGCGGAAGGAGAGCGACTGCGAGTTCCAGCCGGTGGGTTGGGGGGCGTAGACGAGGTCCATCACCAGGTTGCCGCCGTCGTAGGTGTAGGGGGTGGTGAAGGTGATGGTGAAGATCGAGTCTGTGAGGGTGCAGGGGCCGCTGTAGACCACATCGGCCGTGGCCATCGGGATGAAGTTGTAGTCATACTCCGAGGGGTCGTAAGGGATGGCGTCCGCGGTGGTGGGGGCCAGGCGGAGCGTCAGGTCGCCCACGGGCAGGGCCTCCCCGTTCACGTAGAAGGAGAGTTGCGTGATGGTGCCGCCCACCATCTCGGTGAGCAGCGAAGCCTTGTAGATGAGCTGCACATGGTGGCCGCTGGTGGCGGCGGCACCCATGAACGGGTAGCGGACGCTTGACTGGTTGCCGGTGGCCACGGTCAGCGTGTCGGCCACGGCTGCTGCCGGCATCGCCATCAATGCACACGCAAGGATGGCAAGACGTAATGATTTTTTCATCATTCAATGATGTTTTAAACTATTAATTGATAGTGTTTTAATGCTATGTCGGAGCAACTCCGACGATGCAAATATACACAACATTCCACACCCGTACAAATTTTTAACATTTCCCTCTCCGGCCCGTCCCCTCCGCACCCCCTCCGACATCTCGGAGCGACTCGGAGTTGACTCGGAGTTGACACGGAGTTGTCTCGGACTTGCTACCTCCCCTTCCCGCCAAGGCACTGAGACACCGCCTGTTCCGAAACTTTCCTTTTCCACAATAAAAAGCATAAAGCCTCGTTATCAAGGGCATGAACACAACCAATCCACTGCTGCGCGAATGGGAGCTGCCGCCGCTGGAGGCCGTGGCCACCGGCGACTACGAGCCCGCCATCCGCGCCGCTATCGCCGAGGCGGAGGCCGCCATCGAAGCCATCGCCACCCATACGGAACCGCCCACCTTCGCCAACACCGTCGAGGCCCTCGAGACCGCCTCGCTCCGGCTCGACCGCGTGAGCGCCGTCATGATGAACCTCAACGAGTGCTGCACCAGCGAGGAACTGCAGGAGGTGGTGATGCGGCTGGAGCCCGAAATCACGCGCTTCGGCATGAAAGTCTCCACCGACCGCCGCCTCTACCGGCGCGTGCAGGAGGTGCACCGCCTCGTCCAATCCGGGGACCCCTCTTCCCCCACCCTCCCGCCCGAGGAGCAGACCCTGCTGGAGAACACACTCAAGTCGTTCCTCCGCCACGGCGTGGGCCTCGAAGGCGAGGCGTCGGAACGCTACAAGCGCAACGAGGAGGAGCTGAGCGAACTGAAACTGCGCTTCTCGCAGAACGCGCTGGCCGACCTCAACGCCTGGACCATGCACCTGACCGACGAGGCCGACCTCGACGGGCTGCCCGCGAGCCAGCGCGCCGCCGCCCGCGAGGAGGCCGCCGCACGGGGGCTCGAGGGCTGGGTGTTCACCCTCTCGGCGCCCTCCTACGTCCCCTTCATGACCTACAGCACACAGCGCCACCTGAGGGAACGCATGTACCGCGCCTACGGCGCCATCGGCAACCACGGCGACGCGCACGACAACAACGCCGTCATCCGCCGCATCGTGGCCCTGCGCAGCGAGCAGGCCGCGCTGCTCGGCTACCGCACCTACTGCGACTACGTCCTCGAGGACCGTATGGTGCAAAGCCTCGACAACCTGCGCCAATTCATGCAGCGCCTGCTGGACGCCGTGCTGCCCGCCGCGCGGAAGGACCTCGAGGAGGTGCAGCACACCGCCGGCGCACCGCAGCCGCTCATGCCGTGGGACTTCGCCTTCTACGCCGAACAGCTCAAGCACAGCCGCTACGACCTCGACGAGGAGGCCCTCCGCCCCTACTTCCCCCTCGACGCCGTGCGCGACGGCATCTTCAGCCTCTACGGACGGCTCTACGGCCTGCGCTTCACCCCAGCCCCCGAAGTGCCCGTCTACCACCCCGACGTGCACGTCTTCCGGGTGCACGACGGCGGCCGCGAGATGGGGCTCCTCTACCTCGACATGCACCCCCGTCCCTCCAAACGCAGCGGCGCATGGATGACCGAATTCCGCGGACAGCACGGCGCGTCGCGGCCCCAGATACAGGTCGTCTGCAACTTCTCCAAGCCCACCGCCGACACCCCCTCGCTCCTGCGCTTCTCCGAAGTGGAGACCTTCATGCACGAAATGGGGCACGCCATGCACGGAATGCTCTCCGAGGTACGCTATGAAAGCCTCAGCGGCACCAACGTCAAGCGCGACTTCGTGGAGATGCCTTCGCAGGTGATGGAGAACTGGTGCTACGAGCCTGCCTTCCTCTCCACCTTCGCCCGCCACTACCGCACCGGCCAGCCCCTGCCCGAGGACAGCATCGCCAGGATACGCGCCGCGCAAAACCACCTGGCGGCATGGTACTGCCTGCGCCAACTCAACCTGGGACTCACCGACATGGCCTTCCACACCATGGAGGACAACGGCGGCCAGTGGAGCGCCGAAAGCGTGGAGGCGGCGGCCATGACCAACCTCCTCCCCCGCATCGACGGCTGCTGCACCGCCACCAACTTCAGCCACATCTTCGGCGGCGGCTACGCCAGCGGCTACTATGGGTACAAGTGGGCCGAGGTGCTCGACGCCGACATCTTCTCCCGCTTCCGCGAGGATGGCATCTTCAACGCCGACACCGCCGCGCGCTTCCGCCGCGAAATCCTCTCCCGCGGCGGCACCGAACACCCCGCCGTCCTCTTCCGCCGCTTCATGCACCGCGACCCAGACCCGCAGGCACTCCTGCGGCGCATGGGCCTCATCAACCAATAAACACAACCACACTATGAACGAACAACTGACAAAACAGATACTCAAAGTATTCATAAACAACCCCTTCGACGCATTCAACCACAAGCAGATCGCCTCCCGCATCGGCGCCTCCAGCAAGGCCGAGCGGCAGGAGGTCATCCGGATCATGCAGGAACTGGCCGAAAGCCGGCAACTGGTGGCGGACAGCCACAAGGGAAAATACAAAATCAACCCCAAGACACCCCTCGACGACCTGGTGCCGCACAACTACATCACCGGCACCATCGACATGAAACAGGGCGGCAAAGCCTACGTCATCCCCCACGAAGAGGGGCGCGAGGACGTGCAGATAGCCCCCAACAACACCAACCACGCCCTGCACGGCGACACGGTGAAGGTGCTCCTCTTCCCGCAACGCAAGATGCACAAGCCGGAGGGACAGGTGGTGGAAATCCTCAAACGCGCCAAGTCGCGCTTCGTGGGAGTCATCCAGAAGCAGGAGCGTTTCGCCTTCATGGTGAGCGACTCGCGCACGATGAACGTGGACATTTTCATCCATGTGGACGACCTGGCCGGTGCCGGGAACGGCGAGAAGGTGCTGGTGGAGATGACCGACTGGCCGGAGCGGATGAACAATCCCGTGGGCCGCGTGGTCAAGAGACTGGGCAAGCCGGGGGACAACAACGTGGAGATGCAGTCCATACTGGCCGAATACGACTTCCCTCTGGAGTTCCCCGCCGAGGCCGAAGCCGAGGCCCGCAAGATCAAGAACCCCACCAAGAAGGAGCTCGCCGGGCGGCGCGACTTCCGAGAGGTGCTGACCTTCACCATCGACCCCGCCGATGCGAAGGACTTCGACGACGCGCTCTCCTTCCGCGAACTGCCCGACGGGCGCATGGAGGTGGGGGTGCACATCGCCGACGTGAGCCACTACGTCAAGCCCGGCACCGCCATCGACCGCGAGGCATACGAGCGCGGCACCAGCGTCTACCTGGTCGACCGCACCATCCCCATGCTGCCCGAGAAGCTCTGCAACGAGGTATGCTCGCTGCGGCAGGACGAGGACAAGCTCACCTTCAGCGTGGTGATGGAGATGGACGCCAAGGGCAAGGTGGCGGACTGCTGGATGGGCAAGGCCGTTATCCGCAGCGACCGCCGCATGGCCTACGAGGAGGCACAGGAGATCATCGAGGGCGGGAAGGCCGGGGACGCCGTCGGCGAGGCTGTCCTGAAGCTGCACTCCCTGGCCACCCGGCTGCGCGGGCAGCGCTACAAGAGCGGCGCCATCAACTTCGAGAGCCAGGAGGTCAAGTTCCAACTCGACGAAAACGCCCACCCCATCGGCGTATACATCAAGGAAAGCAAGGAGGCCAACTGGCTCATCGAGGAGTTCATGCTCCTGGCCAACAAGACCGTCGCCGAGAGCATCGGCAAGCCCACCGGCAAATCCAGTAAAACCGGCAAGACCAGCAAAACCGGCTCCACTACTTCAACCAGAACCTTCGTCTACCGCGTCCACGACGAGCCCAACCCCGAGAAGCTCAACACCTTCGTTGAGTTCGTCTCCAAGCTGGGCTTCACCATGAAGGTGGGCAGCCGCAAGGCGCTGGCCGAGAGCTACAACCGTCTCTTCGAGAACATCGCCGGCCGCGGCGAGGAGAACATGATCGACACCATCGCCATCCGCACCATGAGCAAGGCGTACTACAGCACCGAGAACATAGGCCACTACGGCCTGGCCTTCCCCTACTACACCCACTTCACCTCCCCCATCCGCCGCTACCCCGACCTGATGGTGCACCGCCTCCTGGAACGCTACCTGGCCGGCGGCGACTCGGTGGGGCGGGAGGAGTACGAAGAGTACTGCAAGCACTGCTCCGTCATGGAGAAAAAGGCCGCCGACGCCGAGCGCACCAGCGTCAAGTACAAGCAGGCGGAGTTCCTCAGCGACAAGCTCGGGCAGGTCTTCCCCGCCCTCATCAGCGGCGTCAGCAAGTGGGGCATCTACGCCGAAATCGAGGGCAACAAGTGCGAAGGCATGATTCCCATCGGCTCGCTCAAGGACGACTACTACATGCTCGACGAGGACAACTACCAAGTCATCGGCCGCCGCCACGGCAAGTGCTACAAGCTGGGCTACCCCGTCCACATCCGCGTCAAGCGGGTGGACATGCTGAAGAAGCAGATCGACTTCGAGCTGGCCGACGACGACCCCGAACCCACCCCCGGCCGCAAGCCGCAGAAAACCAGGGAGAAACCCTCCACCCAGGGGAAGAAAAAGACCCATCGCGGGCACCGCGGCGGCAGCCGGAGGCGGAAGGAGAAAAAGTAAGTCCGAGACAACTCCGTATCAACTCCGAGTCAACTCCGAGTCAACTCCGACCCCCCTGCGCCCACTCGGACACCCATCGCGCAACCCATTGGCCTCCAGCCCCCTGGAGGCTTTCTTTCTCCGGGCGGGAGAAAATATTTGGCCACGTCGGGAAAAAAGTGTAACTTTGCGCACTGATAAATATGCACGCTATCGATGGCAGTTACTGATAAACAACTGATTGCGGACGTAAAGGCCGGCCACTACAAACCCGTCTACCTGCTGACAGGCGAGGAGAACCACTACATCGACCTGATGTCCGACTTCTTCGAGCAGCAGGTGATAGAGGAAGCCATGCGCGACTTCGACCTCACCGTGGTCTACGGCCGCGACACGGACATGGCCTCGGTGGTGAGCGACGCGAAACGCTTCCCCATGATGTCGCCCGTCCACCTGGTGCTGGTCAAGGAGGCGCAGGACATCGACACACGCCAGTGGGAACAGCTGGCCGCCTACCTCGAGCACCCGTCGGACCGGGGCGTCATCGTCTTCTGCTACCGCCACAAGAAACTCGACAAGCGCACCGCCGCCTACAAGGCCATCGACAAGAAAGGCGTCGTCTACGAGGCCCCCAAGGTGTGGGACAACCAGGTGCCCGGCTGGATCAAAAACGAGGTGGCGGCGCAAGGCTTCGCCATCAGCGACAAGGCCGCCGCCCTCATCGCCGAGTCCATCGGCAGCGACCTGGGCAAGATCGTCAACGAACTCCGCAAGCTCTATCCCCTCCTCTCCCCCGGCGCGGCCATCACCGAGGAACTGGTCGAACAGCAGATCGGCATCAGCAAGGACTACAACGTCTTCGAGCTGCAGAAAGCCATCGGGCGGCGCGACCCCGTGATGTGCAACCGCATCGTGAACCACTTCGCCGCCAACCCCAAGAAAAACCCCATACAGATGCTCCTGCCGGTGCTCTACGGCTACTTCCTCAAGGTGATGTTCTACCACCAGCTGGCCGACAAATCCGACGCCGCCAAGGTGCTCGGCGTGGCCCCCTCCTTCGTCAAGGACTACGCCGCCGCCGCCGCCAACTACCCCCTCGGCAAACTCGCCACCTGCATCGGCTACCTCCACGACGCCGACCTCCGCTCCAAAGGCGTCCGCAACAGCGGCAGCGTCACCGACGGCGAACTGATGAAAGAACTCATATTCAAAGTAATACACTGAGAACCGAAAACAAAGAATGATAACCGAAGAACGATGATGAAAAAAGCCCTCCTCCCGCTCCTCCTCCTCATCTGCGTCGCACAGACCGCCCTCGCACAGTGCACCGTCAAGGGCGTCCTCTTCGACGAAAGCAACGGCGAGGCCATCCCCTTCGCCAACGTGGTGCTGGAAGGCACCACCCACGGCTGCGCCACCGACGTGAACGGCTTCTTCCTCATCAACAAAGTGCCCCCCGGAAGCTACACCCTCCGCGTCAAATACATCGGCTACGAAGAGTACACCGAAGCCGTCACCCTCGAACGCAACAAGACCCTCACCCGCACCATCCACCTCAAACCCTCGGCCCAGCTGCTCAAAGCCGTCGACATCACCGACAACAAAGCCGAGGAACGGCGCATGCAGACCCAAGTGAGCGTCGAGAAACTCACCGCCAGCCAGATACAGCAGATGCCCTCCATCGGCGGCCAGGCCGACATAGCGCAGTACATGCAGGTGCTCCCGGGCGTAAGTTCCACCGGCGACCAGGGCGGACAGCTCTACATCCGCGGCGGCTCCATGATACAGAACCTCACCCTGCTGGACGGCATGATCGTCTACAACCCCTTCCACTCCATCGGCCTCTACTCCATCTTTGAAACCGACGTCATCCTCAACGCCGACATCTACACCGGCGCCTTCGGAGCCGAATACGGCGGACGCATGTCCTCCATCATGGACATCACCACCCGCGACGGCAACAAAAAACGCCACAGCGGCAAGCTGGGCATCAACACCTTCGGCGCCAACCTCATCCTCGAAGGCCCCCTCAAGAGAGAGAACACCAACTCCAAAACCACCGTCTCCTACCTCCTCACCGCCAAGAACTCCTTCCTCTCCAAGACCTCCGGAAAGCTCTACCCCTACATCGACGGCGGCCTCCCCTTCGACTTCCTCGACCTCTACGGCAAACTTTCCTTCAACTCCGGCACCGGCAGCAAACTGAACCTCTTCGGCTTCCGCTTCGAAGACTCCGTGCACCACTACCAGGCCCTGGCCGACTACCACTGGCTCAACTACGGCGCCGGCACCAACTTCATGCTCGTCACCGGCGCCTCGGCCATACTCGACGGCACCATCGCCTACTCCAACTACCGCATCACCCTCGACGACGGCTCCGGCATGGACAAGTACAGCGAAATAGGCGGCTTCAACATGGCCATGCAAATCACCAACTTCCACGGCAACAACAAGTTCAAATACGGCCTCTCCATCGAGGGCTACACCACCGACTACCGCTTCGTGAACGCCTACGGATTCCACATCACACAGAAGCAACCCTCCACCAACCTCTCCTTCTTCGCCACCTACAAGTTCAACAGCGGCCGCTGGCTGCTCGACCCCGGCGTGCGCTTCGTCTACTATGCCTCCCCGCTCAACACCCCGCGCCTCGAGCCCCGCCTGGCGGCCAAGTTCAACGCCAGACCGGACCTGCGCCTCAAACTGGCCGCCGGCCTCTACAGCCAGGTCTTCCTCGACGCGCGCTCGGACAACGACATCGTCAACCTCTTCACAGGCTTCCTCACCGGCGCCGCCGACCTCAACCTCCCCTCCTCCTTCCTCGGGCAGGAAGTCTCCTCCTGCGTCCAGAAGGCCAAGCACCTCGTCATCGGCGCCGAATACGACCTCACCGACCACATCACCCTCAACGCCGAAGTGTACTACAAGCACTTCGACCAGCTCCTCAACGCCAACCGCAACAAGATGTACGACGACACCGACCCGGCCTACTCCCAGGCCTCCTCGCCCCTCTACCGCTCGGAATACCTCCGCAAAGACTACATCATCGAGGAAGGCTACGCCGCCGGCTTCGACATCAGCGCCACCCTCGACCTCGAACGGCTCTACCTCTGGGCCACCTACTCGCTGGGCTACGTGCAGCGCAGCGGACAGATGACCGAACCCGCCGTCACCGACCAGTCCTATTCCTACAACCCACACTACGACCGCCGACACACCGTCAACCTCCTCGCCACCTATGCCCTCGGCGAACAGCACCAATGGGAACTCAGCGCCCGCTGGACCTACGGCTCGGGATTCCCCTTCACCCAGACGCAAGGCGTCTACCAAAGCCTCTTCTTCCCCCAGGGCGTAGGCTCGGACTACACGCGCGAAAACGGCGAATACAGCATCCACTACGCCGACATCTACAAGGGCCGCCTCCCGGCCTACCACCGCCTCGACGTGGGCGTCAAGCGCAAATTCTCCCTCGGCCGCCGCTCCGTCCTGGAACTCAACCTCTCCGCCACCAACCTCTACAGCCGGCAGAACATCTTCTATTTCAACAGAATCACCTTTGAACGCGTGAACCAGCTGCCCATCCTCGCCTGCCTGGGCGCCACGCTCACCTTCTGACCCGCGGCTAACGCCTGCGGAACGCGACGACGAAATGCTCGGCCTTGCGCACCACGCGGTTGGCCGTCCCGTCGCAACACCTCCACACCCCGTAGCCCATCCGTGCCGCCAGGCGCGACAAATGGGTGCGCAGCAACAGCTTGTTCCCCACCAGCCTCAGCCCCTCCACCTCGGCACCCACCGCCGATGCCATGCGTCGCATCCGGCCCTCGTCGAAGGAATGCAGGTGTGCGTTGAGGGGGGTCTTGCGGTTGCAGTGGATACAGAGCGAGTAGACAATCTTCTCCTTGTAGGGAGTGGAGACCACCAGGGTGCCGCCGGGCTTGAGCTTCGACAGCAACGACGCCAAGAACCCCTGCGGATCCACCGTGTGCTCGATAATCTCCGACGCCACGATGCAGTCGAACGTGCCGTCGGCAAAAGGCAGGCGGTAGGCGTCGGCCACCACACCCGCATGGTTCTCATAGGGGTACTTCGCCAGCGCCTTGCGGGGATTGGCCCGCGCAATGTCCAGCGACACCACGCGCGCCCCCTGCGGACACATGCGGCCCGCCACGAAAGCGCTGCCGCAACCCACGTCCAACAGCAGGCCCGCTCCGCGCGGCACCGTGCGCAGCACCGTCTCGCGGAGCATGCCCAGATGGACGGCGGTCAGCGGGTCGAAGTCCTCCACGAAGTAGTCAAACTGCTCGGCGTCGGCCGTATAGTGCGCCGCATAGTCGAAACCCTCTCCCGAAGGCTCGGCCTTCACAAAGGAAGGCACGCCCTCCTCCACCGCGAACTCCTCCGTCGGCGAAGCCAGGCGGCCCGCCGATGGGTCGTAAACAAGTCGCCCACCCGTCTCCGGGTCGCGCAGAATATCCAGCAACCAGTCTTTCATATCGTTCATAACCATAGCGTTATATCAACGCCCACCGCCGTCGTCCCGGCGGCGAACGCGCTGCAAATATACACAAATTCCCAAGAACAGCACCCAAAAATTCTCCTCCGCAACCGCATATCCCGTCTAAAAAGCTGTCTATCAGACCATAGTCCTCCAGCCACCCGTCTCCATACCCCTCCGCACCCGTCGGGGACCCACCAGGCATCCCATAGGTATCCGGTAGGTATCCCATAGGTATTTACTTCGACTGAGAACCGATATGACCGGATATGAGCCACATGATTAAAAAGCCCCCGGCAAACCGAAGTCCGGAGCATACTTCCGCCTGCAAAGATACACAATCCCCACCCCACCCCCACCCCCGAACACAAAAAAATATCACCCCCGCACAAAATATTTTACCCTCAGGCACGTTAGATAGACGATATGCATATAATCGCACAAGGCATCGTCAGAGAATACAGCAGGCTGCACCCCGAGGCCGCCAACGCGCTATGGGATTGGTACAAGAAGACAGAGATTCAATCACAGAACAACATACCTATAAAACAATCAAGATGAAAAAAGGAACCATTATCGCCATTGTGGCCGCGCTGGCAGTCATCGTGCTGTGGGGCGTGGGAGTGAACAACAAACTCGTCACCGAAGAGGAGAACGTCAGCAAGGCCTGGAGCCAGGTGGAGAACGTCTACAAACGCCGCATGGACCTCATCCCGCAGCTGGTGAACACCGTGCAGGGAGCCGCCAACTACGAGAAGAGTGTGCTGACCGAGGTGACCAACGCCCGCGCCGGCGTGGAGAACACCACCGTGGACCCCTCCACCCTCAGCGAAGAGCAGATCAAAGCCTACCAGCAGGCGCAGGACAAACTCTCCAAGGCGGTGGCCAACACCATCAAGGTGACCGTCGAGCGCTACCCCGAACTGACCGCCACCGCAGGCTTCCGCGACCTCCAGACCCAGCTCGAAGGCACCGAGAACCGCATCGCCGTGGAGCGCGGCAAGTTCAATGAGGCCGTGCAGGCCTACAACACCAAGCTGCGCCGCTTCCCCGCCAGCCTCATCGCCGGCATGCTCGGCTTCCAGAAGAAAGGCTACTTCACCGCCCCGGCCGAGGCCGCCGAACCGGTGGAGGTGAAGTTCGACTTCTGACCCCCCTGCCATGACGCCGGACACAAACCATACGCCCGCCCAAACCCATCGGCCCGGCAGCATCCGCCTCCTGCTGCTGGCCCTGCTGCTACTGCCGCTGGCCGTGCAGGCGCAGTGGACGCCGGAGAAGCCCTCCCGGCTGGTGAACGACTACTCCGCCATTCTCACACCTAACCAGCGCGAGGTGTTGGAGAGCCGACTGGTGGCCCTCGACGACAGCACTTCCAACCAGATAGCCATCGTCATCACCCCCACCCTGCACGGCGACGACGAGAACGCCGTGGCGCAGCGCATCGGACAGGCATGGGGCGTGGGACGGAATGAATTCGACAACGGCCTGGTCATCCTCATCAAGAGCAAAACCGTCGAGGAGAACTGGGGAGCCGTGGCCATCGCCACCGGCTACGGCCTCGAAGGTGCCCTGCCCGACATCTTCTGCCGGCACATCATCGACGAGCAGATGCTGCCCGCACTCGGCGACGGCGACTACTACCGCGCCCTGACCCAGGCGCTGGACGTGATTGAACCCGTCGTGCGGGGCGAATACAGCTACGCGCAGTACCGCCGCGACGGACAACGCGACGCCCTCACCGGCATGCTCATCACGCTGTCCCTCATGGCCATAGCCATCATCCTCATCCGCCGCTACGCCAAGAAACACCCCGACCAGTTCAACAACAACAACAACCGCCGCGGCGGGGGCGGCATCTACATCGGCGGCTTCCCCGGCATGTGGGGCAGCGGCGGCATGGGCGGAGGCTTCGGTGGAGGCGGCTTCGGAGGCTTCGGTGGAGGAGGTTTCGGCGGCGGAGGCGCCTCCGGAAGATTCTGAAAATGAAAAAAATTTGCGCAGTTTGGAAATTGTTAGTATCTTTGCAGGACATTTACAATGCACGACATTGTAATTACAAACTGACAATCAAGGATATAAACAAATAAAAAAGTATACACCATGGGTATCAATGCTAACAAAAAAGTGAAGAGAAGAAAAGTCCGCGTGACCGGCAACAAGAACTCCACCAACAACTGGGGCATCACCTCCGCCGGTTGGAATGCAGTGCACAAAGCCATCATCAACGCCGAGGACTGAAGTATTTCCACACAGGGAGAAGGCCGCTGCAACAGCGGCTTTTTTTATAAACCATGAAACAGACCACCCTCTGCTACCTCGACGACGGTAGCCGCTACCTGATGCTGCACCGCGTGAAGAAAGCCCACGACGCCAGCCACGGCAAGTGGATAGGCGTGGGCGGCAAATGCGAGGCCGACGAAAGCCCCGACGAGTGCATGCTGCGCGAGGTGGAGGAAGAGACAGGCCTCCGGGTGTCCCGCTGGCGCTACCGCGGCATCGTCACCTTCATCTCCGACACCTGGGACAACGAATACATGCACCTCTTCACCGCCGACCGCTGGGACGGCACCCTGGCATCCGACTGCAACGAGGGCGTGCTGGCCTGGGTGGACAAAAACGACCTCATGAGCCTCCCACTCTGGGAGGGCGACAAACTCTTCCTCCGCCTGCTGATGGACGAGCGGCAATCCTTCTTCTCCATGAAACTGGTCTACAAAAACGACGAGATGGCCTCCGCCAAACTGGACGGCCACCCCATGATCCCTTTCACAACATGAGCACACGCAAACCCCTCCTGCTGCTGGCCCTCCTCGTGGCCGGCACATTGACCGCCACGGCACAGAAAGAACTGGGGCCTCGGCCGGACATGCCGGTGGCCCCTGTCGCCACCACCGCCTCCCCCACAGCCTACCTCTCCCCCGCCGCCGCCATGCTGCGCGTCGCCCTGGACCGCCTGGGGCGCGACGTGAAGCGCAGCGACAGCGACCTCATCGAGCACTACGCCCTGCAGCGCAAGGGCTGCCGCTACTATGTGCAAGCCCTGCTGGAACTCCCCGAAGGGCATAGCACAAAAGACCTCTCTCCCTACAAGGTGAAGATCGTCCACACCGTGGGCAACTCCTTCTCAGTGCTCATCCCGACCAAACGGCTGGCCGCACTCATCGACTCCGGCGTGGCCGAAGTGATACACATCTCTTTTCCCGTAGAACATAAACAATAACAATGATACACATGAAGAAGTCTATCCTTTTGACAGCCTTGCTGACCCTGTCGGCGATGGCTATGGCACAGGGCAGGACCCTGCAGCCCCTGCCCATGCAGGTAGCCCCTGTCGAGACACAGGGCCAAGCCAACGGCCTGAGCGCCACAAGTGCTTTCCTCCTGCTCGACCTCACGAAGGGCAACCTGAGCACCAGCGAGTTGGCGCGCCGCTACAACCTGGTCAGCACCGCCCATGGCCCTGCCGTGAACGCCTATGTGCAGCTGGCCTCTGGAACCGATGCCTCCCTGCTGAAAGCCTACGGCGTGGAGGTGAAGCGCACCCTGGGCGGCATGCACACCGTGCTGGTGCCGATAGACCGCTTCGTGGCCCTTGCCACGTCGGGAGTGTGCAGCACGATAGACATTGGCGTGACCGTGCGTCCGACGATGGACCTCGCCCGTACCGCCACCGGCGTGAACGCCCTCTACGCAGGCACCGGCTACAGCCAGCGCTACGACGGCTCCGGTGTGGTGGTAGGCATCATCGATGCCGGATTCGAGTACGCCCACACCGCTTTCTACGACAGCACCGGCACCACCCTGCGGGTGAAGCGGGTGTGGAACCAGAGGACCTCCAGCGGCACCGCCCCGTCGGGCTACAACTACGGGGCCGAGTACACCACCGCCTCCGCCATCATTGCCGCCCAGACCGACGCCACCGACGAAACCCACGGCACCCACGTGGCCGGCATCGCCGCCGGTTGCGGCGGAAGCAACGCCACGGCCAAAGTCTACCGCGGTGTCGCCCCAGCCGCCGACATCGTCCTGGTGGCCACCACCATGACTGACGCTGGTGTGTTCGACGGCATACAATATATTATGGACTACGCCCAGTCGGTCAACAAGCCCTGCGTCATCAACATGAGCCTCGGCAGCCACGCTGGACCCCATGACGGCACCTCGGAATTCGACCGCTATTGCGACACGCTGCTCGCAGGGACACAGGGCGTGGTGCTCGTCGGCGCCGCCGGCAACGAGGGCGACAGCCGCCTGCATCTGCAGAAGACCTTCACCGCCACCGACACCCTCCTCTACAGCATCCTCGACTTCGGCGGAAGCAACTACGGTTCCACCATCATCGACATCTGGGGCGAACCCGGCAAGAACTACATGGCCGGCCTTTCCATCATCGACACCTCCGACGGCACATTCGCCGCCAGTTCCTACTTCTACCTCTCCAACGCCAACAGCTACGACAGCGATACGCTGGCCGGCGCCGTGGCATTCATGGTCTATCAAAGCGGCACCGACCCCTACAACAACCGCCAGAACATCTCCTTCTCTATCGATGCCGACGCCCTGCAGAACTACAGTAGTGTCTACCGCGTAATCCTGGTAGTGAAGAGCACCGAGGCACAGACGCTGCATGCCTGGACAACCAACGATGGTACCAGCTTCATCAACTGCAACTTCACCGCAGTCACCCCGGGCAACACCGACTATACCGTCGGCGAGCTGGGCGGCTCCGGCAACTCCATGCTTTCCGTAGGCTCCTACGTCACCCGCAATGAATGGACTGCCGCCAACAGCTACCACTACACCATAAACCATACTGTGGGCGCCCTGAGCGAGTTCTCATCGCACGGACCCACCCTCGACGGACGTACCAAACCCGACGTCATTGCGCCTGGCGAGTACATTGTTGCCCCCGTGAACCGCTTCAACACCGCCTACTATAACGGCACCCCCTTCGGCTTCGCCAGCACCACCATTGGCGGTGTCACCGAGCACTACGCCGCCATGCAAGGCACCTCCATGGCCTCGCCCTTCGTCACCGGCGTGGTGGCCCTGTGGCTGCAGCACGACCCCACCCTCTCCCACACCGCAGTGAAGGCACTGGCCCACTCCACAGCCCTCAGCGACAGCCACACAGGCTCCATACCCGCCAGCGGCAGCAACCTCTACGGATGGGGTAAAATCAACGCCGCAGGCGCCATACAGTCCGCCAATCCCAACCCAGACCCCACCCCCGGCCCACTCGACACCAACACCTGCGTCATCACCTCATTCCCCTACACCGAGAACTTCGACGGCAACATCAACTGCTGGGATATCTACGACCCCGACAACGATGCCACCAACGACGGCAACAACGCCTGGTTCTTCTTCAACTCCGTGGGAGTGGACAACAGTGCCTGCGCCGGCATCAGCAACACACGCTCCACCAACTACAACAACGACTACCTCATCTCCCCTGCCATCCTCGCTCCCGGCACCTATACCGTCTCATGGAAAGTCCGCTGCTACCAGGCCCAGATGCTCTACTATGCCCTCCTGCCCGACGGATCCACCACCCCCTACCTCCTCGACTCCATCAACAGCACTCAGTGGCAGGACCGCTCCTACAACTTCACCGTCGCCCAGGGCGACACCGTACTGGTGGCCTTTGTCTACATGACCCTGGGAGGCTCCTACCTGCTGATTGACGACGTAACCATCTCCACCTACACCGCCCCGCCCGCCCCCACGCAGTACACCCTCACCGTCACCAGCGCCAACCCCTCCATGGGCACTGTCAGCGGTGGCGGCACCTACGTCGAGGGTTCCTCCGCCACCCTCACCGCCACCCCAGGCAGCGGCTACCGCTTCGTGCGCTGGAACGACAACAACACCGCCAACCCACGCACCGTGACCGTTACCGCCAACGCCACCTACACCGCCTACTTCGAGGCCATCCCACCCACGCAATACACCCTCACCGTCACCAGCGCCGACCCCGCCATGGGCACCGTCCTCGGCGGCGGCACCTATGTCGAGGGCGCCACCGTCACCCTCACCGCCAACCCCAACAGCGGCTACCGCTTCGTGCGCTGGAACGACAACAACACCGCCAACCCACGCTCCGTGACCGTCACCGCCAACGCCACCTACACCGCCTACTTTGAAACCGAAGTGTCTATCGCCGACCTGCAAGCCGACGGCATCCAGATCGCCCTGCAGGGCACCCTGCTGTCCCTCCACGGCACTGCGGGCGAAGCCGTGGCCGTCACCGACCTCGTCGGGCGCTCCCTCTACAGCGGCACCGCATCCGCCGCCACCCTCACCCTGCCGTTGCCCGCCGCTGGCGTATACTTCGTCCGCATCGGCGACCGCACGCCGGTGAAAATCGTGGCCGTGCGATAGCGTCCGTTCACCGTACCCCCATGCAAAAGCCCCTGTGCAGCACACTGCACAGGGGCTTCTTCTTTGCTCCCCGATAGGTTCCACCGCCCGAACCGTCCCCACACCGCATGCCTGCGGCAGACATCGTGGCTGCCCTCCGGCACATGCAGCACCGCCCGCAACGAATACCCCCTCCGGACCCACCCCGTATCACCTACGGCTACGCCCCGTATCAACTTCGACTGTTCTTTAACTGTTCCATAACTGTTCTTTAACCCATCCCCTACATCTCCCTCTCCAACAGTCACTTACAAAAACATGATTGACATTCCCCAGCCCATCTCCCACAGGCCCACGGCGTTAGACCCACGCCGCCCCAGGAAACGTCCCTACAAAGATACAAAAAAATCCCCACCCCCACAAACTTTTTTTTCACCCCACCATTCCCTCACACCCACCCCACCCGCAGGGGAACCACCGGAAACAAAAAAAGAGAGCACCGTCACCTGGTGCTCTCAAATAAAGCGTATCCCCTCGTATCGCGGCGCAGAACCACCTTGCCGAGGAGAAATGAAACGCATCAAAGCAAGTCCTCAACCAATGATATTCGCCTTGATGCTTTCGACAATATACCTCACATCATCGTCGCTGACGCACGGGCCCGCAGGAAGACACATCCCCTCCTTGAAGATGGCCTCTGATACCCCATTCACGTATGCCGGAGCATCCTTATACACAGGCTGCTTGTGCATCGGCTTCCACACCGGGCGCGCTTCAATCTGCGCCTCGTCAAGCGCCACACGCAGCGCCTCGACATTATCATTGGGCTGGCAATCCGTAGTGGCCGACGAGGCAGCATGAATCACGCCAGCCGCACCTCCAACAGCACCCTTTACGATGGTCTTGTAGGCATTCTCCTGACCTCTCACCCGCACATCCCCGTCGAGAGTGATGGTGCAAAGCCAATAGTTCGAGTCGTAGTCACCATTGTCGGGCTGGGAATGCACATGTACACCTGCCACATCGGCCAGCAACTCCTCGTACATCCTCTGCACATGCTTATGGTGGGCCACGTGATCGTTCACAACCGTCATCTGCCCACGGCCGATACCCGCGCAGATATTCGACATGCGATAGTTGTAGCCAATCTTTTCATGCTGGTAGTAGGGGTAACTCTCACGGTACTGCGTGGCGTACATCATAATCTCGCGCCATTCTTCCTCGCTCCCCGTAATCAGCGCACCGCCTCCAGAGGTCGTAATCATCTTGTTGCCGTTGAACGACAGCACGCCATATTTGCCAAACGTGCCCAGCACTTGACCCTTGTAGCGAGAGCCGAAGCCCTCGGCAGCATCCTCTATTACAGGTATCTCATAGCGGTCGGCAATCTCCATAATGCGATCTATCTTGTACGGCATGCCATACAGAGCCACAGGCACAATAGCCTTCGGCTTCTTGCCCGTCTTAGCCATACGGTCTTTGATGGCCTCTTCAAGAAGGGCGGGATCCATATTCCAAGTATCCTTCTCCGAATCGATAAACACAGGCGTAGCACCCAGATAGGTAATCGGGTGTGAAGAAGCACAGAAGGTGAAACTCTGTACGATAACCTCGTCCCCAGGCTTCACTCCGCAGGCGATCAGTGCCAGATGCGCCGCCGCCGTTCCTGCAGATAGTGCAACAACACGTTTGTTCTCTCCGCAGAAAGTTTCCAGATCTTTCTCAAACCCATTTACATTTGGTCCAAGGGGCACCACCCAATTTGTATCGAAAGCCTCCTTGATATACTTCTGTTCCAATCCAGCCTCGCTCATGTGTGCCAGGCACAGGTAAATTCTCTTATTTGCCATTCCATTTCAATTTTGTCGATATTTTTCTTTTTAGCTCATGTGCTATCCATCTGCAGCAATAGCCAGGTGCCAATGGCATAAACTTCATGAAGTGCGAAATTTTGATGCCAGTTGATTCTATATTGTGCCTCCAACCGTGGAAGCCGCTGCACTTGTTGTAGTGCCCCATATTACCACGATAGAACACCACATCAAGAATTTTGTCGCCATAGCGCCGTTCTTTATCCGTTAGTGCATAAGGGAACTCTTCTGCTGGCAATCCAAGCCGCTGTACCAAGATACTGCCACAGGTACGGAAAGCTCTTTCCATGCCAAGCCTCTCCAAATGTAGTCTCAAAGCGTCATGGTCAATCTCCGTGTTGTAAGCATGCAGCATGACGGCTAAATCGCAGAACTGCCTGAGTCCCACGCCCAACTCCATTAGATGGTGGTACAGGTGCAGGAATACATACAGTGTGTGCAGCGTCGGTGAGAGTGTTTTGACAGGCTGCCCGTCAAGACTCACCTCGGTGCCCTTGTCCTCACGCAATAGCTGTTCCCAATAACCGTTCTTCCTCTTACTATAAAAAGAAGTGAGCGAGAAATGCATCTCAAACGTCACTCCCTTTTTGTCAAAATGCAAATGTTTGTCCGAGTCTGTATCATCAAACACAACGCCCCATTCCCTGCTTAAAATCTCTTTTGCCCTGTCGATGTTCTCGTTGTCGCAGTAGAAGTCAATATCGCCCGACTGGCGCAGTAATGGATTTGGATAGAGGCTCGCCACCACCTGTCCTTTCACGACAGCATAGCTGACACTATTCTCCTCAAACGACCTTCCCAATGCCCTCACCGCCGCATTCAATCGCCGGTTCCCTTGTGCCACCGCTACCGAATAACTGAAGTAGCTGAGCACTACCTCCGTAGGCAGCTTCGCCCCACACCTGTCCATCGCGTCTAAGACCAGTGCCGCCACCGTCTGCTTCTCCGCTTCTTTGAGAATTTGCCCAGCATCCTTTGTCTGAAGAGAATGCCATACTTCCTCCCGGGCCCACAAGGCAGTTCGTAGTAAGCTAAATAATAAATTGTTAAGCATAAGTGGAAAAGATAAAACCAGCAGAGGGTCAGATCCGTTACGATGCGACCCCAGAAAGTCATCAAATAAGATTAGTTACTCATTCCAACAAAATGCTTTGTTGAGAATCTATGCCAAGGAGCAAATAAACTTGCTCCAGTCCCGCTACCAGCAGTCCTACTACCGAATGCTCTTCAGCCAATTGGAGTATCTTTCCCCAGTCAACAGCATCATACGATGATAACTGGACTTCTCTCTCCCACAGCCCAGCGCTTACCGATTCTAAAAAAATTCGTGTACTTCCGTGTCCGTCTTATTGAAATTCTATTAATTCAAGACACCAGCCAATTTCGCGTTTTTTATTTCTTAATCATCCCCATTTCTTCCATCACTTCCCTCCCGAGGCAATGCTTCACATCAAACTGCAAAGCCTCTTGTTGTATGGCTTCCACCTTCTCTTCGATGAACTCGGGATGCTCAATAAACCACCTCATTCGTTCAGCAAGAGCCTTGACATTCTTCGGAGGTATGAGGAATCCGTTCTCACCGTCACGTATCAGTTCGCTGTTGCAATTCCAATCCGATGCGATGACCGGCAGCCCTGCTATGAAGGCATCCACGATGGCGGCAGGAAAGCCCTCGTCACTCCAAAATGTCGGGAACAGAAACACATCATACGCTGCTAACTTTTCGTGAGAGCGAGTGTCTGTACCATCCAGGACACCATGATAACTCGCATTGTCCTCGTAGCGTCTTATCTTTCCTTCAAACTCCTCCCGATAATCCTCCAGCATCATACCGTAAAAGCCCACCTCAAACCTTTCTCCAAGCCCCCAGTCCCGAAGCATCTCGATGGCCTCAAAAATCAAGTCACAACCTTTTGCCGGGTTGATACGCGAGAAGAATAGGAATCGCATTCTGCCTTCACTCGCTTTTCTCTTCTTTTCAGGCAAGGCCACAATGTTCTTGAAGTTGGGCATGTAGTACACAGGAGTGATACCCATCTTCTCCAGATCTTTCTTCATCTGCTTTCTTTCCGCCAGAACGGCCTTACTCCTTTTCATCACTGCCACCCCTTTAGGATTATCGCGCAGATAGAGATGCATATTGCCACCTAATCCGAGTATATAGAGTTTAGCATACCCGAACCAAATGGGGGGGTAATTCTTTGTATTAATGAAACGAACTGGCAGGAAGGTACACTTCCTCCACTGGCCACAACAATAGTACGATACCGCCACGACCACAGAGCCGCCAGCAACTTCAGCAATGTGGCTGGCTGACGAACCAAGTCGAGGTCAACGACGCTTGCCCGAGCGAGATAAGATTTTACCGAGTCGAAAAAACACGGTTCTTCAGCCTCACTCCATCATCACCTCGCGTCCGGCGAGAGTTTGTCTTTCCAAAAAATAAAAGCGTATTTCTCATTGTCATCCTATGATTTTCGGTATTTCATTAATATGCCTCACATCCATGTTTGCCCCCGTGGGCATTGTTTGCCGGTGTATATTCCTCCCGTCATCCAACAGACACACCGTTGTCCAGCCAAGGCTGTTTGGAGCCACGAAATCCTTTGCGGTATTGTCACCTATGTACCAGTAGTCTGCCTCTTTCCCAAACTTATCCATAAAGAAGCGGAAACTACGTCTGTCTGGTTTGAACCTGTCTTCTATGTCGTTGATAACAATATTCTTCTTATCGACAAACTTCATCAGTTCCAGTGCCTCTATCTTGTTCCATTGCTGTTGCAGCCTTCCGTCAGAAATGATGCCCATCGTCACGCCATTGGCTTTCAACTGCTCCAATGTCTGCCAGGTATTTTCATCCAAGGTGATTTTGGGCTTATGATGTCGATAGACACAGAGCATCCATTGCACGCTGTACAGCCTAAATCCAAACTGCCTGACAGTCTCTTCAAACGCGTTGCCTCCCGTTTGGTAGGTATTCAGCATCAGTTCATACACCGCCTCCTCTGGTGCATTCGCATTGCTGACCAATGAAGCAATGTGCCTATAGGCAGACTTCAAGAAGTCAATCTCCTTGTACAGCGTATCGTCAAGGTCAAATACTACCACCTTCTTACACATACACGGCATCATCATATCTCAACATCAGCAGATGGTCTTTCCACCCATCAATGTATTCTATCTTCTCACTCAGGAAATACTCCCTTATCAGGTATTCCGCATAGTTCCCACCTGCCGCGTAGGTCTGTGGATAGCCACCGCCAAAGCGAGGGTTTATCTCAATCCCCACTACATCTCCTGTCTGTGGATTCAAGAACAACTGTATGCAGATACACCCCACACATCCTTCTATCGTCTCCAACCTGTCCCGCAGATACTGCGTCAACGGCTCTTTCTCCGTCAGTCCTTTGTTAATCTCGCCAGCCCTAATCTTGATACGCTCACGAGGCACAATGCACTTCACTCGATTATCCATGCCGTAGTACATATCCACCGTGTACTCTTTATACACTGCCTTGTCTATATACTCCATAAAGAGCAGTTTCGGGTCGTTCAATATCTCTTCCGTCAGCTCCTCCGCGTTCTTGATATAGTGGAGATTGGTACTCAAAGAGCCATCGTATGGCTTGGCAAACAGCGGGAATGTAGGATGATATTTATCCACTTCCTTAGGCACTCTGATGCCATGTTGCTCAAAGAAAGCCCCCGTGTTTCGCTTGTCACGGCACATCATCACAAATTCATAGTCGGAAACCGATACACAAACACCGTGTTTTGCAAAATTTCCCTTATTGGCAGACAAGACAGCCAGTTCAGTGTCTATTGTCGGAACTATCATCCCAATACCATTGCCTAAGCATAGAGTCAGCAACGTCTCAATATAGTCATCCGACGTACAGCGAGGCACTTCAAAACATCCGTCACTCACGTAGGCTGCCGGAGCCATTCGCGGATTCATATCCGTTGTATAGACCTTACTTTCGGGGAAGAAACGCTTCAAAGATTCCTGGAAGGCTTTCACCAACGCCACACGTTGCCCTGCAGAGGTTATCAGTATGCTCGTCTTCATGCGGCCACCCTCCTTCCTTCAAGAGCGCAGCCCCAACTATAAACTCTACACTTTAAATTCTCAACTAAATATTTACCCCCCCCCATTCAAGGCGGAAGCCCTTTGCTTTACCACCCGGCACGGGTTTCCGTAGGCAACACTTCCATCGGGAACATCATTCAAAACTACACTCCCTGCACCTATTACACACCAACGGCCAATATTTACGCAGGGAATTACCGAGGAGCCCACTCCTACGAGCGTCCCTTCCCCTACCTGTACCTGCCCACACAGATGCACTCCTGGTGCAATATGCACATAGTCGCCTATCTGGCATTCATGGTCAACGGTCGCTCCAGTGTTGATAATGCAATGTTTCCCAATTTTGGCATCAGCATTCACCACAGCCCCAGCCATCACCACTGTCCCGTCACCTATCGAGGCGGTTGCAGCAATGCAGGTATTGGGGTGAATGGCGGCAGTCTCAATGTCGCACGTTGTCCGCTCTGCTATCCGTCTTCTGATTTCATTATTACCTACAGAGATGATTATTTCATCAGCGTTGTGCGCCTGGTGTTCTACTTTCATATCGCAGATGCTATCCACCTGCGGATTATCATCAATGAAACCCTCTAATGGTCTTCCCTGAGCATCGAGTATATCCTTGACTACTTTGCCATGGCCACTGGCTCCGTACAAATATAGTTTCTTCATGCTGCAGCCCTCCTTTCCGGGCGCAGCCAAACTCTTCGCTCAGGACTTAAAAACTCCAAACCGATCCCCCCCCCCCCATTTTGGGTGGCAGCAACTTCCTGATATCCCTCTTTTCTCCTCAGCATTTTGGCAGGGACACCAGCCATCACAGCCCCGTCAGGAACATCTTTAATGACCACAGCACCTGCACCAACCAGACAATCTTCACCCAGTGTTTTCACACCGGTCATCACCGTTGCCCCCATTCCCACGTATGCATATTTCCGCGAGGTTACATTCGCTCCAAAGCATACACCGTTGCTCACAAAAGTACCCTGGCTTAGATGCGAGTGGTAGATAATATTGGCCCCCATGCTGATCATCACATCTTTCTCTATCTGCGCGTAAGGCATAATCTGCGTGGTCTGCAGAATATATACACCCTCTTCTGCTATTTGCACGTGAGGCGCAATCAAAACAGACGAATGGATATAGTTAGGAGTTTTATAACCCAAACTGCGAGCCATCTCCAGAAATCTTACACGTAGTTTATTATTCCCTATAGGACAATAGACGGTTTCTACAGCATATTCTCCTTTTAGACTCTCCAGTTCGGATGTCCTTCCTAATACAGGAACGTTCTTCACCGTTTTGTCTTCTAATTCAGAATTGTCATCGAGAAAGCCTACAACCTCCACACCCGCCTCTTGCAGGTAGGCCAGATAGACTTCCCCATACGTTCCTGCACCTATGATTATACTTCTCATATATATACGTATTTATCAGTTATGTCCATTAAACGCCTCCATAGTGGCATGTCCCTCCTCTGAAATTCCTTCTCTGACAAGCACTTTCTTGATGGTCAGGAAGATAATCTTCAGGTCAAGCGTCAATGACAGATGGTCAACATACCACACGTCCAATTCAAATTTCTTCCCCCAACTGATGGAGTTTCTACCGTTGCACTGTGCCCAACCCGAAATACCTGGTCGCACATCATGGCGACGTGCCTGCTCTAGTGAGTACAGTGGCAAGTAGTCCACTCTCAACGGACGCGGCCCAATTAGCGCCATATCTCCCTTCAGCACATTGATTAACTGCGGCAACTCATCAATCGAAGTCGAGCGAACCAATTTTCCCACCTTGGTAAGACGCACTTCGTCAGGCTGTAGATTTCCCTCCGCATCCCGCTCGTCCGTCATCGTCTTGTACTTTATAATCTTAAAGATTTTGCCATGCAGTCCTGGTCGCTCCTGAAAGAAAAACGCTCCCGCCCCTTTATTGGCAAGATGCAACCAGATAGTCACCACCAGCAATATCGGACTGATAACAATCAGTGCCACCAACGAAATAAGAAAGTCAAAGACCCTCTTGAAAAAATGTTTATACATGAGCAATCTTATTTATTTCATTCAAATAAGCATCAATCACAATCTGCCTGTCAAACTCTCGCTCCACTTTCTCTCGCCCCATCTTCCCCATCAGCACTTTCTGTTCCCAAGGCAGGGCGATGAAACGCTCCACAATGGCTGTCAGGCTCTCTGCGCTACGTGCCTCGCAGAGCAGACCCGTCAGCCCGTCGTCCACCGTCTCTCGGCATCCTGGCACATTTGCCGTAATCACAGGTCGTCCGTTTGCGGCACTCTCCAGATTTACATTCGACATCCCTTCGTGATACGACGGCATCACGGTGCACTCCACAGCCCCGATAAATGGCCGCACGTCGCTCGTCACCCCAAGGTGCTTCACCACGCCCCGCGCCGTTAAGTCGTCCAATCGCACCTGAAACGGTCCTTCCACATTCCCCAAAATCTGAAACTCCACCTGCGGCAATCCACCATCCTGTGTCTTGTTGAATCTTGACACCACCTTTTCCGCTGTAGCAAAATACTCCTCTATCCCCTTGTCCTTCAGCATACGTCCTATATAGAGGAATCGCACCCTGCCCTCGTCAGCTGGATACTCCTGACAAGTGTGGTGCTGCAGGTTTACGCCCGAACCTGGCAGCTGCACTGAGGTTTCGTCTGCAATCCCCATCTTGATACAGAAGTTGCGGTTGCTCTCGTTCTGAAAGAATATCCTGTACGCCCTGCCTAAGCCCATCCTATAGAGCGTCACCGTCAGCCGCTTCAGCCATCCGCCGTTTTCCACGGCATCGCCCAATCCCGTCACATTGGCCAGTTGCGGCACGCCGCACAGTCTTGCCGCCATGCCTCCATAGATGTTTGGCTTGATAGTATAGGTCAGCACCGCCTTCGGGTTCAGTCGCCGCATCATTTTTTTATAGGCCATCATCAGCTTGAAGTCCGCCAGAGGGTTCATCCCCCTGCGGTTGAATGGCATCAGTTCAATCTTACAGCCTATCTCGCGGAAATACTCCGCCTTCTCCACCATCTCTGGTGCGGAGATCACCACCTCATGTCCCGCATCCACGATGGCCTTCACCACCTCTTTTCGAAAACTATGTAGTCCCCCTATACTGTTCGTTAATATCAAAATACCTTGCATATTCGTCACTTTCTTAAGTCAGTCATGTTCATATACTTAGCTAAACAAAAAAACCTCATAGGCATCCAACTGCAGAGAATAGTCCTTATACGCAGAGGTATCCTCCTTCAACATCCTCAGCACCACCAATGCGCCACACAGTCCTTGGTAGATATACCCCGACCAGGAACCTATGGCAGAGTTAGTCTCCTCTCTGGATGATATGCCAACGGTCTTTTCGGTTTCTTCCATTATTGTTCGTATCATTTACTATTCTTTTCTGTGTAGTGTCTTATCATATTTTCGATTTCAGATATTCTACCCACTGTATGTTAATCTTGTCCTGACGTACTAATTCATATACCTCAGATGCACTTTGTCCCATTTGCAAACGCATATCCGAACTATCAGCCAAACAAGCCATTCGATCCGCTAAACTATCTTTGTCATGCACGTCAATCAAGTAGCCGTTCTCTCCGTCCTTTATCAAATCCGTTGCGCCTGCCACCTTGGTTGAGATAACCGGCAACCCCAGGCACATGGCTTCAATCAAGGCATTGCTCATACCTTCATATTCCGAAGTAAGAAGAAACGCCTCTGCACTGGCCATCTTATTCCACAAATCATTAGTGCGTCCCGCTAATGTCACTACATTCTGTAGTTTCTTCTCGTCTATCATCTTCTGCAAAGATTCCCGTGCAGGGCCTTCGCCATAAATCACCAGCCTGTATTCAGGGTGAGACTGATAGAACGCCTCAAAAGCCTCAATCATCATCGTCTGGTCTTTGACGGGTTCCAAGCGTCCAGCAGTCACAAAGACATGTTCCTTGGGTGTCCTCAATGCCATGCCCACTTGCTCGTCGCTCATTGTCACAGGGTTATAAATAACCTTTGTTTTCCCTGCAAACTTCTCATCATAGCACGACTTGGCATATTCCGTCTGTGTCAGAATTCCGTCTGCACGTCTATACAACCAATCCCGAAGCCATAGCCCGGCCTTTCCTCCTGCCAACAGTCGTTTCGGGTCAGTGCGTTCAGCAACAACCACTTTCTGCTTCATCCCTATAGTGGAAAGAAGCACCAGTATACTGTAAGGAGTTAGGAAAGACAACACCAATTCTGGCCTTTCCTTCTGTATCAACCGCCTGAACGTTGCCAACTGGTGGTTGCGTCCTTTCTTCCCTGATATTTCTGGTAGAGATACAATCTTCACACGGTCATCTATGGGATAGAAAGGCTCTCCACCATCCCATAAGACATATTGAACCGACCCAAAACTGTCTGCCAGATTAGAAGAGAGAACAGACAACACACGTTCTGCGCCTCCTGACCCCAAGGTTGCTATAGCAACAATGAGCTTTGCCATTATTATCAGTTCCTTTCTATCACTTCAATATACTTATTCACAAAAGCTTCCTTGGAAAGCAGTTCCACAGCTATCTCACGACTGCTCCTTCCCCATTCCTGCCTCTTTTCTAACGGCATACTGTAAATCTCTTGAAGGGCATCTGCTATCTCTTCCACTTTCGTCGGATCGAACAGCAGACCATTCTTACCATTTGCAGCTATCCTTGCATTATCACACACATTGCCACAGGCCACCGGCTTCCCACAGCTCATAGCTTCACAGAGCACATTCGGGAACCCTTCAAACAAACTGGGCAGACAAAACATATCACACTCCTGATACTTCATCAAGATTTCCGAAGTCGAAGGATGGAACTCTATCTGCTCCTCTAATCCCAGTTCCTTCACCTTTGCATAACACTCCTGCGCATAATCGTCTTGTCCCCTTTCCACGTTACCATACCAATCGAAATGCACACGCTCAATGCCTCGTTTCTTCAAGAGGGCGATAGCATCCAAATATCTGAGGACATTCTTCTGTTTCGCCACTCTGGCAACTGTAAGCACCCTGAAAATATCAGATTCAGAGAATTCTGACGGTTTAAAATAGTCAGTATCTGTAAAGTTGGTTATTGGGACTATCTTCTTTGTCATCCACGGGAACGTCTTCGACAAGAACTCCCCTTGGGAATAAGCATTCGGCACAATGTAATCCGTAAACCTGTACAGTCTGAAAAGATTCTTCTTTCTCCATACTTCACTATCTGTAATTCGTTCGCTTACAATCAGCTTAAACCTCATGCCCAATAGTTTCAGAATACAACCAATGGCATTAGGACCGGGTTTGTAAGCGATTACCCAGTCATAACCTCCCTGCTGTTTAATATAACGCCTTACGGCTTTCACCTTTGACCATCGTGACGGGCCGACTTCCAGAAAAAAAGGCTCTATCCCCCCCTCTTTGGCAAGGGAGACATAAAAATTCTTTTCCTCGTGATAGGCCACCAAGTCAACGTGGTAGCCTTTTTCTTTGAGCATCACGGCAAGGCCGGTCATCTGGCGTTCTGCGCCACCTGAGCCAAGCCCGTCTATCAGGCAAAGTATTCTCTTCATTTTCTTTTTGTTGTTGGTAGTTTTATCCATTCACCAAATTTATAGTCCCACTCCGTGGGGTTAAACGGCACCATTCCACCGAAATGGAACAGCGTGAATTCTCCGAAATACACATGTCCGTTCACGTCATAGAAGTCCACCCGCACCTCAGGTAGCCCCTTGCTCAGTTTGGCTGCCAGCTGCTTCATCTTTTCAAAGCCTCTTGGCTTTGAACTCTTCGCGTTAGGATGTCCTTGCGTGAAAGGAAGGTGATTAAAGTCTGCATCAAAGAAGTCGAATTTCACCTCCTCATTCTTGTTCTGACGGTCAGAAGCGATGAACAACGCCTTCACTTCGCCATCGAAACAGAAGAACTTATAGTCACGCAGTTCACCGAATTCATCTTCCTTGTAAGCCTCTGCAAACACCTTGGGTTGAACATTCTTATAAGGCCACTCACGACCTTCATAATAGTAGTTATAATCAAACCTCTTCTTCAGCATTGCAGAAGCTGCGGGTATGTCCAGTTGTGATTTATCCTTGCAAATAACCATCCCTCCACAATCGTGCGAGCACTTAATGACAAACTGATTAGGCAACTTCTCCCATTCAATATCCTCAACCCTGTCCCAAGCTCCAAGCAAGGGAATGACATGCTCTGCCCCTACTCGTTCCGTCACATACTGCTTCACTCGATATTTGTCAACCAGCGTCGTGTAGAGCGGGTTGTGGTCATAGAGTTTTATCCACTGAAGTTTCTCATTGAATGTCCGTGGGTTCTTCAAGTTAAGTTTGTAGGGCATCCTTCTGCCGGCCCACTTAAGACGAATGAACGCCTTGTCCGAACACATGCGCAACAACGCTGCCATCCAAGGATGCTTGGAGGCTTGAATCACTGATTTTACTGCCATATTTTGTTTACTGTTTTACGATTCTTGTTCAGATGCTGCCGCCTCGTGAACGGTCAACCGTAAACAGTAAACCGTTACTTAACAGGCAGCGTGATTAGCTCTCCGAGTTTCCTATCCCAGTCTCCCTTGAACGGACGGTGTGCACCCCAATCGAAGAAGGTAAACTCTCCGAAATAGACTTTCCCTTCCACTTGGAAGAAGTCCACCCTTACGAAAGGAATACCGGCAGATAACTTCTCGGCCAACTGCCGCATTTCGTCAAAGCACTCGGGGCGTTCAAATTCAGGCTGGTGACGTGGGAACCCGTGGTCTATCATCACGGGCTGGAAGTCCATATCATAGAAGTTCTCATAAATCTGCTTGGCCTTGACAGTGCAGTACATATAAGTAGGCTTACCATTGAAGCACCAGAACTTATAGTCGCGCAACTCATTACCTGTATGGTCGTCCAGCAGACGGTCAACGATGATTCTATGTGGCACATCCTTGTACGGCCACTCGCGAGCTATGTTATAATTGTATGTATTAAGATTTCTTTCTATGATTTTCCGTGTGCCCCCGAAGTCAAAACTCTTCTTGTCTCTGCAAACGAAGGCTCCTCCGCTATCGTGGGTACACTTGATGACAAACCGGTCAGGCAACGATGCCCAGTCAATCTCGTCCCAACTGTCTGCAACTGCGTAATTATCAACCAAATACCCCCCCCCTATTAGGGTGAAAACCAACGACTTGGCGGAGTACTTATCCACCATAGTCGCGTACTTAGGGTCACGCCCATACACTTTCAGCCACGTCATCTTCTCGTTGAAGGTCTGGGGATTCTCCCAATGCATCTTCTTCCAGAAGGTCGCGGCATACAAATACGAGAGGTATGTCCTGTCATCCTCGATACGGCTCGACAGGAACTTCCTCACCAATCCCTGCGTTATTTCACGCGGGTCTCTCAAAAATGTCTTAATTGGTCTCATTGTTTATTATGTTACTATCCTATTAATTTGTTCAATTCATTTTTACAATCTCTCCTTCTCACCCAATCCAACCCTCTGCCTTCAGAATACTTCCAGCCACTTCCTGAAAGGTGCCGTGGTAGGTGTTCTCGGGGTGTGCCACATCCCAGTCCCGCACCTGCTTCAACAAGGTTAGACCTATCGCCTTTCCCGTGCCACCGCTTGCATATAAGATACTGCCTTTGAGCTGTAACGCCTCATAGTAGCGGGTGTCCTGTTCGAGATAATGCTCCTTGTTCAGGTCAGCATAGATGGCCAGACACCTGTCGGCATAGCCAAGAGCTTCATCGCGTTCATCTATTGTCAATGGCTCACGTCGGTCATTGACGTATGTAGCCCCCAACAACAATAATGTCTGTGCCACGTCATACTGGTCATTGGGATTTTGAGTCAGGGTATATATCCTTTCCCTTACGTCCAAGGCCTCCTTACAATAACGTCGTGCAGCCTGCTGGTCGCCTACAGTATTAGAATAGAAGAAGCCAAGGTCGTGAAAGGCATTTCCCCGATAGGTGAGGCAGGATATGTCATTCGGATAACGGTATGTGAAGCGTATGACATTTTCAAGGCACCTCGTCACATTATGCCCCACCTGCTTCTCATTCAACCTTACTCCATTTTGCAGCGCATCCATCAGGGTGCTGGCAATGCAGATAGGCAGGTCGCAAAAGATCTCATCACGGATAAAGGAGTCGAAAGCTTCTTCCGGCAGACTCAATGCATGTTTGTAAATAAGCAAGGCTTCATTGAGCAACTGCGTTACGCCCTCCTGTATTGGTCTTATCCTCAGCTTACAGGCCATCAGGCGACTGCGGTTGGCAGTACGCTCAAGATCTGAAAGTCCATAGTTCTTCCACCTTGCCATCATTCCGTCCAGCCTTGCGATGGCTGCTGTAGCACGCGCTTTCTCGGCAAGGAACGCAAGGTGGTTGATATAGGTAACGTAGAGATGCACGATATAATAGCGGTACAGTTCAGAGCGGTCGTCAAGGCTATCCAAGCGCGTCATCACCGTCTCATACATCCTGATGGCCTCACCGTTCCTGTTTTGACGGCTGAGGTAGTTGGCATAGTTCATACGCATCATCTCAGCTGTCGGATCTACAATACCGTAATGGTCTGCCGTCTCTGCCACTTTCAGGTACTGCCTATCTATATTTATACCTGTCGTCTGGAAAAGAACGGTATAGGTATCGTGCACCTGTACCACGAGCATCTGCGTCCGCAGAATCTCGCGTGACTCTATTGACAGTTCTGTCTGCAAACGCTCCTTGCGCTCTATCAGGACCATCAGCTTTGCAATATTATCGTGGGTGACACCTGCTGTCAAGATAGCATCTATGGCTCCTGCTATCGTGTTGAGCAGTGTTCTTTTTCGTTCCGTTGCCGCTTGTTCTATCTCTTGGGCAGCGTTGATGATCGTGTCAGCCTTGTCTATCTCTGCATCGATGTCATCCACCTCAAGATTCCCATCCGCACCCACAAGATGACTGCCGTCAGCATCAAGGACGGCAAACGAGAGCCGCTTGATAAGTTCTGCAGTTTGTGCCGCTTCTGTTGTGGCCGAGATCCCTATTTCCGAGAGCGCAATGACTGGCAGTCCATAGAAGAAGAACCAGCCTTCCTTGACGCAGATACCGGCTCCCAGGTCAATGCGAAGCACCGATTGTCTGAGAATCCATTTCAGTAGGTTATAACGGACACGCTGCACACCGTCGAATGGCTCGTTGAACAGACCTGCGTTGTTGATGGCGCTCTTTACTTCCGGGTGATTGTCGAGAATCTGGTCGTAATAGTTGTAATACAAGGCCACTTCAGGACGGTGCAGGGAAACGCTATAGTGCACGGCCGTCAGCACTTCTGCCTCCTCGTCATGGTTGAGGTGGTCTTTCAGAATGGCGGCATAATAATCGCTACTTACCAATTGAGCAGAGTTCAGCACCATCAGGCGGCAACGCAGGTGCAACCGGCTTTCAGCCATGTCATCAAGGCTTCGCACAATGTGGCTCACAGGAAGCCGCTCCTCCTTACGGTCATAAGGAATGGTAGCATACACCTTTTTTACAGGAGCTGTTTCAATATGTCCGTCAGCAGGATGACCGCTGATATAATCATCCACCATCCGGACGACCGCAGCCACAATATCATCATCTGTTTGCACCTGAAGGGTGCTAAGACCGCAACTTGCCACGAAGTTGCTCACCGCGGTCTTATCCACCGACGTATCCTGAATGTCAAGCACGAAAGGCTCATTACCCAGGCTTTGCCAGTAGTGCACCTCCTCCTGTGAATATTGCCCACAGACGGAGCGGAACAAAGCGATAAAGACCTGACTCTTTGCTATCAACTGTTCATTGTACTCAGTCTGTTTGCGAGTGCCGCTATATTCAGGCGTGAAGTCTTCCCAGCATCCAAGCCGCACACGGTAGCCCTGCGTCTCATACTGCTCACTGAGCTTGCGCACAGCATCGCTCACCACGAGACGCTCATGTCCCGTGTCGCGCGATGAAGAAGCTATGAACACCTGAATAGTAGCCATAAAACTATTTCTTGATAAACATTTCCTCGGGCAATGAAAGCAAGTACCGTTTCTTTTCCTCTGTACTCATCTTCTTTGTCCCGACGTTGTATTTCTTGTTTTCCTCGTAGTACTCCTCGGTGGTACGGATTACCCTTGCCGGATTGCCGCCCACAACAGTATGTGGTGCCACTGACTTGGTAACGATGCTTCCTGCTGCCACCAAAGCCCCTTCCCCTATGGTCACGCCCGGCATGATATGGGAATAGGCTCCGATGTAAGCCCAGTCCTCGATTACCACCTTACCGAACACGTCAAAGTCGGGGTGCTCCTTCCTGATAGAATTGCCCCCCCCATGCGTATGTATTGATACACAACGAGTCACCTGCACGTTGTCGCCAATGGTGATGAGATATGGCTCGTTACTCCATTCACGGGTAGATATGAAACAATGCTTACCTATTTTCACGCCCAAGTGACGGGCATATTTCTCAGGCGAAGCCACAAAACGCCAATAGAAGAGACTGATTCTATGAAAAATGTATTTAATCTTGCTCATAGACATACTGTATTATATTGTTATATCCTGCTTCGGAAGAATAATTCTCCTTGAAGAACGCATTCACGTTCTGCCGCAACTGCTCATAATACTCCTTATCATCCAGGATGTGCTTCAATGCAGCCGCAAGTTCCTCTTCCGTGTTTACGACCTCCCCAAGGTGGTACCTGCTGATAATCCCACTGGGATCCACCGTTGAGATGACCGGCGGTCCGTGAACCCATGCCTGAAGGAAGGTATTGGGGAAACCCTCAAAGGTAGAGGTGCAGAGCAGCACCTTCGAACGTGCCACCAGCTCACAAGTGTAGAAGAACGAACGCGAGCCCAAGAAGTCCAAGTTCTCCAGGACTTCCGAACGGTTCTTCATTTCCTGATAATACTTCCCGTCACCCGATGGGCCGCCTGCCAGCACAAACTTATATTCTGGCAGTTTCTCTGCCGCATCCAACACCCATTCCGCTCTTTTCAGTGTGCGGAAGTTGGCCACCCATACCGCATCGCTCTGTGGCACGTCATCTTCCGGCTTCTGCCTCACTTCGCCCCAGATATTGAAGCGCACAAGACTCTCCTTGCCGTAGTTCTGCAACAGGGTGTCGTGCTGATGCTGGTTCTGGACAACGAAGTATGGGATATGCTTAATGGCACGGTGATACATCTTTCGGTTGACCTCCGAGCCCACCAGTTCCTTGCCCGGCTCGAAGTTCACGTCGCTGGCTCCGAACATCACCAGCTTCCTTCCGAAGAGCCTTGCCACCTTTGCCAAGGGGTAGAGCGCACGGTTAGCACCACGGTAGATGATCAGGTCGGGATGAATCGCGGCGATGGTCTTCAGGGCGTCCCACCATTCCAAGAGCAGGTTGATGCGCAGAACGTTCCGCTTGGGGAGGAAAGTGATACCTTCCTTCACCACCCGCTGCCTTGCGTTCTCTGCGAAGGAGTACACCTCCCAGCCATGCTCGACAAACGTCTGCGCCCAGAAGTACATCTGCACGGCAATGCCCCCTATCTGCCTCCCCTCTATCAGGTCTATCTCGCCCGTGTCCCAGATGATGACACGCTTATTTCTTTGTTTCATTGTCGGGCAATGTTATCCAACTACCTATTCTCTTTTCCCACTCGTCGCTCAAAGGCTTCATACCGCCCCAGTCGAAGAAGGTAAACTCCCCAAAATACACGTGACCCTCCACATTGAAGAAATCAACTCTCACGAAAGGAATGCCTTCTGATAGCTTCGCTGCCAACCCTTTCATCAGTTCAAACTCCGGGAACTTCTCTATCTCCGGTTCAAATCGTCTGAACCCGTGACTGATGTCCAACGGTTTGAAGTCCATATCATAGAAGTTTTCATAGATGTCCTTGCCCTTGTTGGTGCAATACATCACCTTAGGTTCGCCATTGAAGCACCACCACTTGTAGTCACGAAGCTCCGTTCCTGTATGGTCATCCAAATACTTGTCAGCCAGAATGCCTCTCTGAATATTCTTGTAAGGCCACACACGGCTGTACTTAAAGAAGTCGTCGTTCATACAACGCTGCAAACCTTGTTTTGCTTTTTCAATATCAAGCGTACTCTTATCCTTGCAGATAACACCACCTCCTGAATTGTGATTGCATTTCATAACGAACTGCTGAGGCAACTTGTCGAAATCTATATCCTCGACGCGCTCCCAGTAGCCATAGCACGGCACAACATATTCTTCGCCAATCTTTTTGGCAACGTATGCTTTTACGCGATACTTGTCTGCAAGCTCTGTATAAAGAGGGTTATGGTCGTGCAGTTTCAACCAGTTTTGCTTCTCGATGAAAGTCTGGGGTTGGTCTATCCTTAGACGTTTCCCCTGCAAAGCCCAGTACTTTAACTTGATGAATGTCTCGTCCGACCACCAGTTGGCGGTCTTATTCAAAAACACCTCGAAATCGTGTCTTGGGTCTGTCAACGCCCTTTTCGCACGATGTAAAAATGATGATTCTGCCATATTGTGTTAGATATTATTTTTCAATATCTTGCTAAATTCTGCCGTAAATGCTGAGGCTCCCTTCTTATTCATGTGGGCAACATCTTCAAAATATTCCTTATTCAAATAGAATCGCCCGTCGTTATAAAAATCCAGAATAGGCACATTATACTTGGCACAAAGTGCCTCTATATCTTTAAATTTCTGTCGTGACGGACTTTTGTAACGAGGAGAGATGCTAAACACGAGCTGAATAGAATCGGATTGTACCTTACAAATGAGATCCTCCATAAACTCCAGTTTGAGGGGGTCAATAGATGTATCATCTGTCACTTCCTCATAGTTTGTCGGCTCGTATCCCATCTGCCCTTTCAAAGGGGCATAGCCGAGGTCGTACATAGGTACCGTTGTCAAGTTCTCTTTCAGAAGGTTCACTGTTTTGCAGTTATACCGCAGCAAGCCGGAATAGAGTTTATAGTATTCTTCTTCGCTGATACGCTTCGCTATGTTTTTCACCTGCTGATGGTGATAGTAGGGTTTCAGCTGCGAGAGGTAGCGTTTGTCCTGCTGGTCTTCGGGATACTCGTAGCAATCAAATCCTAAAGTAAGGTCATACACGATGACCTTGGGCCTGTAGCGGTCGCGTATCATACTATACAAGCCGTTAGCCAGAATGATACCGTTCCCGTCATAACCTGCATTGTAGCAGGTCATACCTAACGATTCGCTGATGATGTGCGGGTCGTAATGATGACGCGCCCTCGATGAGCCCATGATAAGCACATCATACTTGTCGTGCATCACAAGGTCATTCATCTGTTTGTTGGAGCCGCCCTTGGCATGTGCCACCATATAGTCGCACACCCGACCGAAACAAATGTCTATCACCGCGATGATGAAAAAAACATCAATATCTTAATCAAGTATTTCTTCATTACGAGATGTGTTATCGTTGTTAAAAACTTACATAAATAAACGAGCCGCCACCAAATACCCCGAAATTGAGAATCATACAGAACAGAAAAACATAAACAGCCCACCTAACGACAGGTTGTTCAAGCACCTTTATCCTATTACAGAACCACTCATCACGCAAATCCTTGAACACCAAGAGTAGCAATCCTGCCATTAACATAAACCACTCCGACCCCTGCAGCAAGGACAATTTCGGTGTGCCAGTTTCTGTGAACATTTTGCCTATTACATCAAACGCCCCCTCAATACTTGGCATCCTGAAGAACACCCATGCGAAGTTCACCAGCAGGAAAGTGACGCATATCCTCACTGCCTTTACAGCCCAACTCTTGCCTTCATATTTCTGCCAGCCTAAGGCTTTCTCAATAATCTGCAACACACCGTGCATAATACCCCAGACGATGAACGTCCAGTTGGCTCCGTGCCAGATGCCGCTCACAAGGAAGGTGACAAAGATGTTCCAATAGGTTCTCGGTTTGCTGCAACGGCTGCCACCAAGCGGGATATACACCTGACGGGTGAGCCAGCGGGTCAGCGAGATATGCCAGCGTTTCCAAAAGTCCGTGATGCTTGTGGCAAGGTACGGTCTGCGGAAGTTGTCAATCAGTTTAAAGCCCAGTGTCCGTGCAATACCTATCGCCATCAGCGAATAGCCCGCAAAGTCGCAATATATTTGTAGCGAATAAAACACGCTTGCCACAAAGCAGGTGGCTCCACTGTAATGAATATAGTTGGCATAAACGGTATCAACAAACAGTCCCAAGCAGTCAGCAATGACCAGCTTGATGAACATACCCCATAGCAGTTGTTTCAGTCCTTGCTTTCCTTGTTCATAGTCAAACGTGTGTCGCCTTTATCTGGGGCATCAAGTCCTCTGCCGTACTGATAGGGCCAGAGGTTACTTGCGGGAAGAAACTCACAAAAAGCACATAGTCCAACAGGTTCTTCTCAGCCTTCACCCGTCCGTGATACACATCCAACATGTAGCCCACTGCTTGGAAAGTGAAGAACGAAATCCCCACAGGTACTGCCCAATTCAATCCCGGCATCGCGAATTTCAGTCCTATAGATGCAAGCCCAGCGGCCAGGCTATCATTCAGAAAGTTGTAGTATTTGAACACCAGCAGCGGCAACAGTCCCAACAATGCAAAGCACCACGCCAGCCGTTTCCGCCTTGAACTCTTAAACTCTTGAACCTTTGAATCTGCGTTTTCATCGCACTTGAACCTTGAACCATGAAACCCTGAACCATTGATAATCTTTTGATTGTCAATAAGATACCCACCCGCACAATACGTCACTAAGGTCACGCCCAGCAACACCAGAGCAAAGGCCGGTTTCCAGTTCATATAGAGCAGATAGCTCGCAAGAACAAAAAATACCTTTCGCCACTGGTTCCACTTGGCGGGAATCAGCCAGTAAATCCCGAAGATAAGCGGGAAGACAAGCCAGAAACTGAAACTATTGAATGCCATTGGTCTCTATCATTTTGCCAAGTTCATCGCTTGTGAGGAAAATCACATTTGGATAATTCTTCACGATAGAACTAAGGAGCGACTTAAATTGCTTGATATTGTTCTCTCGGTTCTCCGGGTAGAGCTCACCGATGAAATTCTGACGATGGGAAGAGATGATGGCTGCCTGTCCTCGCTTAAACGCCTGCTCCACCTGCGCCATGCAGAAGTCAGCATTGCGCTTGGGATTCTCGCTTGGCTCAAAGGAACAGTTGCGCACCATATAGACTTGTCCATTGCCGTTACGCTGGCCGGTATGCCTGATCTCTGCTTGCCCTCCGTTTCTCATCACGTAATAGGAGTGCCGCTGATTGCGGCTTCCCTGAAGGTATTTTACGCCACAGCGTGCAGCCTCATCCTCTATTGCAGTGTCCCAAGTGTAGTTGGGCGCAATCATCGAGACAGAACGATAGCCAAACAACTGTTCAAACAGGTCAAGGCCTTCTCGTACACTTTCCTTTGCAAAGGCATATTCTTCTTCATTTGCTAAATTAAAAGCTGCCAAAGAATGTTGACGAGGATCATCCGTTTTATCTACGACAACCGACATCACTCTTTTGTCGAAGGAATCTAGAACAGTCTTACATCCTTTCTGTAATAGTCCAAGCCACATCTGAGGATTCAGATGCTCGCGACCGTGAAACTGAGGATGTAACCCCCCCTGCTTCATCCCTTCTTTCCACAATGCAAAAGAGCGATCGTGATGTGGGTAACGCCTTAGCGTCTCAGTAAAAAGTTCGTAGTGATACTCTTGAAAGCCCGAGTGACGTATTTTGTCAAAGTCGGGGTTGGCGACCACGCAGTTCATAGTCAGCTTGGCAGCATTTCCTTCACTGTCCTTTACACTATTAAGTGCTTCTATAAGTACTTCCAAGTCGGTATTGGAAGCCAAGGTGTCATAACGGTCGTAACCGATATGATCAAAGTAGCGATGTCCTTTGGCCTTGAGTTCTTTCAGCACCGTGGGTGATGGCATACGAATGCTCCCCCAATCATCGCTTTCTATCACTACGACTGGACGTTGTAAACTACCGTCCTGCTTTTCAGCCTTTCTCACACCCAAAATGCTTTGAGTTGCTTGTATGTAATGCCCAATACTTTTCATCATTTCAGGGTTCTTGTATGGTTATTCGTCATATTCACACGATTATTCATACTGTCGCTTTTCACCATTTTCAAGATAAAATAGGCAGCTATGAAAGGAAACATGCAATAAAATGGGTTAAGAAATTGTGACGATTGTAGGAAGAAAGCTATCACAATCATTGGCAGATAGACCATATACTCGTGTCGCACATGCCATTTCTTTATGCTCTTGTAGAGGAGATAAAGGAACAGAAACAATCCCGGGAGACCGTATGATATAAAGATTTGCTGTAGAGCATTGTGAGTGGAATTGAATATCATGGTAAACTCTTTGTAGCACTGGGCTCCTGTACCAAAAAGCAAAGCCCATCCGTGTGAAAACATCCACTTGTTATACTCCGCAAATAACACGGTACGAGCACCCGCTGTATCAACGCTTGAATCACTGAAACGGTCAGTAAACATTTCCAGGGCACTGCTGCAATATCTTGTGAAGAAATAATATACGCCAACAATGCCCAATATAAAGATAACAAGCGAAGACGATTTTCTTCCACCTCCTTTGTTTAAGAAAAGGTAGAGCAGACCGAATAATACCAGACATAACATCCAAGTGCGTGAGAAACTGCTCACTCCCGACACGAAAGCAACAATCTCCAGCACAGCGAACAGCCAAATGGGAATTTTCTTATAGTACCATAACGCAAAAGCCATCGTCATTGTTGCAATAGAATATAGACCTATGTTGTTCGGATTTGTACCTAATGTCATTCTTTCCTCGCCATAAAATTGACCAGCATTGCCCACTCGCGACTCCATATCATAAATATCCACATTAGTCATTAGGCTAAATTTCAGAAGAATAACAAATAACATCACGGCACTGCCAATACAAAATGCCAAGGCATTTTTACTATTATCGGAAGCATTAACGTCAGAACCTCCGATAACCAGCAGCAGGAATATAGCAGCACAATATCCAAGGTAACTAGGAATACTCGGTTGTGAAGAGAAACCGAATATATGAATAATTTCAGATACGGCTATCAGTGCAAAAGACACCCATACTATTGAGGAAGCATGAATCATCTTCCGCCCCTTTATCCATATAAGGACGCACAATATCGGGAATATATAGTTGCCCGGAAGACCATTGGCAAGGGGTAGAAGGAAAGCCGTGGCCATCATCAAGTGGCTATAATCCGCAACCAAGGCATACAAAACAGTGATGCCTAAAAATATAAACTTATTTGTTTCCGTACCACCAACATCCCTCTGATACAAGAGGAATGTCATTATGATGGCAAACAAATAAAAGAACAAATCTTTATTAAAAGTATTTCTCATTATTATCAGCAGTTACTTCATGTGTGTCGATACTTCAAAAACTTTTTAAATCTATTTTTACTTGATTGTCTGTGCAACAGGGAGTAGTAATGTAACTGGACGGCAAAATCAGTTATGTCAACTACAGAAAATCCCACTTTTATCTACACACTTCATACTTTCCAATCCATTGCTCGGCTTCTACCACATATTTTGTATTTGGGCGCCATCCTGGCTTAGGTGTCATATAATCCTCTCCATAACGGAATGCAAGTATTTCCTTATAGTTAGTTGGAATCATCACATTAACATCTTTAAAAGAAATTCTCTCTGTACCCTCTCCTAAAGGCATATACAATTTACGCGGTCTCAATCCTCCGTGTTTTTTTACAGATTCTGTCCTACTTCTACAATCAGGTTGATTTTTGAAATCACAGCAATAAGCACGACCGTCTTCGTCATGATAGAAATAAAAAATATCTATGAAAACACCTTTATACACAAAAGTGTCAAGTTTACCCAAATTGTCATTATCTACCGAAAATCTATACTTAAGGTTTATACCACTCTCTTTTAAATATTTAATAATATCAGGTTTATAATCTTCAATCCACATTGCAAAATCAAGATCATCATCATGTGGTATAAAATCATGTTCTCGAACTGCCCCTAGTAATGTTCCAAAAGCAAGAGAATACTTTATATTATGTTTGGTTAAACACTCATCGAATTTAACCAATGCCTCAAATCCATATTTCTTGAAATTGGCAAATTCTCTCTTCTTAGGCCAATTCTTATAATAGTCATAAGGACTTCGTAATAACTTTTTAAGAATTGAAATCTTGCCAAAATTTGATGCGATTATTGAAATACTATCTCTTAAATTCATAGAAATCTTATGTATTAATAAGTTTACCTTTTACTTTTTAATTTATAATCATAACTATGCATCCCTTCCTTACGAAAGTCTTCCGCATATCTTCCCAACACTTCGCGATACACTGCTTCATATTGTGGAATAAAAACATCATCCTTCACTTCCAAATGAGAGATAATGCAATTGGCTAACTGTTTCAACACATCAAGATCAGTTTTACCCGCATAGAAACCAGTACCCTTAATACTTCCAGGACTCACATTGAGAATCTGGTTGGTCGTTCCAGCCTTCAGTAGTTCCACATTCACACTCTCAATGAAAATTTTCAACGCAGCTTTAGTCGCGCCATAAACGGCAAAGAAAGGCGAAGACATCCAGCCAGCAATGCTTACCATCACACCGCAATAAAAGTCTTTCTCGCTTTCCAGCTTATCATAAAACTTCTTGACTAGCCTTAACACTGGGATTGTGTTCACATTGAACGACTGGATAATATGCCCCTCTGTCACATCCTTGAATAGTGACAACCGCCCAAAACCTGCCGTTATCATCAGTCCATCAATATCACTAAACCGATCAAAGAATAAATAGTCTTCGTTAGTAAGGTCAAATTCAAAGGACTCTATCTTCTGATGGGCATAAAAATCTTGCAGAGAGGCCTTATCTACGATATAAACCTTCTCTGTGCTCTCTCTCCGAGCCATCTCCTGAGCAATGGCCAAACCAATGCCGTTGGCTCCTCCTACTACTAACAACCTGTGTATCATATCTCCGTCACATTTTCGTGATTCCTATATTTCCCAATTATCTCAGCAATGGCAACACTCTCCCTGCGACGTAGCTTATAGCAACTCCTGCGCTCGTTCACAATTATAGAGAGCCATTCCTGTATTTCATAGCGAAGGCCTTCGCCATCATAGCTATAGAAGTATTTCTTGTTCTTGGTCTGGTCTTCATACCTCACCTCAAAGAAGTCGGTCAGCCACCAAGGAGCAGGAACGTAGATATAACCCTTCGTGCCAGAAATGACCAAGTTGCCTTCTGTCTTCACACCTATACCCAGTGTAAACGAAGCTGTGGCGTGAGGATAGTTCATCACGCCCTTGGTGTAGATATCAACGCCATTCTCCATACGGCTATGGAAGTCCACATCCCTCCAGTCTATGCCCAGCAGTTTGATGATGGCAAGCAATGTCAGTGGAGCATGTTCTGTCATAGCACCACCTGCCTGTTCTGCATCCAACTCACGTGTAGGTGGCGGCACCATCTTACTCAGAGAGGCTTTCACGTCCACTACATCGCCTATGATTCCGCTCTTGACCAACGTAACAATATGACCAAAGGCAGGACAATAAGCCGTCTTGCTCGCTTCCATCAATACGAGGTTGCGCTCGTCTGCCAGTCGGTAAAGTTCCAAAACTTCTTCTTTGGAGAGCATAAACGGGATCTCGCAAAGCACGTGTTTGTCTGCCAGTAGAGCCCGCTTAGTATAGTCATAGTGCGTCAGGTGCGGAGAGGCCACATAAACTAAATCAACATTCTGCAAGAACTGGTCATAGTCGGTGTATGCTGTCAACCCGTGCATCTGCGCAAAAGCCTCAGCCTTTTCCTTGTCAGGATTCATCACGGCAGTCACCTCAGCACCGTTCACGACCTTGCTCTCTGGTACAAAGCGGTGGGCAATGCGGCCACTGCCAACGATACCAATCCTGTAACTCGTCTGGCTCTCTGCCCTAAGCATTGTGGATGAGATTCCTTCCGTGCGAGGCAGATAAACCACCTTGCAGTATTCGTTCAGATAGTCGAACTTCCCCATCCAGTCGCTACCGATGGCAAAGATGTCCACATCGTATTTCTGAATGTCGTCAATCTTCTGTCCGAGGTAGTCCTCAATGATTACCTCATCTGCATACCCTGTGGCTTTCACTGCCTCCACGCGCTCCAACACATTGTTGCGCACGTTGAGTTTGCCTCGGCCACGGTCGAAGCTGTCGCTGGTGACTCCCACTATCAGGTAGTCGCCCAATTCCTTTGCACGACGGAGCAGATTCAGGTGACCCTGGTGCAGAAGGTCGTATGTGCCGTAAGTGATTACTTTTGTCATTTATTTGTTTCGTTTGAAGATATTTACAATTGGTTTCAATAATTGTAAAGCAAGCTGTCTTTCAGACTTATTAAAGGCAATGTAGAAAAAAGACAATCCTATTACCACAAAACTTATAACGCAAACCAGGATTAACCGCAGCCATCCTTCTTGCAATAAATAATGAAGTGGATACACCAAGGCCACTCCTACTACCAGTATCAATAATGTTGGCCATACCACAACTCGAAAATATTCTCGCAAAGAGAAATGAACTAATTTCCGTGCAATTATCAAACTTACCAAGTGAGTAGCTGTAGACATAACAAGAACAGCCATTAAACCCAGTTCGGGTACATCATAAAATTTTATCAAGAAATAAGCAAGAGGTATTGAACATAAGCGAGTTAAGCTCGCAAACAACTGGTAGTCTCGCATTATTCCCGTAGCATGGACAACATTTGAAATTGGTGCATTAAGGTTACTGACCACCGAAGTAAGCAAGATGAGCATCGTGAATGTAGCGGTGTGCTCTGGTATGGCATCACCCAACCAGAGTTTCAATATATAATCTATTTCAATTGAGGCTGGTATTGCCAATAGTAGAACAATTGCACAACTCATTTTGCTAACACCATAAGTTAGTCCCATCGTCCTTTGTATATCACCTTTTGCATAAGATTGTGTTACTTGAGGTCGCACTGGTACCGTGATGTTACCCACAAATGATTGCACGCCACTATTAATCTGGTTCGCAACACCCCTTGCTGCATTTACCACTGGTCCATAGAAAAAGTTCATAACGAGGTTGATTCCTTGCACCTCCATAACATTTGAGAAAGAACCAAATATATTCCAGCCAGAGAAACCCAACATTCTTTTAAAGAGGCATTTATCTAACCCATGCCTGAAATGAATTTCCCGAAAATACTTTTTACAATAAGCAAAATAGATTGAAATATTTAAAAATGCTACTGCGGTAGAAAAGAAGCCATAAACTATAAGTTTGTCGGATTGTACTACCTTTATAAGGAATACTATTCCCAATTTAAGCAAAGCGTCGGCCACACTGACTACAGCATAGAAATCAAACTTTTCATGCGCAGTTACCGCAGCCGTGAAAGGTGCCTGCATGATGTTAATCACAAAAGCAAGAATAGCAAGTTGAAAAATCCATTCTGCGGCCACCATTCGCTCTTCTGGTATCACCATTTTATTGTGCAAATACCATAAACCAAATGCCTCAACAACGACAATAACCACTAAAGCCAGAAGTGCTTGAATATATATGGATGTGCAATATACTTTGTTAGCACCATCTTCTCCATTCTTGCCGTATTCATAATTAAAAAACCGCTGTATTCCATTGCTCATGGATGTGTTCAAAAAACCAAACATCGCAACGAAACCACAAACTACATTATACACACCATAATCTACAACCCCTAAAATTTGTAGTATTACCCGCGTAGTGTATAATGAGATAAGAAGAACTATCACCATCCTTAGACTAAGGAAGATGCTGTTCTTAGCAATTGTTTTATTTGATGATGAGGTATTTGACATTTGCAAATAAATGTTTTTTACAGTTAATTATCTGAAATAACACGATTAGATGCCCGAGTACCGAGCTGTGACGTGCTACGGCATCTTATCTTGTTATTGTAGAGTTCCATTCCATTTGCATCAAGGTTTCGCCCTTGCATGTTAATCTCTGACTTTCTGATTCTCAACTTCCCCTTGAATGAATAATCCGTCAATCCATAATCGGATGCTTTTCCCGAAGGAATAGTGAACACACAATCTTCAAAATTGACATACTCCAAGTTGGGGACATAACTCTTATAACAACTGATCAGTGCATTAGTCCGTGTCTCCTCTGCGACGGTTGAGATAGTACAACCCCTGAAATCAAGGGCAAGCAGACGGTCTTTCGACTGAACACCTCGTTCTGATGGAGCATAAAGAATGACACCATAGCCTCCGGATATAATACAATTTTCAAAGGTTATGTGCGTTGGCGCATACACACTGGCAATACGTACTTCCTTAAAAGAACATTTACGGAAAGTCACATCGTGCGACTGAGCTTTCAACAAACCGTCTGTCTGGCAGTTGGAGAAGAGGTTATTCTCATAGTTCTTCCGTCCCTCCATCTCGTATGTGTTGTTTGTGGCAATCGATGAGCCTTTATTGTTTTTAATCAAGCAATTATCCACTACAACGTTCCGAACAGACATATTACGACCGTTCGACACATTTGGTTCTATATCTATACCCGAACCAGGTGCCGTAAACTCCGTCTTCCCCGTATTGATAAACGAGCAGTCGCGCACAACAAGTCCGTCCACGTGGATGATACTCACCCCCTGGCGGCGATTATCGTCACAGGTGACGTTCCTTATCGTGATGTTCTTGCTGGCATTGTCGTAAATACCCACGGAAGGTTCCTTTCCTCCGGAGATATAAATGCCATCGCCAGTGCATTTGGTGATATACATATCCGAGATTGTCACATCCTTGGACTGCATGATGTTAACTCCCATACCCCACTCACTGGTAGTTCCTTCAATGTAGGTGTGCTTGCCCACGTCTCCCATGATGCGACCACCCTTAACGATGACATCTTCTTTATTCTTGATGTCGATAATCTGATATGTTTTGTAGTCATTGCCTTCCAAAGAAAGAGTGCCTTTCAGCAGTATGGTGCTGTGGCTGGATGGGAGCAGTCCCGCTCCACCCGACTTGGCAATGGCTATGCGATAGTCTCTGTTGATGGTAACCTCGTTCGCCATCACATCTGACTGGATGGTGTTGAGGTTGTTGATGATGTCTGTGTCCGTTAGATAATCCTTGCTGAACACAAGGTCACTGATCTTATCTACCCGCCACGTTCCCTTCAGTTTTACGCCCAAGACTTCGTCGGTCTTGGAGTTCAGTTTGCTTCCGTTGCCCTTCAACGTACCATTAACGATAGCACCACCTTTCTTGAAGGTGATGGTTACATTCTCCTGCACATTGACCTGCTTGCCTTGCAGGTCAATCACCTCCCTCACAACATACTCCTTATGCGGTTGCATCCCAATATCCACGATGGGTGCCTGCTCCCGCACCTGTACCTTCACGGGCTTGGGCTTCGTCTTGGAAGAATAGGCACAGGACACCCCGCACGCTGTAAAGAGCACGCAGAGCGAGGCAATGGTGATACAAGTTTTCAGTCGCATATTAGTATGTGATTAAACTCTGCGTACTACGCTTGCTTAAGCGCTTGATGCCTATGACTTGCGCAATACGCAGAGTTATTGATTCAAATAATTCGTGTTTATTTACAGTCTTCCGTCCACAATGCTGCGGTCGAGGGTACATTTCACATCGAAGATAACGTGATTCTCCTTCAGCAATGCAGGCACATCCAGTCCTTCAAACTTCTTGTGAGCCACAGCTGCAATGGCAGCATCGAACTTCTGCGTAGGCAGTTCGTTCACGACCTTGATGCCGTACTCGTGTTCCACAATGGCAGGATTGGCCCAGGGGTCATAGACGGTGATGTTGAGGTTGTACTCCTTCAGGGCTTTGTAGATGTCGATAACCTTGGTGTTGCGCACATCCGGGCAGTTCTCCTTGAAGGTGAAGCCAAGGATGATAATCTCTGAATTGAGCACCTGGATGCCTTTCTTGAGCATCAGCTTGATGGTCTCGGTAGCCACATACTCGCCCATACCGTCGTTCATGCGACGACCGGCAAGGATAATCTCAGGGTTGTAGCCATGACGTTGTGCGCACTGTGCCAGATAGTAGGGATCAACACCGATGCAGTGGCCACCCACCAGACCGGGACGGAAAGGCAGGAAGTTCCATTTGGTGCCAGCAGCCTCCAGCACATCGAGGGTATCAATTCCCATCCTGTTGAAGATCTTACTCAGCTCGTTTACGAAAGCGATGTTGATGTCACGCTGGCTGTTCTCAATGACCTTGGCAGCCTCAGCAACCTTGATGGTGGGTGCAAGGTGGGTACCGGCAGTGATGACACTGCTATAGACCTCGTTGATATACTTGCCAATCTCGGGGGTTGAGCCGGAGGTGACTTTCTTGATATGCTCCACGGTATGCTGCTTGTCACCCGGGTTGATACGCTCGGGGCTGTAGCCACCGTAGAAGTCTACGTTCATCTTCAGGCCGCTTACCTTCTCCACGACAGGAATACACTCGTCCTCGGTGACACCGGGATAGACGGTGCTCTCATAAACCACTACGTCACCCTTGCTGATGACCTTACCGACGGTAGTACTGGCACCCACGAGCGGAGTCAGGTCTGGATTGTTGTCAGCATCCACAGGGGTAGGAACGGCAACGACGTAGAAGTTGCAGTCGCGAATCTTTTCAATGTCGCTGGTGCAGATGAAGCCGTGGTTGTTGATGGCATCCTGGAGGATGTCGTCGGCCACCTCAAGGGTAGCATCATGACCGGCCATCAGCGCATCGCAACGCTTCTGGTTCATGTCGAAACCTACGGTCTTGTACTTGGTTGAAAACAGGCGGGCAAGGGGCAGTCCCACGTAGCCCAGCCCAATGACACAAATCTTTGTCTCTTTCATTGTTACTTGATATTAATATGTTAAATTCTTTCTGTTAGAGATTTGCTTTGTACCAATCAATCGCTTCCGCTAAACCTCTGGCAAAGTCATACTGCGGGTCATAGCCCAATAAACGCTTTGCTTTACTGATGTCTGCATTGCTGTGCTTGATGTCTCCAGCACGGTCGGGACCGAAGTGAGGCTCTATGTTCTTACCAAGGGCTTTAGTCAGTTCATAGTAAATGTCAATCAGATATTCACGACCGCCATACGCCACATTGAATGCTTCACCACTGGCCTCATCGGGAGCAAGGCAGGCTTTGAGGTTGGCCTCAATCACATTCTCAATATAGGTAAAGTCACGACTCTGCTTGCCATCACCATTGATGGTGGGCTGTTCGTCGTTCAGCAGCTGCTTGATAAACTTGGGAATCACGGCAGCGTATGCCCCGTGAGGGTCTTGTCTCCTACCGAAAACATTGAAGTAGCGCAATCCAACAGTCTTTAATCCATAGTGACGGCTGTACTGCTTCGCCCACTCCTCGTCGCAACGCTTGGTGAGCGCATAGGGAGAGAGCAGATTGCCCTCCACACCCTCCTGCTTAGGCAGATGCGCCTCGTCGCCATAGACGCTGGAACTGGAAGCATAGACAAAAGTCTTCACACCGTTCTGACGGGCGGCCTCCATCATATTCAGCGTGCCCTGAATATTGTTGGCACAGTAGAATAGCGGCATCTTAATGGAGCGCGGCACACTGCCCCAGGCGGCTTCGTTCAGCACGTAATCCACACCCTCGCAAGCCTTCATACAGGTATCAGGGTCTTTAATGTCACCCTTGATAAACTCGTAGTTAGGATTATCAAGGAACATATCCACATTGGTCTGTTTACCAGTACTCAGATCATCGAGGCAACGCACCCGATAACCCATCTTCAATATGGATTCGCAAATATTTGAGCCAATAAACCCGGCTCCTCCAGTGACCAAGAACAGCGTGCCCTTGGGAAATTGTAGTTCTTTGTATAACATAATTAAAGTTTTGCTTTCTCTCTATCCTTTTTATAGTTAAGAAGTTATCGCATCACTCGTCCTTTCGGGCGAAGCGAAAAACGAAAAGATAATTATCAATTTCTGAATGGCCGTCGCCATTGGTTCTGTCAGTCCAAGCGTAACAGCCATTGTTCTGGCAGGCAGTATCGAACTGCAGACTTTCGTTCCACCTGTGCTGCTAGAAATCCAATGATTTAAATGTGATGCACGTTCTCCTCTATCGGACAGATGTTATGGCAGTCAAGGATGACCTTGCCCCTACGATAGATTCCAGACCAAAACGCAACTCATGAATGCAAAGATAAATAAAATTTGCGATACGGCAAGTCGAAACCGATCTTTTTTCTCGGACGGCGGTCCTGGTTTGTGCTAGAGTTCGAGCAGATCCTCGTCCGACCAGAGGGCAAAGGAGGGGTCCCTCGGGAGATACTGCCGATAGAGCATGTTGGTGTTCTCGATACAGCCCTTTTCCCAGGAGCAGTAGGTATTGGTGAAATAGACCTGGGCGCCGAGCCTGCGCGAGATGTACTCGTGTTCGTAGAACTCGGTGCCGTTGTCGGTGGTGATGGTCTTCACGCCGCCACCGCACTTGAAAGGAAGCAATGCGTCGACAACCACCTTCGCCACCTCCTCGGCCACCTTGCCCTTCGGCAGGTTGCGTATGATGGAGAAGAGCGTGCTGCGCTCGACGAGCGTGAGCTTGAAATTCCTGCCTTCCGAGTCGGACATCAGGTCCAGTTCCCAGTCGCCGAAGTGGGTGCCGTCGGCCTCGGGAGGCCGCTGCTCTATGCCGACACGGTTCTTGATGGGGATGTACTTCCCCACCGGCCTACTGCGGTGCTTGAGCTTGAAGCGGCAGTTCTCCCACAGGTCGCCTCCCTCCCGCTTGTCCTTGTGGATGTAGTTGTAGATGCTTGTCTTGCCGACCATCAGATACCCCTCGTTGCGGCAGACCGCCGCAATCTGCTCCGGCGAAAACTGCTCTTCGCGCATGTATTTCTCTATCCTGCACTTCACCTGCCCGCACATCTTGCGCGGCTCTCGGAGCCTCTCTTTCCTCATGTCGCACAGTTCCTGCGCCTGTTTCCACGAGTAGCCCCGCTTGCTGCCGTTCCTTTTCAACTCGCGGCTGATTGTTGATTTACTGACATTTAACTGCCTGGCTATGTAAGCCTGCGTCATTATTTCTTTCAGGTACAGATAAATTGCGTACCATTGCATCTGGTTTAGTTGTGCCATCTTGCTACTTTTTGGAAGGAGGCCGCAAAGGTACAAACTTTTGGTTCTTCTGACAAATGGGTAGGTGAGATACAATAAAAGAAGCTGGCATTTCGTATTGTAATGCGAAATATAGTACGGAATGGAAACCAGCTTCATATATCAAGCCCTGGGCATACGGGAGCAGGAGTGCAGCCGTGTGCGCTACGAGGGAGGGAAGATTATCCTCGGGATAAGAACGAGGGATGACAAACTTTATTGTGCCAAGTGCGGCAGCCGTCATGTAATCAGGAGCGGCAGCACAGTCAGGCGGTTCCGGAGTATGCCGATAGGATCCCGTCCCGTGATCCTGGAGATGACGGTGCAGAGGCTCGAGTGCAAGGACTGCGGGGCAGTGCAGCAGGAGAACATCCATTTTGTCCGTGGCAAGGAGCGGTACTCCTACCGCATGAAACGCTACGTGCTGGACCTGTGCAGGATTGGCACGATTGCGGATGTGGCGAGACTTGTGCATATGTCGTGGGACACGGTAAAAGACATATTGAAGGCAGAACTCGGACGCAGGTACACCCGACCCAACCTCGGCGGCCTGCGGCACATCGGCATCGACGAGTTTGCAGTGGCCAAGGGACACATATATATGACCATCGTTGTGGACTTGGATACAGGCCGCATAGTGTATGTGGGCAACGGCAAGGGTGCGGACGCGCTGGACGGGCTTTGGCCGAGACTGGACCGTGCGGGATGCCGTATCGAGGCCGTGTCGTCAGACCTCTCGGAGGCTTTCATCTCTGCCGTCAAGGAACATCTCCCGGATGCCGTGCAGGTTTACGACCATTTCCACATCGCCAAGCTGATGAACGAGAAACTGGACAAGGTGCGTCGCGACACCTACAACCGGGAGACCGACGAGAGCAAGCGCCGCCTGATCAAAGGCCAGCGGTGGCTGCTGCTCGCAAACGGAGACAACCTCTCCCCGAAAGCAGAGGAACGCCTCTGCAAGGCCTTGGATATCAACCGTCCCCTCGCCACTGCCTACTACCTCAAGGAATCGCTACGGCGCGTCTGGTGGCAGGACGACAAGCACGATGCCGCCCTTGTCTTGGACGACTGGACCGGGCAGGCCCGTGAATCGGGGCTAAAGCCATTGGAAACAGTGGCCGACACTTTCCATAGGCACAGGGACGGCATCCTCGCCTGGTACGACTACCGGATCTCCAACGGAAAACTCGAAGGCATCAACAACAAAATCAAAACAATGAAACGCCAGGCCTACGGCTACAGAGACTTGGACTTCTTCAAACTCAAACTTCTCTCGCTACACGATGCCACCTATCCATTTAGCGGATGAACCAAACTTTTTTCCATCTGCGCAGGGGGAGAGGATTTTTCCTCTTCCTTTGCCGGAAAAAACTCCTTTTCCAGCCTTTTTTTCTCTCAAAAAGTTGCGTTTCTTATTGGAACTTACCCCCGTCAGGCAAAGAGGGCGCGGAAAGCCAAGAGATTACAAAAAGTGTCAAAATATTTTTTGCACATTTTATTTAAAGCCTATTGATTACCAAACGCTTAGACATTATCCGTGTAAATTCATCCAAACCCTTGTCCGAAACTTTTTTCCTGCTATATTGCGTCCCAAAGCCGTGACGGCATTAAACGGCCGGCTCTGTAGTCCTTTGAAATTTTGTTCGGTGATATTGTTTGCTATATGAAAAAAAGTCTTTATATTTGCCGTGATTTTGAACATTGCCCCTTGAGAAAGGGCTAATTGGATTTTTTGAGGTGCCGCTCTTTTAGAGTGGCACTTTTACCCTCACATTCTTGCCAGCGGATTCTTTTCTAATCCAACAAATGTTCAAAATCATATGATCAGATTTAAGACCAACCTATCTTTCGACATAAGTCTGGAGCGGAAGCGTCAGACCGTGGAGACTAAAAAGACGAAGACCATCTCAAAGTTCTTCGTGGTCATTAATGAAATCATCTCAAAGCGTCTGCTCAAAAAGAGTTGATGCCGAACCGGCCCGGCCGGGCTGATTGTCACCGTCCCATCCGTTCAAAAGACACCTTCCGCTGGGGGTGTCTTTTGTTTTTTATATCCTTTACTCCTTACTGATAATACTCCTTATACCACTCTGCGAATTTGCGGAGACCTTCGCGGAGGGTGGTTCTGGGTGTGAAACCGAAGTCTCGTTCGAGGGCAGTGGCATCAGCATAGGTCGTGGATACATCTCCCTGCTGCATGGGCACTAGCCTCTTGTGGGCATCAAAGTCGTAACCAGCTGGAAGAACGCCGGCACGGAGCAACTCCTCTTGAAGAATTTGCACGAAATCCAAAAGGTTCTCTGGCTGTCCGCCGCCGATGTTATAAACGGCATACGGTGGCACGGGCAAGCCGTCGTCGCCTGTCTTCCTCACTGGAGCCTTCTGCATGACACGTACAATACCCTCAACAATGTCGTCGACATAGGTGAAGTCCCGGCGGCAGTTGCCGTAGTTGTAGATCTGGATGGTCTCACCCCGCAGGAGTTTGTCCGTGAATCCGAAGTAGGCCATGTCCGGACGGCCAGCAGGTCCATAGACCGTGAAGAAGCGAAGGCCCGTAGTGGGGATGTCGTAGAGTTTGGAATAGCAATAAGCAAATAACTCATTACTCTTCTTCGTGGCAGCGTAGAGCGAAACTGGGTGGTCTACGCTGTCTTCCACAGAAAAAGGTACCTTATGGTTGCCACCATAAACGCTCGAGGAAGAGGCATACACCAAATGCCGGACGGAATGATGGCGGCAGGCTTCGAGAATGTTGTAGAAGCCGAGGACGTTGCTCTGAATGTAAGCGTCTGGATTCTCAATGCTATAGCGCACTCCGGCCTGTGCAGCCAGATTAACAACGACGTCAAAGTGGTATTGCCCGAAGAGGGCATCGACAAGGGCCTTGTCGGCTATATCGCCCTTGACGAACTCAAAGGCAACGGTATTGGTCTTGGTGACTATGGACTCTATTTCCCTCAGGCGGTACTCCTTGAGCGAGACGTCGTAGTAACTGTTGAGGTTGTCGAACCCTACGACCAGGCCCTCTTCCATGTCCCTCACAATACGCATCACGAGGTTCGCACCGATGAACCCTGCGGCGCCTGTCACAAGTATTGCCCTGCCTTTCAGGCCAAACTCTTTTGCTGTCATGGTGATTGGTATATTCGGTTGGGGTTATTCTTTGCGCCAGACCATTTTGTCGACCACAGCGGTGTAGCGTTGGATGAGGCGGACGACCTGGCAGAGACATTTTCATCAGTGTAGTCGGGGTTCGAGAGGCCGAGATGACTGTCGCGGACGGATGAGACGGAGAGGTCAACGCTCTGGAGCAAGCCGCGTGTATCGATACCGCTGAGAACGAAACAATCCTTGTCCAAAGCTTTGGGGCATTCGGTGCTGGTGCGGATGCAGACGGAGGGGAAAGGGCGACCCATCGAGGTGAAGGAACTGTTCTCTTCGAGCAGTGTACCACTATCGCTCACCACGATGAAAGCCCTCATTTGAAGGCAGTTGTAGTCATGGAAGCCGAGTGGATCGTGCCGTATGACTCGGGGGGCGAGCCTGATGACGGTCTGCTCCGGGCGCTTGCAGCTGCGAGGGTGGTAGGAGTAGAGTATCGGCATATCGTACTTCTCGGCCATCTTATTAACGGCGTTAACACAGACATTCTTACTTACCACTTATCTTCCTCGTCAGTGTGACATTCTCCGCTATGAGTTCATCTAGATTGAACACGTCGATTGAGCACGTCGATTGTAATATTTCTCTTGTTTGGTTTCCTCTTATACTACACTAATGAGAGCCTGCATCCGTTTCTCTCCGAAGATCAGAACTGTATATCATCGGAGGACACTTCAGTATACACATAGTGTTTTCTTCCCATGGATACTTTGATGACAATATATGTGGCGGAGCCTTCGCGATAGAATCGGCCTTTGAAACCGGCAAGTGGACCGTTTATAATCTTGACCTCTTGGTCTAGTTTAAGTTTGACATCTGTAACAGCTACGGGTGACTCTGACTTCTCCAACAGGGTCATCAGCCTTTCCATCTCTGCAACCGGCACAAAAGCGAAAGGCTTATTGCCAAACTCATCCGGTGCAGCTGCCCTGTTTATCTGGAAGCGATGGACAGAGGGGAACGAGGTCATAATGTCCACTAAGTTTGCTCTCTCGGTGTGGACGAATATCTTTCCGGGCAAAATGACATGTTCGACAGTGCGGGTATTGCGACTTTTATAGCGATGTTTTTCTTTCTGACTGGCCACATACACCTCATATCCCACCTTCTCCAGCATTGCCCTAACGGTTCGCTCGCGTGTGGGCTTGCACTCGGCTATATACCATTGGGCGTTTGATACGGCAAAGCCAGAGCCTTTATGCATGCATGCTTGGCTCTTCTTGGCATTCTCGGATATTTTACTTTCCTGTGCCATATTGTTTACTTCATCATAAACACCTCATCTTCAATCGCTCATCCATCTTTGTTGTTGCATATCGGCCTTTTTGTGGATATGGGTCATATTGCCCTAAACGCACTGCCTCTATACTGTTGAGATGCCTACAATTTGATTGCAAAGATACGAAAATTTGTCAACTTCCAAAAAATTACTTCTATAAAATATCAAAATTCATTGATTTTCAACACTTATATTCCTCCTAAATTGTGCAAACGGAGCAGGAATCCACTCCGGTTTAGTACGGTCTGAGTGCCAATTTGCGGCAACTTTACTACCCTCTCAACTATGCTTGATGATGCATTCCACCATAGTCAGAGTGCCCGCTCCATTGCGGGCACTCTGACACTATTCTCTATTTCCCGACGTTAAATCAGTAACTGCGAGCGAAGACGACGCGGTGGTGGCTTGGCTTGCCGCTGTAGATGCACTTGCCCTCTTCCTCGGGGGCGTCGAAGGGGATGCAGCGGATGGTGGCCTTGGTCTCTTCCTTGATGCGCTCCTCGGTCTCGGCGGTGCCGTCCCAGTGGCAGAGGAGGAAACCGTTCTTCTCGATCTCCTGCTTGAAGTCGTCCCAGGTGTCCACCTTGCGGGTCATCGAGGCGCGGAAGTCGGCGGCCTTCTTGAAGAGGTTCTGCTGGATTTGCTCCATGAGGTCGGCGACATGGTCGGCGATGCCTTCGATGGGCATATTCTGCTTCTCGAGCGTGTCACGGCGGCAGACCTCACAGGTGCCGTTCTCGAGGTCGCGCGGGCCGATGGCGAGGCGCACGGGCACACCCTTGAACTCGTACTCGTTGAATTTCCAGCCGGGTTTGTACTCCGGCCGGTTGTCGTACTTGACGGTGAGGCCTTTGGCTTCGAGGGCTTTCACTATTGGGGCGATGTGCTCGTCGAGCTGGCGCTGCTGCTCGTCGCTCTTGCAGATGGGGACGATGGCGACGTGGATGGGCGCGAGGTGCGGCGGCAGGACGAGGCCGTTGTCGTCGGAGTGGGTCATGATGAGGGCTCCCATCAAGCGGGTGGAGACCCCCCAGGAGGTGGCCCAGACGTATTCAAGGGTGTTCTGGTTGTTGAGGAACTGGACGTCGAAGGCCTTGGCGAAGTTCTGTCCGAGGAAGTGGCTGGTGCCGGCCTGGAGGGCTTTGCCATCCTGCATCATAGCCTCGATGCAGAGGGTGTCCAGCGCACCGGCGAAGCGCTCGTTGGGGCTCTTGTGGCCTTTGAGGACAGGCATGGCCATGTACTTCTCGGCGAACTCGGCATAGACCTCCAGCATGCGGCGGGTCTCCTCTTCGGCCTCCTGGCGGGTGGCGTGGGCGGTGTGACCCTCCTGCCAGAGGAACTCGGCAGTGCGGAGGAACATGCGGGTGCGCATCTCCCAGCGCACGACGTTGGCCCACTGGTTGCAGAGGATGGGCAGGTCGCGGTAGGACTTGATCCAGTTCTTATAGGTGCTCCAGATGATGGTCTCGCTGGTGGGGCGCACGATGAGTTCCTCCTCGAGTTTGGCGTTGGGGTCGACCACCACGCCACCTCCATTGGGGTCATTCATGAGGCGGTGGTGGGTAACCACGGCGCACTCCTTGGCAAAACCCTCCACGTGCTCGGCCTCGCGGCTGAGGAAACTTTTGGGTATGAAGAGGGGGAAGTAGGCGTTCTGGTGGCCCGTCTCCTTGAACATCTTGTCCAGCTGGTGCTGCATCTTCTCCCAGATAGCGTAGCCATAGGGTTTTATCACCATACATCCGCGCACGGCACTCTGCTCGGCCAGGTCGGCACGGACGACGAGTTCGTTGTACCACTCGGAGTAATTTTCGGTGCGTTTTACAAAATCTTTTGCCATTATTTCATTAGTTTATACAATATAAAGCGTTGTTTTCCGTTTCGGAAGTCGAAATGCAAAGATACGAACATTTTTTAAACCGCAAGTAAAAAAATGAGAGATGCTACGAAATGGCTGCTTCCGCTGCTCTTCATCACGCCGCTGCATGCGCAGGTGAAGACCAGCGTGGACACGCTGCATTGCCACATAGTGGGCTTTGCCGTAGGGGCGCAGATGCCCCTGGGAGGGAAGCACAGCGGAGGAATGGCGCAGGGAGGCATGAAAGACCTCTACAAAGGCCCCTATCTCGACTTCGACGTGGAGTGGGCCTACAAGTTCCGAAGCAACTGGATGCTCACGCTGGATGCCGACATCTGGTTCGGCTACAACAACGACAACCTCCAGCTCCGTGCCGAGCGCATAGGCGACGTGTACAACAGCCAGGGCCACGCCCTGAGCCTGGAGGGTACGGACGGCGTGGTTACAGCCTACAACCGCAGCCTGGCCGTGCGGCCGGGTGTGGCCAAGATCATCACTCTTTTCCCCAACGACCCCAACTCGGGCCTGCTGCTGAAGCTCAGCGGCGGCTGGTTCATGCAGAAGTCCATCTTCAGCCAGGACATGAATGAGAGCAAGGTGCCGCAGCTCACCGGCGACTACAGCCACCTCTACGACCACTACCGCAACGGCTTCATGCTCACAGAGAGCGTGGGATTCGCCTACATGAGCAACTACCGCACCTATATCAACGTCAAGATCACCTTCGACTTCAGCCAGTGCGTCAGCTGGTCCAGCCGCCCCTATACCATTGACAATGTCATGGGGCTCAACGGCAAGGACGGCAACCGTTACCTCGACCTCATGTTCGGGGTCAAGCTCTCGTGGCTCTTCCCCATCACCGGACGCACTTCCTACGACTACTATTACTATTGATTTCCCCCATGCGACTCCTTTACACACTGGGACTGTACCTCTACACCTTCGGCATCCGCGTGGCGGCCCTGTGCGGCCATCGGCGGGCGGCGCTCATGGCGCATGGGTGGCATGCCGGCCCGGTGGAGCGCGACGGCACGGGCCGTCCGTGGGCCTGGTTCCACGCCGCCAGCCTGGGCGAGTTTGAGCAGGCGCGCCCCGTGCTGGAGGAGTTCCGCCGCAGGCACCCGGAATACAGGGTGCTGCTCACCTTCTTCTCCCCTTCGGGCTACGAGGTGCGCAAGGGCTACAACCAGGCCGACGCCGTGCGCTACCTGCCCATGGACACCCCTCGCAACGCGCGTCGGCTGATCGGCACCGTGCGGCCCTCGGTGGCGTTCTTTGTCAAGTACGAGTTCTGGTACAACTACCTCGGCGAACTTCACCGCCAGGGGGTGCCCACCTACCTCATTTCGGCCATCTTCCGCCCCACGCAGTACTTCTTCAAGCCCTGGGGGCGATGGTTCCGCGGGCAGCTGGGACGCTGCTTCACCCACCTCTTCGTGCAGAACGAGGAGAGCCTGCACCTGCTGGAATCGCACGGCATCGGCCACTGCACCCTGGCGGGCGACACCCGTTTCGACCGTGTGCACCAGATTGCCGCAGCGGCGGAAGACGATGCCGTGACGGAGCGGTTCCTGTCCGGAAGCGAGGGCAGCGTGATGGTGGCCGGCAGCACCTGGCCGCCCGACGAGGCCCTGCTGGCGCAGGTGCGCCAGGCAGGCCGCAGCCGTTTCCCCGACCGCCTCATCCTGGCCCCCCACGTCATCGACGAGGCTCATCTGCAGCAGCTTGAGTCGCTCTTCCCCGACAGCGTCCGCTACTCCGCCCTGGTCGCGCCGCAGGCCGGAGCGCAGGCCGTGCCGGAGGAGAAGCGCGTGCTGGTCATCGACAACATAGGTCTCCTTTCGCGCCTCTATCGATACGCCGACGTGGCCTATGTCGGCGGCGGCTTCGGCGTGGGGATACACAACCTGCTGGAGGCCGTCACCTTCGGCAAGCCCGTCCTGTTCGGCCCCAACCACGGCAAGTTCCAGGAGGCCCTCGACCTTCTGGCCTGCGGCGGCGGATTCAGCCACGGCGACGCGACGCAGCTGGCGGCGCACCTGGACCGCCTACTGGCCGACCCCGACGCCTACCGCCGCGCCTCGCAGGCCTGCCTGGACTATATGAACGCCCACCTCGGCAGCACTGAAACCATTCTTCGCACCATTGAGAAATAGGGCTCTACATATCATCCTCCTGCTGGCCGGGGCGCTGGCGCTCGGCGGGTGCTACACCAACCGCTACATCCCCGACGGCTCGCATCGCCTCTACAACACGGTCCAGACCGTGGCCATGGCGGACAGCAGCGAGGTGCCGCCCGATGTGAAGGAGGCCCTGAAGAAGTCCGGCAACTACTATCTCCAGCGGCGCAACTCGCGGGTGCTGGGCATCACGTGGCTGCCGGTAGGCATGCGCATCTACAGCATCGCCAGCCCGCAGGACAGCACCTTCTGGGGCAACTACTGGCGGAGGCTTGGGCAGGCGCCGGTGGTCTACGACGAGGACAAGGCCCGCCGCACGGCGCAGCAGCTGCAGGGCCTGCTCGAGAGCAAGGGATGCTTCCACTCCACAGTGCGCCTCGACACGATGGAGATGCGGGACAAGAAGATCACCATCGGCTACCACCTCAGCGCCACACCGCGCTACACCATCGACGAGGTGGGCTATCACAGCGCGAGCGACACCGTGAGGCGCCTGCTGGACCAGTGGCGTGACGGCTCGTTGCTGCGTTCGGGCGACCCCTACGACCAGGAGAACTTGGCGGCCGAGCGCGCGCGCCTCGTCTCCAACCTGCGCGACGCAGGCTTCTACTACGCCACCACGGCGCACGTGTCCTTCGTGGTGGACACCACCTACCACAACCGGAAGCTCTCCATCGACGTCTATGTGGACAGCCGCGACCTGCGCATCTACCACATCAACAACATCTACATCTACCCCAACAGCACCGCCGGCCTGCGCAGCGGCGAGTCGGTCTTCGACACCCTCATCTACAACTACGCCGGCCTCAACCGCCACTTCGACTACCAGTTCGTCTACGACAAGCCGATGACGCTGCACCCGCAGACCGTCAGCCGCGCCATGATGCTCTTCCCGGGCATGACCTGCCGCCCGCAGTACGTGCAGAACACCTACAACTCCCTGCTCAACCTGCGCAACTTCAAGTACATCAATGTCGAGTTCAGCGAGTCGCCATCGTCGGCCGACACGCTTCCGCTTCTCGACGCGCACGTGCGCCTCATCAACGCCACCCAGCAGCGGCTCTCCCTCTCGCTCGAGCTGACCAACGCCTCGCCCCTCGGCACACAGGACAGCGGCAACTTCCTCTCCAACGGCAACCTGGGAGTGGAGACCTCGCTGGAGTACCAGCACAAGAACCTCTTCGGCGGGGCCGAACTGCTGAGGGTGCGCAGCTCGCTCCTGCTGGAGCTGCCCAAGCTCATCTTCCGCGGCGGCAACGGCTCGTTCTACGACAACTTCAACGCCTTCGAGATCTCGCTCGACGCCTCGCTGGACATGCCCACCTTCCTGCTTCCCTTCATGACCAACATGCTGTGGCAGCGCACACGCCCCCACACCGTCGTCTCGCTGGGCGGGAGCTACCAGTACCGCTACTGGTTCGAGCGCATACTCGCCAACACTTCCTTCGGCTACTCCTGGAGCCAGAACCGGCGGGCACAGCACCAGCTGCTGCCGGTGGAGCTCACCTTCGTGCGCATCCTGAATATGGACCAGACCTTCGCCCAGCGCCTGAGCGGCCTGCGCGACCTGCGGCTCAAGTACCAGTACAGCAGCCACTTCATCATGGACACCCGCTACACCTATGCCTATTCCAACCAGCAGTACGGCACGCGGAGCGACTTCTCGCTGCTGCGCCTGTCGGTGGAGAGCGCGGGCAACCTGCTGCGGGGACTGGGGACGTTGGCGGGCCTGGAGGCCGACAGCAACGGCGTGCGGCAGCTCTTCGGCGTGCCCTTCGCGCAGTATGTGCGCGCCCACGGCGAACTGACGCGCTACCACTACTTCGGCCGACGCTCGACGCTCGTGGCGCGGGTGCTGCTCGGGATGGGAATCCCCTACGGCAACTCGGTGTCGATGCCCTACGAGAAGAGCTTCTTCGGCGGCGGCCCCACCACGATGCGTGCCTGGCAGCTGCGCCACATGGGGCCGGGCTCCTACAACAGCGGCGACAACCTGCTCGAGCGCGTGGGCGACCTGCAGTTGGTGGCCAACCTCGAAGGGCGCTTCCCGATTGCGGGCATCTTCGAGGGGGCCCTGTTCGCCGACATGGGCAATGTGTGGCTCTTCAACGCCTCCAGCGACTACCCCGGGGGCGAACTGCGCTGGGACGACTTCTGGAAGGAGATTGCCGTCGGCGTGGGACTGGGGCTGCGTGTGAACGTATCCGTGGCCACGCTGCGCCTCGACTTCGCCATCCCGCTCTACGACCCCGGATTCGACGGCCGCGAGCGCTGGCGCCTGCCGCGGTGGTCGCTCCGGCAGGTGGTGGCCAACTTCGGTATCAACTATCCCTTCTGACCTGCCTCAAAACAGCCTTTACCCATGCGGAAATCCAAACTCTTCACCTACCTCCTGCTCATCCTCTCGGTCATCTTCTGGGGCCTGAGCTTCATCATGACCAAGGAACTCTTCCTCACCGAGGAGCACATGAGCGTCACGCTGCTCATCTTCCTGCGGCTGGCCATCGCGTCGGCCGTCATGCTGCCCACCATGGCGCTGGCGCGCAAGCTGCCGCGTCTGCGCAAGGGCGACCTCAAGTGGTTCCTCCTGCTCACCCTCTGCGAGCCCTTCTTCTACCACCTCTGCGAGACCACCGGCCTGCAACTCGTGAGCGGCTCGCTGGCCTCGATGGTCATCGCCACCATCCCCCTCTTCGTGCCCTTCGGCATGTGGGTGGCCTATCGCGAACGGCTCCACCCGCTGATGCTGCTCGGCGTGGCCCTGTCGCTGAGCGGCGTGGCCCTCACCCTCCTGGGAGGCGAGGGGTTCAGCGGCAACCTGCGCGGACTGCTCTTCCTGGCCGGCGCCGTCGGCATCGCCGTGGTCTACACATTGCTGCTGATCAAGGTGGTGGACCACTACAACCCCCTGGCCATCACCACCTGGCAGAACTTCATCGGGCTGCTCTACTTCCTGCCCCTCGTGCTGACGATGGACCGCGCCAATCTGGTGCAGCTCTCCTTCTCGCCCAGGATGCTCGGCCTGCTGCTCACGCTCGGCATCGCCTGCTCCACCCTCGCCTACGCCTTCTACAACTACGGCGTCCGCCGCCTCGGCGCCTCGCAGGCCTGCATCTTCAACAACGCCATTCCGGCCTTCTCCCTCGTCGCCGCCGTGCTCATAGGGCAGGAGGACTTCAGCTGGAGCAAGGCTGTGGGCATCCTCGTCGTCATCGGCGGCGTGGTGGTGGCGCAGCTCGCTCCGTCGCGCCGGCAGGGGGGGGGCGGACCCGACTCGGAGTTGACTCGGAGTTGACACGGAGTTGTCTCGGACTTGGTCCAGGGGGAGTGCGGGAGGCACTCGGACCATCCCCCCTACAGGCACTCAAAACCAACGCATAAGACCATCATCAACAACAACCTCGCCACATGAAACACCTCGTCAAAACAGCACTCCTCGCACTGGCCGTCTGCACCATGGGCCGTGCACAGACCGTCAGCGACTCGGTCTGGACCCCGGCCGTGAAGAGCGTGGCCTTCTGCCGCGCCGGGTCGCCCCAGGAGCCACCCGTGCTGACCCTCGGCAGCCGGCAGCGGCTGGAACTGGCCTTCGACCTGCTGGCCGACACGCCGCCCACGCTCCGCTACTCCATCCGCCACTGCAACGCCGCCTGGCAGCCCGACAGCCTGGAGGCCTACGACTTCATGACGGGATTCCCCCAGGGCGACATCACGCAGTACGACTTCTCGTTCACCACCCTGCGCCCCTACATCCACTTCCGCCACACGCTGCCGGAAGCCTACGCCGAGTTCACCCATTCGGGCAACTACCTGCTCACCGTGCACCTGGACGGCGAGCCGGACAGCGTGCTGCTGACACGCCGTTTCTGGGTGAGCGAACAGGCCGTGGCCCTCGGCGCCACCGTGGGACGTCCGCACGACGGAGCCGACATCGAGCGGCGGCAGGCGGTGGACGCCCTGGTGGACCCCGGAACGCTCGCGCTCAATCCGCGCTACCTCGCCCTCGTGGCACAGCAGAACGGACGCACCGACAACCAGCGCACCCTGGAATTCAGCGGCTTCGACCGCCAGCGCCTCGCCTTCCGCAACCGCAGCTGCAACATCTTCGACGGCGGCAACACCTTCCGCTTCTTCGACGCAGCCAACCTGCGCACCCCGCTCTACAACATCGCCCGCATCGAGCAGCTCGGCGGCGAGGTCTACGCCATCCTGCGGCCGGAAGAGGACCGGTCGCGACGGCAGTACATCTATGAAGCCGCCCTCAACGGAGGAATGAAGATCAACGCCTGGGACCGCCGCAACCCGACGCTGGAGGCGGACTATGTGTGGGTCAACTTCTCGCTGCCCATGGCGCAGCCTTTCCTCGACGGGAGTGTGCACATCGTGGGGGGGCTGACCGACTGGAAACTCGACTCGGCCTCGCGCATGGACTACAATCCCTCGCTCCGTGCCTACACCAAACGCCTGCTGCTCAAGCAGGGCTACTACTCCTACCAGCTCCTCTTCAAGCCCGCCGGCGCCACACAGGGGCAGACCGCACGCCTGGAAGGCGACCACCGCGAGGCACCCAACCGCTACACACTGTACCTCTACCAGCGCGAACCCGGCGACCGGGCCGACCGCCTGCTGGCAGTAAGCCAGGTGGTGGCGCCCTGAAGGGGCACCCCGCAGGCGAAGCAAAGTCAGTCCCGCAGCGCGATTTCCATCACCCTGCGTGTGGCCGATGACACACGGAAGCGGTCGTCGGCCCGCAACCCTATCACCCACACCACACGCCCCTCGGCATCCACCAGCAGGTGTACCCACGGCCGTTCCAGACGTGACAGGCCCCTATCGGCCAGGAAGTCGCTCACCAGCCGCGACCCCTTCATGCCGAAGGGGCGGAAGCGGTCCGCCGCACGCCAGGGGCGCACCTCGAGGGGGGCGGTCGGCAGGTCGGCATCGACATAGATGCGGCGCGTCCCGTCCGTAGGCTCAATAGCCTCCACCTTGCGGCAATCCACCTCCGGCACAGGCACCTCGCCCCGCGGGCACACCAGCAGGCGGCCGCGATGGAGCGTCAGGCGGTGGGTCGGGGTCTCGAAGAGTTGCCCGGAAGGGGCCTCCAGGGATGCGTCGATTTCGGCCGCCACCGCGCTGTTCACCCCGAAGGGGCGCAGCAGCTCGTAGAGGAGGGTGCGGCGCGGATCCAGGCCCTTCAGCGCCTCCACGTCGGCTTCCAGCATCCCCTCCCCCGCCCCGGGCACCGCAGAGGGCGCCGCACGCAGCAGGCACTGGCGGAGCGTCGTCGCCTCGCGCTCCAGTAGCCGCGCGGCATCGGCCATGCGTTCCATGGTGCTTTCCAGCGTGGCATCCACAGAGGAGTACAGCTCGCGCAGCAGCGGCATCACCTGGAGGCGGATGCGGTTGCGGCGCGCACAGGGTTCGGCATTGGTGCTGTCCTCCACAAAGGGCAGCCCCTCGGCCGCCACATAGCGGTCTATCTCCGCGCGGCTGAAGCACAGCATCGGGTGCACCACGCGCAGACCCTCGAGGCAGGAGGCGGGACGTATGCCCGCCAGGCCCGCCACGCCGCTGCCCCGGAAGAGGTTGAGGAAGAAGGTCTCCACCGAGTCGTCGCGATGATGGGCGGTGGCAACAGCGGGATAGCCGTGCGCGCGGCAGAGGCCGGCAAAGAAGGAATAGCGCAAAGTGCGCGCCGCCTCCTCGAGGCTCTGCCCCTGGCTGGCGGCGTATTCCCGCGTGTCGAACGAAGCCACATGCGCCTCCACCCCGTATTGCCGCGCAAGCCGGCACACGAAAGCCTCGTCGCGGTCGCTGTCGTCGCCGCGCAGGTGGAAGTTCACATGCGCCACAGCGAAGCGGAAACCTGCACGATGGCACAGATGCAGCAGTGCCACCGAGTCGCGGCCGCCGCTAACGGCCAGCAGCATCTCCTCGCCCTGGGGGAAGAGATGCTGCCGGTGGATATAGTCTACAAAGCGCGTCAGCATCAGCGCATGATCATCTTACGCATACGCCGTTCGCCGTTCACCTCGATGCCATAGTAGTAGACACCGGTGGAGTAGCGGCTCATGTCGAGTGTCACCTCCTGCTCGCCAGCCACGCATTGCCGCTCGAAACTGGTCAGCACCTGGCCCATGGCATCCACCACAAAGATGCGGACACGGGCGTCGGTGGGCAGCGTGAACGGAATTGTGGTCTGGTTGGTGAAGGGGTTGGGGTAGTTCTGCCCCACCTCGAAGGCCAGCTGATCCACCTCGTCGATGTCCACCACGCGGCTCTGCACCTCGATGACCGAGGTCTCGTTGTTGTTCGGGTTGGCATCGTTTCCACAGACCAGCGAGCCTGTGCCGGTGTAGGTCTGTGTGGGGCTCTTCTCAAGAGTGCCGTCCAACGGCAGGTTGAACACCATGCCGGGCATGATGACGTCGGTGCAGGTGCCGGTGAGGGTGGTGCCATTGATGGTGGCACGCATCTGGAGGGTGCTTCCGACAAGGGCCATGTTGCCATTGTTGCGCACCTGGAGGTGCACCTTGCAGTCGGGGTTGGCGTTCTCTTCGATAACCACCTTGACGGCTTCAATGTCGGTCACCTGCTTCAGGAGCACCTTGGTGGTGTCGTTTCTGGGGTCGTTGTCGCCATCGATATGCACAAAGGCGGTCACGTTACGGTAGCCCGCGGCGCGGTTGGGCAGCGTGACGTTGAAGAGGTGGTAGCCGGTGGTCAGCGCGCTGAGGGGGCTCGAGGCTGTGTAGCGCTCGACCCGTGCGGTGGCCGGATTGTCGTCGATGTAGAAGCCCACCTCGAAGTTGTTCGCTCCGCGGGAGCCCATGTTATCGATCACCAACTGCACACGGACGTTGTGCCAGTCGGACGTGTCCACTATGACAGCAGTGGCGGCCAGGTCTATCACGTTGGAGATGCCGTCGACCACCTTGTAGATGGTGTCGTTGTAGACGTAGTCGTTCTGGTCACTCTTGATGATACCGGTAAGGCGCATGGTGCCCATCGGGGCCCAGATCTTCTGGGTGAAGGTGTAGTCGTACAGTTCAGACGGCTGCAGGGCACGGCCCAGTTTCTCAATGAAGTTGATGTCCTCGTCCACACGCTGCTGGCCATTGACGATGTAGGTAGCCGTGGCGGTGTTGATGGGGGCTGCGCCGAAGTTGCGTATACGCATGGTCACCTTCACGGCAGTGTCGCCCGCCACCACTCTCGCCAGCGGGTAGACAAACTCTTCGGCGCTGATGTCGTGGTCAAGGGGGCGCAGCGAGAAGGACTTCGAGCAGGTGTCGTTCTCGTAGTACAGGTCGCCAGCCAGGTAGGGGAAGGCGTTGATGCTGAACTCCGAGGGGAAGTCGTGGGTGATGACAAACGGGGTGGTGAACTGGAAGGTATCCACCTCGTCGGGGGCAATGAGGCAGGTGAAGCTGGACTGCGTGGAGAGGTTGGAGCCATAGTAGGTGTAGCCTAAGCGAATGGCGCGGATGGTATCGGTGCCGAAGTTCTTCACCACCACGGTGGGATACACCGTCTGTCCATACTGCGGGTCTACGGGATGGATGATGTCCACCACACCGGCATCCTCCTGCAGGCGGGCACGGGTGAGGGTGAAGTCGTCCAGCACGAAGCCTTCGCCGAAGCTGGTGTTGGCGTTGGTGACGATGGGTGCAGTGAAGACGAAGCGGAACTGGAGCATCTCGGTGAAGTCTCCACTGAACTGCGATGTGGGCACCCAGTGGTGGACATAGTTGTTGCCTGCCGAGGTACCGCTGAAGACTTCGTCGTCGGTGTTGTTGTACCACACGGTGCGGCTCGAGGTGTCCACAGCCTTCTGCCACTTGTTCTCGAAATTGAGGAATTCCAAATGCACAGAGCTCTTGTTGAGAAGGTCGCGACGTGCGTAGAAGGATAAGGTGTCCGGACGAATCTGCGACATGTTGATGATGGGGCTGTAGAGGTAGCTGACGTTACCCTTCTTACCGCTTCGCACCACGGCATCCAGGTCGGTCACCCATGCGTTGGGGGCAGAATGTGCCGCCGTGAACTTGGTGCCTGCCGGCACACCGCGTTCCCAATAGTTGTGGGAAAAGTCGCCTCGGGCCGACGGAGCATACCACAGGTTGGCATCATCGAAGTTCTCCTCCATGGTGAGGGTGACAACATGGAAACGGTGGTACTCGTAGACCAGCGTGTCATTCGCACCATTGGCGTCGTCCGCCAGGGTGTGCCACAGCGTCAAGGTGGAGGTTCCCAGGGGGAAGACGTGGTCTGGCAGGCTCAATATAGCACTGGTGCCAGGTTGCAACGTGCCGGGATAGGTGACGGAGCCGGCTGCTGTGGGGTCGATGGTGTCGCCTTCAAAGAGGTAGTTGATTTCTGGATTACTGATGGCACTTTGGCCCTTGTTGGCGATGCGGAAGGAGATCACCTTGGGGGCCCCGTCGCGCACCAGGTAGCTACGCGGTGCCGCAATCTGGGTGATGGCCAAATCGGTCGCCACCGGCTCCTTGTCGACAAAGAGCAGGAAGTCTAATGTGTGTCCGTTCTTGTCCGACGGGATACCGCCAGTGGGGGGATTGCCGCCCGACGGGGGGAACTCATCGTTGGTGCCCACGGCTATTCTCATGCGCATGTAGCCATAGGAGGCATCGTTGGAAATGGTAATTTCAGAGGCAGAAATCTCATTGTCATAGAAGACATCGCCGTTAACCACCAGTTCATTCCCCTCAAAGGTTCCGTTGCGATTGAAGTCAATCATGGCCCAGATACGGCAGCGCTCCGGGAGGTCGGTCACATCCAGTTTGGTGAGCTGCACAAACAGGGAGTCCTTCATGCCACGCGACACATGCAGCACTGGGTAGTCGGGAGCGGCATAGGAAGCCATGTCGGTCAAACCACGGCCCATGGGAGGCAAGTCAAGGTCTATCTCATTGAACGACACACGGGTCACGTCGAACTGCGGGCTGCTAGACTTCTGGGGAGAATATTTGCTCTCAGCCAGCGAGCTGAACTTGTACTCGGTGCGGAGTGTATCGTTGCGGCGTATGGTGTCCGAGGCAAGTTCTGTCCAGACAGAGAGGGTGTAGTTCTTGGCTTGTGTCGGGGTGGGCAGATCAAGCAGCGTGTTAAATGTGTAGGTGTGTGTGGCCAACGGCGCTACGGTTGCGGCGCACACCTCGGTCACCAGCTGTAACTGTGTGTTTCCCTGCTTCAGGCAGTAGGTAATCGGGATGTTGTTCTGCGGTGTGGTACCGTAGTTGGCTATTCGCACACGGACGGTGTCATTCTCCATATACACGCGACCACCCAGCGGCGCCAACACTTTCTCCATGGCCATATCCCTGGGCACACGCGGCCTGACCGTCACATGCACCTCAGAGAAGTGGCTGGGGCAATTCTTGGCGCTCAGGCAATTTAAGTAGTATGTCGAGTCGTCGAAGTACTGTGGAGTATTGCGCCACATGGTGGAGGCGGCATACTGGCTCTGCTGGTAGTATGCTGAGACCGTGGAGTCACGGTACCAGCGTATCGGGCGTTTGTTCTCCTGCATGGCGCGGACCTCTCCCCATGTGCCGTAGGCAAACGAAGTGTCAAAGCCCACGGGTGGTGCAGGGGTGTAGTAGGAGTTCACCGTGGCGTTCTGGTTGTTCTTTGTCGTATCGTTCTCAGGTGATATATCATACTGATACTTGCACCAGCCCACTATTCTGACACTTATGTCAACCGCGGTGTCGGTGGGGTAAAGATTGGCCCTGGTGGTGAAGTCGAGCGTAGTGGTCCTGGTGGGGAGCAAGTCTGCATCCAGTACAGCCATCTCCCGGATGGTGTCGCCCAACGTACTGATGCTTACATTGGCAGGGGAAGCAACAGAGGTTACATAACATATATTGAGTACAGTACCCAGCGGGAGGGTCTTTGCACCATCATTCTTGATGGTAATCGACACCTTGGCATCCCTCAATTCGCAGCCATTGCGGTCAGTGGCCATCTTAGTGGCTGCCAGGTTGAATGCCGGGGCAAGGTAGAAGTTGGAAGTCAAGTCGTTGTCCTGCGGTGCCATGTCGCCATCACAAATCACAGCCACATGGATTATCTGCTCACGCGTCACACCAAGCGGAATAGCCATCATCAACGTGTCTGTCCGCATTTCTGCCGGTTGGAAGGTTCCGAGGCTGATGGTGTCCGACACAAGGGTCAAAGTGTCATTTACCTCAATGTAGGCATACCACTGGACATCGTTCTCTGCGGAGCGTCCGTTATTGTAGAACGAGGCCACTACCATTACAGAGTCAGACTCTACGTGGGTTGGATTATTGATATTGGCAGGCATCACCGGCTCGTGGATACGGACCACGGCCATATCGTGCGTAGTAATATCCTTTTCATGGGCTCCGATGGTGGGACCAGGTATCTGCGGGCGGATAGATCCGTCAATATCGTCAGGTACATCGGAGGTGTACTGCGCCAGAGCCACCAGGTCGGTCATCTGCAAATGCAGGTCACGCTCACTGACGAAATAGGGCTCTGTGAACACCGAGTTGGCATCGTCGTTATTGGTGGTCTGAAGGGCAGCCAGGTCGGCCAACTGCGTTTGCTTCCATGCCAGCGGACGGGTACTGACCGTATAGTAGGCATTATAGTTGGAAATAATGACCGTGTTCAACTCCTTAACGTAATATGCATAGCCTTTGCTGAAGTTGGAGAAGATATTGTTCATCACCTGGAGGTTGCTGGTGGTATTGGCTGCGTAGAAACTATAGGAGCCGTCGGAGAACTGAGCGTTGGTGTTGGGGCCGCAATATACCCTTACCGAGTTAAAGAGCACGTTCACATACGAACTGGCACCCTCTATCCATATACCCGAAGGCTTGCCAGAGGAAGGCAGACCACTGGTACCCAATCCATAGCAACTAATCATATTGTTAGACACAAGCGCGGGATTAAGGCTTGATCCACTGACATCATTCAAGCGAATACCCATCTTACCACCGTTCTTCTCGTCAACCAGATAGATGGCATTCTTTGATACCGCAATGTTGCCAGTAGCCTGGGTCAAGTAGATACCGGTCAAGGCGTTGTTGTTGGTAACGCCGGAAGTAATCTCATTGGAGGTGATGCTTAGATTTTCAACACCACGAAGATTGATGCCTTGGCTCCAGAAGTTCTTGAATGTATTGCCATGAAGCACAAAGTCGGAATAGCCATAGACCGTGCCGTTGCTCATGATGGAGTAGTAACCGCTGTCCAGTACATTGGACAACATGGTGAAGTTGGTCACATTGCCATTCAGAACAATACACGAGGCATTGGTATTGTTGATGGTTCCCTTCACCTTGATATTGCACTCTACAAGCCGGATATTATCACCATCCTTCAACACCAAAGCGTTGGCATAGTTCACATTGTTGGCTACAGGACGAGCCTCGATATTTAGGTTGCTGAATACGATATTGGATGTGTTGTTAAGATTGACTACATAGTTGGCGGTTTGACTTGTGGAGGCTGTCAGCAATACGCTGTCACCTATACCCACGAAAGACACTTCGTTGGCGGCCGAAGACCCGGGGAGAGCGCCAAGGGACAGCTGCTCCACATAGGTTCCATTTGAAACCATGAATGTAACGGGGCCGTCAATACCGGCAATATTCAACGTATCCACAGCCTCGCTGAAGGTAAAGAAGTCGGGGTTACCCGATTGGGCTATAGTATAGTTACCAGCGCAGAAACTGACCACAAACGAGCGGTAGATTGTATCGTTATAGTGCACATTGTCTCCCGGAACAGAGACATAGGCCTTAAGGGTGTGGCGACCGGGGTGAAGCTGGCGCGTCATCAGCAGGAAGTCGCTTTCCTGACTGGCAGGGAGCGTGTTGGTGACAGCCACACTATCCACTGGCAGGGTATCAAATACATAGTACACCTTCACGCCAGAGAGGCCGCCACTTCCCTGATTCCTCAACGTCACATGGAACGGAGTGGGGGCACAGGAACTGTAACTGACAGTATCAATGCCACCAGGCCACACAAGAGCCATATCGACTGACGGCAGGTTAACCAGCTGCACCGTGTACGGCGTAATGGGCCCCACGCAGCCATCATAGACGGCATTTCCAAGTTCAGTGTTATTGATTATGATGTTGGGTCGGTTACTGCCACGATTACCCATCGCAACGAAGTCCAATAGCGAGGGAGACAGAGCCGCATCGGCATTCTTGTAAAGAACGGTATTCGTCTTTGTAGTATACGTTGATCGGATACCTTTGTTGAATTTAGGATCCACGTAGGCTGCCACCTGAACCACGAGGCTCGACACCCCATCCCAGTAGAAAGCGCTGTCGAGCGTGTGGGTTACCCAACCCTTAGCGGAGGTGCGGTAGACAACCATCGAATCACGCTCGTAGACCACAGTGGTTGGCTTCCATGCAGAGGTGGAGGAGAAGATTGTGTCGGCTGTGGTACCCAAAGAGATATAGTACTTATTGTATAATACACTGTCTGTCTGCGTGGTGTTGTTGGTCTTGAATATAGAATCCAGATAGAATGATATTGTGGCTATATTACCTTCCCTCACACCGGCCTTACGCAGGTCGTGGGCAGAGTAGATATACTGCTGCTTGGCATAATTACTGCTGGTCTGGAAAGGCGATGGGTAGGCGGTATTGCTCGAGAGGGAGTTCCCAAAACCAATCTGCCCCTGTACATAGTGCGTTGCAATATGGGACATTCCCATAGTGCCTCCTGTGAACAGTATGTCCGTCACATAGGTGTATCCTGTATCGACAGGGTTCATACTATAGTCATACCAAATGGGGGTAACAAAAGGGGAAGATGTTGTTACCGTAATAGTGTCTCTTTCTGCGTAGTTCACCAGACGTGTTCCCAGTGTAACCGGTGCAACAGGGGTGAAGAGAGAGGTTGTAGAGGCATAGTTGGTATCATTCAAGTGAGTATGATCATTCCCTATGGAATCTACCCACACCCTGACCGTCACAACCGAGTCAGTATTGAATGCCATATTCAACTGCTGTGCAAAGGTGTGTGTGATTGTGCCATTGGCGGGGATTCCCGAGGAGATGGTCTCGCTGACGGTGTCACCACCGGCGCAATAGTTCAGCACCAGCGAACTGACCGGGGAGATACCATAGTTATGCACCGTGACCGTGATATCCTCATCGCCCAGGCCGCAGCCCGATTCGGGAAGCACTGGCACATCAACAGCCAGGTCTGCCATCGGCGGATTGCGAAGGACCACGGATATCTTTCCGAAGCCTCCATCGCAGCTGTTATCCTCATAGCGTATCCACGAGGTGTCGGTAGAGGCAATGAACATTGGCGATCCCGCGGTGGCAATACGCCAGTCGGAAGCATTGCCGTTGAACGCCGTCCTGACAATACCCGCCGACACATTATAGCCGATATTGACACCGGCACCGCTCCAGATGTAGGAGGGAATGTTCATGGACGACCATGTAACAGTCTGGTTGGTAGGATAAGTGGCAGTCGGGGCGGTGTTGAGGGCCACCACATCCTCTATGGACCCGTTCCTCTTCAGCACAAAAGCCAGATTGGCGTTGTTGGCACTGTTGATGTTAAAGTTGATATTGTTGGTTGACACCATCAGCGGGAGATTGGTACCGTTGCCACTGCCCATCTGAACCAGCAGCGATTGGCCCGGCTCAATGCTGACATCACCGAAGACATATATCTTATTATTATTACCCGAAACCGGGGTGAGGGTCATCAGCGTGTCGCCCTGCAGATAGGCTGTGGCGTCACCGATATTGGTAAGCTGGAGGGCTATCTTGCGATTACTCGACACCCAACTGGGCAGGTCAGGGGTGACACCGACGTTGGCAGCGGCATGGCCAATCTCAAATTGAGTAAACCTCACAATGGGCAATTCGCGACGCTGACGGATGTAGAAAGCCGTATCCTGACGCAGCGTGTCGGTGGTAAAGGTGGAACCCTTGTGGATGGGAGTGGAACTGGTAGAGTCGGCATACCAATAAATCTGCGACTGCCTGTGTGGTGCGGCGGCATTGTCAGACACAGCCCATGTGTCGATACCCAGCGTCGGTGCGAGGGTGACAATATCCGCATAGTCAGCACTATCCACATCATCGTTTGGCGAAGCTGGGTGATATTTGCTGACAATCACGAAGGCATTCGAATCGTTGGTCTGATTGGGGTCGTTGTCGCCAGAGGTGGGAGCGAAAGTGAGCCACATTTTCAGGTTGTACGTGGCGTCCAGCATGCCGTTTGGCGGCAGCTGCAGCATGGCACCTGTATGGATGGTGACGGTGTCATCGGAGGGGATGGTCTGGTTGATGGCCACCTGCTGCGGTGCATTGTTGTCGACCTGGTAGTGCAGCGTGAGGCCACCGACCGTGCTGTTGTAGGCATTGACACCGCTGTTGCGCAAGCGGACCACCAGTTCGGCGTTCTCCGGCATGTAGCAGGTGGAGAGCTCCGGCGAGATGAGGGCCTCGGGCTCAAAGTCATAGAAGAGGGCTACGAACTCGAAAGCACCAGGGCACGGAGCCGTGGCGTTGCGGGCGGTGCCGAACATATCCTCGGTCACCTGGGCGATCGGCGTTCCCACCCCCTTGACAAGACGGTTGTAGGTACGGAGGTCTACCTGCGAACCATTCAAAAAGTTTGGGTTGACCTCCACCGATGCATTATCCGTTGGGTAGGCGGTGGTCCAGGCCGTCAGGTCGGCATAGGCGGTACCCGACATGCGGTTGAGGACCGTGCCGCGGCTGTAGTACACGTTGTGGCCAATGGTTACATTGGAGACCGTGCTGGGAGAATAGTTGAACGCATAGTTCATATTGTCCAGTGTCACCATGACATTGTTCACAAAACGGACGTCGATCAACGCTCCGCCGCCCAGGATGGCCGCGGCCGTATTGTTGCGCGTGGGGGCAGTCATCTTGACCGAGTTGTAGACCACGTCGGTCCATGCTGCCTGAATGACATTGAGCGGCGAGCGCATCAAGTTGGCCTGGCCATTGTCCTCGCCCACAATCATGTTGTTTGCCACAAGGATATGGTTGGACGATGTGCCGGTGACGTTGCTCACACCAATGCCGCCGGCACCGTGGGAGGTGTAGATCTTGTTGCGGGTGAATCTGGACTGACCGTCGCACTCGCTGATCATCAGGGCATAGGAGGAGTTGCCCATGATGTCGTACATCTCGTTGCTGTCCACCACCACGTTGGTCTGGTTCTGGACGCTGATGGCACTCACGTTCTGGTTGCGGAAGAGGCTGCGGGTGACACTGTTGTCATGCGAGGTGATGTCGGGAGCCTGGCCCCTCAGGTCCACACCGATACGTCCGCCGATGAACGTGCACTTGTCCACGATGAGGTTATAGGCAAAGCCCGAGTTGATCATGGAGGCAATCATGTAGGCGGCGGGGGGATTCACCATTCTGTCCTCGAAGGTGCAACCCTCGAAGCGGCACTGGATGCTGGTGAGCGCCATGGTGACCATGTCGGTGAGGGGGCCCTCGTTACGGACAAAGTTGAAATTGCGGAAGCGTATGTAGGCCGTCTGTTCCAGATTGACGATGCTCGGGGAGTTCGTTGTGTTGTCCGCATAGATGAACACGCTGTCGGATATAGGCTCGAAGACCACATAGTTCGCAGCCGACGCACCGTTATAGGCAGGCACCGTAAAGGGGGGATAGTAGCCTGGAGCCACCTTCACCACGAGGCTGTCGCTGACACCGCAGCGGCTCAGGGAGAAGAGGAACTCGTCAATGTCGTTGTAATCGGGCGTGCTGCCGCCGATATAGCGTACCCCGCTCAAGGGACCGTCGCAGACGATGAACTGCGAGAAGGCGGTGTCGTTGAGCGGCTCGTGGTCGCGATAGCGGGCGGAGCCTACGGAGACGGTGTCCTCCACCCATACGCGCAGCGTGTGATAACCGGCGGGGATGGAGATGCTGTTGGAGGCAATGACCACCGTCTGCTCGGCATCGGCGGCCAGGTTGCCCGACCAGTCGTAGTAGCCCGGGATGCTGTCGTCAATGCTATAGCTGATGCGCACGGCATTGACGGCAAAGGCACCGTAGTTCTTCAGCTTGACGGTGATGCTGCCCGGGCGGCTGACCATGGCGGTGGTGTAGCTGGGATCCACCAGCTCGCTGATGCCCAAGTCATAGAGCAACGGCAAGTTGGCGCGGGCATTCAGCTTCACCGAGGGGCGGCGGTTGGAGGCATTGTAAGCCTCGTTGAAGTAGTCGCCCGCGCCACCGGTGAAGGGGTTGTAGTTCTCGGCCGAGGACTGCGTGTGGTAAATAGTGGGCTTGCCGGCGGCTGTGGGCAGTGCCTTGACCGTGGCCGCCAGGGTGTTGCCCTGGCCGTAGGAGGTGAACTGGAAGAGGATATCCTTACCTGCATAGTAGAACGTGTCCTGCAGGGTGATGGTCAGCGGGGTGCCTTCGTTAGCCGCCGGCACATTGAGCGCCCCGTCGTAGACGGTGCGCATATACGACGAGTAGAAGTACCTCGTGGAGTTGGTGTCGCGTGTGTAGTCGGTGGGCACGTTGGCCATGCGTATCTGGACGCGGTCCTTGGGGACGATGGCTGCGGAGGAGTTGAAGGTGAAGGTGAGTGCCGTCACCGCGCCAGGGCCATATCCGGCGTTGGTCAGCAGGGTCGAGTCGAGCACCCACTCGCTCTTGTGTGCCCCTTGGGCGGGGAAGGGCAGGTTGTTGATATTGTACGTGCCGTTGAGGTCGGAGGTGACGGGTATCGGCACCTCCTTGCCACGCACACTGCGGTACTCTATCCACGAGTTGTCGGCCTTGGGAAAGGTGACGCGGTTGGCGTTGGTGGTGGCGTCGCACACGTTGCAGTAGAAGTACATCGCCGTGTCGTAGCCCTCGAAAGGGATGTAGCCCACGTAGCGGTTGGTGGCGCCGGCCACGGCGGTCATGGGGACCTTGTTGATGCCCGGGCGGTCGGCGACGCGGTAGGCGATATACGCCGAGTCGGGGTCGATGCCCTGCTGCACAGTGGTGCTGGCATCGAGCATGATGCGGGTGCCACGGCTGATGGGGTGGTTGATGCCGTCGGGATACTCCACCATGCTGATTCTCGGGGCCGTCATGGCGCTGTTGCTGGCGGTAACCTTGATGTTGTCGAAGTACCATTCGCCGAGGGGGGCGTCGGCCGTGACGGGGGTGGTCTTCCTGCGCAGCACGAAGCGGATGAGCAGCTTGCGCTGGGCCACGGGCACGGCGGGGGTGGCAATGGCGTTGAAATCGAAGCGCTCGCTGCGCCACATGCCGTTGTTGTAGTTGTTGTACGGCGTGGCGAACCACGAGTTATACGTCATGTTGAAGAAGGCGAGGTAGTTGGTGAAATACGAAGACTCCTCAGCCTCGGTGGCATTGTATTGCTGAGGAGTGGCGTTGATCCAGTTGGTCTCGTGGACCCAGCGATAGGAGACGGTACCCATCATGTGGTTGCCACCGCCGTTGGACCACACCCTGCAGATGTTGTCGAACTGGAGCGTGATGTAGGTCAGCGAGGCATTGTCGGTGAGGTCGATGGTGTCCAGCACCAGGACGACGTCCTCCGTCGTCGACTGCGCGAGCTTCAATCCCTGCGACCCGCTCTTGTAGAACGTGGTCGTCGTCGTGGCCGCCGCCGCCGGTATCGCCACATAGTTGGCTGCCTCGCCGGCCTCGAAGCCTTGATAGTAGCGCTGCGATATCTGTGCCTGCGACACAACGGCGCAAATCATGAAAATGACACTCGCGAAGGTAGTTTTGAGTTTCATATTATTAAACTTGTATTTTATTCGACATCAATTCGTTATACGTACACTTACGGGCATACTCCTCCTTTTGTCGGGGGGTACAATCCAAAGGCAAATGTACGAAGATTTTCCGACATGGGGACACCCTTTTTCATAAAAAAGTTTAAAAAGAGTTAAAAACGCGCCTATCTACCTGACAGACAACGCCCTGCAATAACTGCGCAATTTTTTGAAAAAAAGGGCTCCGGAGGCCGATTTTGGCCCGATCCGGATGCGCTGATAATCAGCATCTTGAAGGCATCCTCTTCTTCCCCTCTTCTTCCCCGCTACGGGTATAATCCGACCCCTCTGGGAGAACGGTCGGAAAGAGAGGGGATGGAGGGGGTGTCTCGGGGGGTTAGAGGCGCTGCTCGAGGGCCTCGTAGATGAAGATGCCGGCCGCCACGCCGACGTTGAGGGACTGGACCTGCCCCACGATGGGCAACTTGGCACGCAAGTCGCTCATCTTGAGCAACTCGTTGCTGATTCCCGTCTCCTCGTTGCCCATGATGAGGAGGGTGGGCTTGCGGAAGTCGACCTCCCGATAGTGGACAGCACCCTTCTCGGTGGCCGCAACCACCTGCATACCATATTGTTTGGCCAGGTTGACCACGGTCTTGAGGTTGCCCTCACGGCAGAGGGGGAGGCGGAGCAGGGCGCCGGACGAGGTCTTGAGGGCATCGGTGTTGATGGCGGCGCTGCCGTGGTCGGGGACCACCAGGGCGTCCACGCCGGCACACTCGGCCGTGCGCGCTATGGCGCCCATGTTGCGCACGTCGGTGATGCGGTCGAGCAGCAGGACAAAGGGCGCACGCCCCTGACCCACAATCTCTTCCACCACGAAGACAAAGTCCCTGTAGGCCACCGCCGCCACCAGGGCCACCACCCCCTGGTGGTTGCCTTGGGCGAGGCGGGCCAATTTCTCCACCGGGACATACTGAAAGGGGATTCCATACTCGCGGATGCGGCTTTTGAGTTCGCCCGCCAGCGGGCCCGACAAGCCGTTCTGCATCAGGACGCGGTCCAGCTGGCGTCCGCTCTCAATAGCCTCAATGACAGGGCGTAATCCGTAGACAATCTGCTGTTTTTCCATCGTTACCGGGTTGTTTACAGAATGCAAAATTACAAAAAAAATGCCGTCCACGGGCGAAAAAATCCGCACGGTTGAAAAAAAAGTCGTATCTTTGCATTTTATTTGGAATACAAAACTAAAGCACAAACGATATGAAATCAATGCGAATCCTGATGCTGACCGCCGTGGTCGTGCTGACGATGACAGCCATCAGCTGCAACCGCGACGAGGAGCCCGACCCGCTGTCGGTGCCGGAGATGCTGATGCTCGGCAAGTGGAATTTCCCCGAGGACAGCGCCTCGCTCTGGAGCGGCCGCACGATGACGCTCAAGACCAAACCCTCGCCCACCATCACCGTGGACAGCGTGCCGGTGATGCGCTGGACACCCAACGGCAACCAGATCACCGCCATGCGCGAGGACAGCAACCGCGTGTGGAAGTTCCAGTTCAAGATACTCGACCTCAACGACACCTCCATGACCATCGAAGGCGGCTACGGCTACTCCATCAACGTGAACGGAAGCCAGTGGAGCGACGCCGGCATCGACACCCGCATCTGGAACATCTCCGGCGTGCTCACCCGCGACAGCACAGACTACATGATCTGGGACGAATAGGCCCACACCGGACCCCAACCCTACCGTCTTGACAGAGAAAATATACATAGAGACCTACGGCTGCCAGATGAACTTCGCCGACAGCGAGGTGGTGGGCTCCATCCTCGCGCAGGCAGGCTACAGCCTGGCCCCGACCCTGGACGAGGCTGGCTTCGTGCTGATCAACACCTGCGCCATCCGCGACAACGCCGAGCAGCGCGTGCGCCACCGCGTGCGCGAACTGCGGGCCGCACAGCAGCGGCGCCACAACCTGCGCATCGGCATCCTCGGCTGCATGGCCGAACGGCTGCAGAGCCGCCTCATGGAGGAGGAGGACAACATCTCCTTCGTGTGCGGCCCCGACGCCTACCGCCGCCTGCCCGACATCCTGCAGCAGGTGCGCCACGGCCAGAAAGCCTCCGAGGTGGAACTCAGCACCACCGAGACCTATGCCGACATCGAACCCGTGCGCCTGGCTTCCAACGGTATCTCCGCCTATATCAGCATCATGCGCGGATGCCAGAACTACTGCGCCTACTGCGTCGTGCCCTACACCCGCGGACGCGAACGCAGCCGCGACCCCAAGACCATCGTCGAGGAAGCCCGCCATCTGTTCGACAGAGGCTATCGCGAAGTGACCCTCCTGGGGCAGAACGTGAACTCCTACCAGTGCGACCACACCGACTTCCCCGAGCTGATGGACGCCGTGGCCGCCATCGACCCCGCGCTGCGTGTGCGCTTCGCCACCTCGCACCCCAAGGACCTCAGCGACAGGCTCCTGGAAGTCATGGCCAGCCATCCCAACATCTGCCGCTGCATCCACCTGCCCGTCCAAAGCGGAAGCAACCGCATGCTCAAACTGATGAACCGTCGCTACACGGTGGAATGGTACCTCGACCGCATCGAGGCCATACGCCGCCACCTGCCCGACTGCTCCATCACCACCGACGTCATCGCCGGCTTCTCCACCGAGACCGAAGAGGACCACCAGGCCACGCTCGACCTCTTCCGACACGTGCGCTACGACTACGCCTACATGTTCAAATACTCCCTCCGCGAAGGCACCTATGCCTGGAAGCACCTGCCCGACGACATCGCCGACCAGGAGAAGACGCGCCGCCTGAACGAAATCATCGCCCTGCAAGGCCAGATAGCCCTCGAAAACAACCAGCAGGAAATCGGCCGCGAATACGAGGTGCTGGTCGAAGGCGAAAGCCACCGCAGCAAAGAGCGCCTCTTCGGCCGCAACAGCCAGAACAAAGTCATCGTCTTCGACCGTCAGGACGCCCGGCCCGGCACCTACCGCAAGGTGCTGGTGGAAACCTGCACCGCCGCCACACTGCTGGGCAGACTGACCGACTAAGCATCAAAGAACATCCCGTTTATGGCAAAAGAGAACTTCTTCAAGAAACACCCGTGGGCACTGCACGTGCTCCTCATGATAGGCATATCGGCAGTCATCATGGTGCTGGTATTCTTCTTCATACGCATCTATGCCCGCCAGGGGCAGGAATACGAACTGGCCAACGTGGTGGGGGAACACCTCGACGCAGTGACGGCGGACAACCCCATCGGCCTCTCCTACGTGGTGACCGACTCGGTCTACCGCCACGGCACCGAAGGCGGCATCATCCTCAACCAGGACCCCAAGGCTGGGTCGATGGTGAAGAAGGGCCGCAAGGTGTACGTAAGCATCACCGCCTACAACGCCGACGACGCCGTGCTGCCCGAACTGGCCGGCCTCTCCGTGCGCCAGGCCATATCGGAGATATACAGCATCGGCCTCATCGGCGGCCGCCTCAAATTCGTCGAGGACCCCTACAAGAACAGCGTCGTGAACCAGACCTGCAAAGGGAAGACCCTCTACGCCGGACAGCCCATAGCCTCGGGGTCGGTCATCGACCTCGTCGTGGGCCTCGGCGACGGCACCGGCGCCAACACCGTCCCCTTCGTCATAGGCAAGACCTCCGACAAGGCCCGACGCGACATACTCTCGGCCTCGCTCAACATCGGGAAAGAGCACTTCAGCGGAGTGAAGAACAAGGCCACCGCCGTGGTCTACCGCCAGGAACCCGACTACACAGGCGTCACCAAATACCCCTACGGCACCGACGTGGAACTCTGGTACACCGACGCCAACGCCGAGGATATCAACCGAATGGTGAACACCTTCAAGGTGGACTCCAGCAAAATCATCGACCCCAACGCCATCAACGACGGGCGCCCATCGCCTGAGATGATAGAAGACAACTCCGATTGGGCATGGTAAAGAGGCACATAGGACTGCTGCTGATGCTGCTCCCCCTCGCCGTCGGGGCGCAGGAGGTGCTGCTTCCGCTGCAGAGCGCCCCGCGGCAGGCACCGCGCAGCAAGAGCCCCGGCACGGCCGTGGCGCTACCCTTCTTCGACGACTTCTCCCGCCCCGCCCCATCCCCCACCCCGAACCTGTGGCAGCCGCAAGGGGTTGTCCTGTACGACGGCAGCGGCATCTTCCCGCCGACAAACGGCGTGGCCACCCTCGATGCCCTGGACGCCACAGGGAACCTCTACCCCTCGGCCTCCACCTCGCTGTTCCCCGCCGACACCCTCACCTCGCAACCCATCCGGCTGGACGGCCTGCAACCGGCCGACTCGCTGGTGCTCAGCTTCTACTACCTGCCCGGCGGCGGACAAGGCAACCTGTGGGAACGCACAGGCATGGCCCCCGACGCGCAGGACTCTCTCTTCGTGGACCTCTACCATGCGGCCGATGGCACCTGGCACACCGTGTGGAGCCGCGGCGGCATCAGCGTGGACTCCCTCGTGGCACTGACCGGACGCGACTGGCAGTACACAGCCATCCCCATCGCCGACGCCGGCTACCTCGACAGCACCTTCCGCTTCCGCTTCCGCAACTACTGCAGCCTCACCCCCGCCACCAAACCCGGCCTGACAGGGAACTGCGACTACTGGCACCTGGACTATGTCTACCTGGACCGCGACCGCAGCTCGGTCTCCGGCCCTGCATTCCGCGACATCGCCTTTGCCGCGCCGGCACCCTCCATGCTGACCCACTACAGGGCCATGCCCGCCCGCCAGTACCGCACAGCCGACATGGCACCATCCATCGCCATGGCCATCACCAACCTCTACCCCTCCGACCTCGCCACACGCTACGCCTATACCGTGCTCGACAACCAAGACCGCGTGCTGTACACCTACGACGGAGGCTACGAGAACGCCCCCCCGTTCCTGCCCTCGGGCACCTACCAGACCGCACCGGCCCACGCCACACCCGCCACCGGATGGGCATTCCCCGAAAGCAACGACACCTGTTCCTACCACATCGTCCACACCGTGCAGGAAGGCAGCGCCGCCGACCAGCACCCCTGCAACGACACAGCCACCTTCCGGCAGGTGTTCTCCAACTACTACGCATACGATGACGGCACAGCCGAGAACGGCTACGGCATCACCTCGACCTCAAGCACCATCAGCCTCGCCTACCGGTTCGACCTCAACACCGAGGACACGCTGACGGCCCTTGACCTGTACTTCAACCGCACCCTTGACGGGCAGAACGCACAAGTGCCGTTCCTCATCACGGTGTGGCAGACCGACGACGGCCGCCCGGGGACAATCCTCTACCAGGATTCCGAGCGTCGCCAGCCCGGGTTCGAGGGCCTGGACCGCTTCCACCGCTACCCATTGGAGGCCCCTGTCATCGTGGACGGAAGCATCTTCGTCGGCTTCAGGCAGGAGAGCAACACCTATATCAACCTCGGCTTTGACCGCAGCCACAACACCTCGGACCGCATCCGGTTCCTGACGGGCTCGGCCTGGGAGCAAAGCATCCTCAGCGGCTCGCTGATGATGCGCCCCTGCTTCGGCACATCCGCCACCCTCTCCGCAGGCACCCCCCGGCAGCCGTCGCCACGCATCTTCCCCAACCCGGCGGCAGACCGCCTGCACATCGACGGCATTGACGACGGCAGCCGACTGGAGTTGTATGACTATACCGGCCGCCTCTGTCTGGCGCAACGCGGCACCGGGACCCTCTCCGTGGCCCACCTGCCGGCAGGGCTCTACCTGCTGCGCATCGTGCCGCAAGGCAACACCCCACCTTCAACCCACAAGATCATCATCACCCGATAGACCATGACAGAGGAGCCCGAAGAACAACAGGAGCTGTACGAACACCACCGCATCACCGTCGACCGCGGACAGGAGATGATGCGCATCGACAAGTACCTCCAGATGCGCCTGGAGGGCATCTCGCGCAACAAGGTGCAGGCGGCGGCGAAGGCGGGATGCGTCAGGGTGAACGACAGCGTGGTGAAGTCGAACTACCGCGTGAAGCCCCTGGACGTCATAAGCGTGCTGCTGCCCGAACCGCCGCACGATTTCGAACTGCTGCCCGAACCCATCCCGCTCGACATCGTGTACGAGGACGACGACGTGATGGTCATCGAGAAGCCCGCCGGCCTGGTGGTGCACCCAGGCGTGGGCAACTACACCGGCACCCTCCTGAACGGCCTGCTCCACTACCTGCAGGACAAACGCCGCCCCGACGGCACCACGCCCACCCCCTACCTGGTCCACCGCATCGACAAGGACACCACCGGCTTGATGCTGGTGGCCAAAAACGAGGAGGCGCAGGCGTCGCTGGCGCGCCAATTCTTCTACCACACCATCGAACGTAAGTACACCGCCCTGGTGTGGGGCGACTTCGAGGAGGACAGCGGCACCGTCACCGGCAACCTGGGACGCTCGCCACAGGACCGCCGCGTCATGTGCGTCTACCCACACGAGGAAGGGCTCCCCGACGAAATGCAGCGCGGAAAGCACGCCGTCACCCACTGGCGGGTACTGGAACGCTTCGGCTACGTGACGCTGGTGGAATGCATCCTCGAGACCGGACGCACCCATCAGATCCGCGCCCACATGCGCCACATCGGGCACCCCCTCTTCAGCGACGCTGCCTACGGGGGCGACGCCATACTGAAAGGCACCACCTTCTCCAAGTACCGCCAGTTTGTGGAGAACTGCTTTGCCGTGCTGCCACGCCAGGCCCTCCACGCCCGGGTGCTGGGCTTCGAGCACCCCTCCTCGGGGCAGCAGATGCACTTTGAAAGCCCCCTGCCGGAGGACATGACGCAGTGCCTCGACCGCTGGCGCAACTATGCCGCCAACCGCCTCGCGGAATAGGTCGATTCCTCCCCATCAAAAACCTGTAATTTTTTCGTTCAGATTCCGGAAAACGGGCTATTTTCGTCCGTTTCTACTCCGCTGTATATCAACATGTAAGAGGCACCCACTTCTTCCCCTCTTCTTCCTTACTCCGAATCAACAAGGACAATGCCGGAAGTCCCCCTCGGAAGGAGGGGGCAAGGGGGTGGAACGAAGGGGGAAAAGGAGGGACTAATGCTCCCACATGGCGTCCTCGATCTCGAAAACTTTCTCTTCGATGAGGGAGGCTTCGATGAGGGCGTCGTTGCCGGTGAGGTAGTCGGAGATGGCGCGGTGGTGGCGATTCGACTCGCGGGTGACGAAGGCGTTGTAGTGCTGGTTGAGGAATATCCAGTCCCACGAGGGCTGACGTACCACGTTGCCGTGGTCTACATAGGCCGTGTGGCGCGCCATAAGGGCCCGCACGGCAGGGTGCTGCATCGGGATCCAGAAGATGGGATGGCGGCCCATGTAGACCTCCTGCCCGCGGCCGATGTCGCGATAGATGTCCTTGACGGGCGCCAGCGAGATGCGGCGCGAGTCCTGACGGGCGTCCTGGCGGCCGACGAACCAGGTCTCGAAGAGCTGGTACTGCTTCACCTCGGAGGGGTCGAAATAGCGAGGCAGGATGACCGTCTCGTAGAGTTCGTTGTCGTCTTCGTCGTAGCCTATCTCCAGAAGCATGGTGTCCGCCTTGGTGTAGCGGCGCACAAAGGCCTCGTTGTCGAGCGGCACGGAGAGGAATTCGTCGTCGTAAATCGGAATCTCGCCCGCCACGATGGCCTCCCAGATCATGAGGGCAAAGTTCTTCTTGCCGTAGGAATGCTCCTCGTCGTCAGGGAAATAGAAGAATTGGTTGAAAAGCTCGCCCAGGTCGATGGTCTTCCACAGGTCAGTGCTCCATACGATGTCCTCATAGCGGAGGAAAGGCATCGGCATGGGGCGCTGGTGGCCGAGGGTCTGGTTGGCGTGGAAATCGCCGGCGTTGCGCACCCCCTCCTGGGCGAACGCCACGGAGGAAAGGAGCGGGAACAGTGCTATGAACAGGCAGCGCTTCATCGAAAAAAAGAGTTAAGAGTCGAGGCTCTTAACTCTTTTCACTAAGTTGCACGGGAGCATTCAGTACTCCCACATGTCGGATTCAAGGTCGAAAATATAGTCCTCAATCATCTGCGACTTGAGGATGGCATCCTCGCCGGTCAGGTAATCGGACAGACGACGGTTCTGTACATTGGACTCACGGACAATGTAACTGTCGAAGTAGCGCTGGATGAAGACATCGTCATAGGTGTGCACGGCAACGTCGTTGTTCTCGTCGTAGGCGTTGGCATTGATGAGCACTTGGCGCACGCGCATGTCGTCTATCGGAATCCAGAAGGAGGAGGTCTGCACCTCTTCGCCGGCTATATTCTCCTTCAGGTACTCGAAGGCGAGGCCCACAATGCGTACCTTCTGGCGGGTGTCCTGCTTGTCGATGTACCACTTCTCCAGGATGTGCAGCTTCTTGGCCGATTCCTTGGCGAAGCTGCGTGCCACCTCTTTGCGCTCCATGATGGCCTCGCCGTCGTCGTCGTACATGACGTTGCCGTCGCTGTCAGTGGCTTCCTGCTCCACCACGCGCGGGTCGCCGATAAGCTGGCGCATGGCCTCGGCGGCGTCATATTCCTTCACGAAGTCGTCGTCCTCATAGGCGGGAATCTCACCCGCGGCGACTGCCTTCACGATAAGGTTCACCAGATTGACGCGCCCCTGCGTGTCTTTCTCATCGTCCACAGGGAAATAGAAGAACTGATTGAACTTCTCGTTCAAGTCTATGTCCCTCCAGATGAGGCACTCCCAAATGACATCGCTCTCCCTGACGGCGGGATAAGGCATGGCTTTCTTGCCCACAATCAGACCCTTCTGGTAGAAATCCCTCGGGTTGCGCTGGTCATTGGCATCGATGATGCTCTGGGCACTGACGGTCGTGCAGTAGGCTGCAAGAGCAAGCACGGAAAACAGGACCTTTTTCATATCTCTATTATTTAAGTGTTGCGGTGTAAATTACAGGTTTGGCCTTGCCATCGGGCATCATCACCTCGGCGCTGATGACCAGTTTGTCGCCGCGGTTGGCCTTGCGCACTATGGAGGCGGCCTGCTCGTTGAAGCGCGGTCCCTGCACAGGCTCCTCCTTCGCTCCGACCGACACCACCATCTTCACAATGCGGATCATGCGGTTGTCAATCTTAAGCAGGAAGTTGGGGTCTTTGGAGGGTATGACCACCGTGCCGTCGGCAATGTCCTTCTTGGAAATCTTTCCACCCGTCTCGATACCGTTGATTTTCAGGATGGGTGGCGGGATGTCCTTCACTATCACACGCTGCGAACCCACGCGGGTGGTGCGGCGGTCGATGGTGGCGTCCACATTGATATTGAGAGCCTTGGAACCCGGAGCGGGCTTGATGATATAACTGCCCTCACCTTCGCCACGCGTGATGGAGGCTTGGCCGCCATCCACCGAAGCGGAAAGGTTGCGCGTGTCGATACCGGCGGCGGAGATGGTAATCGGGTTGTCAAGACCGGCATAGACCACCTGCAGACCGTCCAGACGCACCACGCCGGCAGGCTTGGCCACGTAGTAGACGTCGTTGATGGGATACTCCTTGGTACCGCCGTCGGGCGAGGTGACGTAGGCCACACCCGTAACGCGCTGCGGGCCGAGGCTGTTACAAGTGGTGCGGTATACCACCGAGCCGCTGTCACCGCTGGTCAACTGCTGACCATTGACGGTGGCGGTGAACTTCTGGCGCGAGTCGTAGGCACCGACGTTGATCTTGGCTTCGTAGGTGCCGCCCTGGATGATATATGTGCCCTTGGTGGGCCGCGTAATCATCGCAATCTGGTCGAACGACATGTCGCCCTTGCTCACCTTCTTGTAGAGCATATTGACAGCGTCGAACTCGGCATTCATGGTCTCGGCCTTCAACCGGGTGAGGGTCACCAAGGCAGCGCCGGTAATCACCTCGTTGAAGTTGAGCAGTTCCCACGATACCGACTTGCCGTCCTTGTCGTATCCATCGGACATGTCAAGGCCCATCTTGACGTGGCTGGAATCCTCGCCGAGGGCCTCGTTCACACGTTGTTTGAAGTTGATAATCTTCTGTTTAATCTGGAAGGCAGCCTTGTCCTCCATCACCACACCCGACTGGCCAAGGAAGAAGTTGGCAGGGTTGTGGTTATCCTCCAACTGCTTGTCGGTAAGCCAGTTGATGCCATTCATGTCCAGTGCCAGTTTCACGCTGTCTATCAGGGCATTGCCCTCGTCGTCGCGAAGCACTATCTTGCGCGGAGGGAGTTTGCCACCATCGGCGTCGCGCTGGTCGATGGTCGCCATCGTGGCCACCTTGCTGCCGATGAAGGTGAATTCCACACTGTCTATATAGCTGGTGATGTCTGCCGACAGGCGCTTGATCTCCTGTGCACGGTTGTACATGTCGCGCACCTTGTCGGGGCTGTTTTGGAATGCCAGGTCGAAGTTGGTGTAGGTATCGTCGAGCTTGGCAGCGATGTTCTTGTTGGACTCCTGCATTGCCGAACCCACGCTCTTGAAGCCGTTGATGACTTCTGCCGAGACGTTGAGTGCCAGCATAGCGGTGTACACAAGGTACATCATGGTAATCATCTTTTGTCGCGGGGTTTCCGGACAGTTACTTGCGCCCATAGTCTGATGTTTTACTTTTTGTTACCCAATTTAGTTACTACTCAGTCCTTTGTCAGATTCTGGTCTGCATAGCGGCCAGCATGTTGCCGTAGACATTGTTCAGCTCGGCAACCTTGCGGGTAAGGGCGTCCACCTGTTCCTTGTATTTGGTGATGCCTTCGGCGGAGTTGGAGAAGTTGGCCAGCATGGTGCCCATCTTCTCCTCGAACTCCTTGTTGAGGGTCATCTGCGAGGAGGCGTTGTTGATTTGCATCTCGTACATGGCGTTGATGCTGCTCAGGCTGGCGGACATCTTCTTCATCTCTTCCACGTAGGACACCTCGCCGTTGAGGGCCTGGGAGGTCTCCTGGTAGATGGTGGAGAGGGTGGAGATGGCCTCGGGGGCGCCCTGCATGCTCTCCAGCAGGCGGCCGGCCTGGCTGGCCACGCCGTCGAGGTTGCTCACGAACTTGTCGGTGGCGGCGGTGACGTTGGCCATGTTGTTAAGCGAGTTGGCACTCTCGGCGAGGTTCTGCATTCCCTGACCGAGGCGGTCGATCAGTTCGGGGGTGATGTTGGCCTCTTCGAGCATCTTGTCCAGTTTGGCGGTGAGGGGGTCTTTGCTCACAGGGAGGTTGGCAGCCTTTGCGATGGGATTGCCCTCCTCGTCGTACTCCATCTCCTCGCCTTCCAGGCCACTGCCTTCGACCATACCGGCCAGTTCAGGGTAGACAAGGCTCCAGTCCCACTCCTTGTGGGGCGGCTCGAATGCCGAGAGGAAGAAGATGACACCTTCGGTTCCCATACCTATAATCAGCATTTCATTGGCGCCCGGCCAGTGCATGATTTTGAACAGGGCACCGACGATAACGACGGCTGCACCCCAGCCATAGAGGTAGGCCATGAAGGTCTTGTAGCCTTTACTGCGTACGAGATTGTTGATAAAACTCATGATGCGTTTGTTTTTTGTGTTTGCTTATTATTTATAATGTGTTATTCTTATATATGCGATGCTTTTAGCGAGCCACGTTGGAGGCGGTGCGGAGGTTGTCGCCCTTGATACGTCCGAGGTAGGGCTGTACGCAACGGAAGCCGATGTAGCACTTGGCGGTGTCCATGAACTCGTAGTCGCGGGTCTGGACCTGGATGAAGTATTTCTGGTCCTTCCAGCTGCCGCCACGGATTACTTTCTTCTTCATGGCGAGGGGATCGTCGTCCTTGGCGTCATAGTGGTAGTAGGGGGTGATGGCATTGGCCACGATGTAGGTGCTCTCATTGAAGGCATCGAGGCACCACTCGCTCACGTTGCCAGCCATGTCATAGAGGCCATAGTCGTTGGGGGCATAGTGACCGACCATGAGGGTGCGCACGCCGCCGTCGTCGTCGTAGGCACCTTTGAGGGGCTCGTAGTTGGCCAGGAAGCAGCCATTGGGGTTACGCACATAGGGGCCACCCCAAGGATAACTCTGGGCCTGTATGCCACCGCGGGCAGCGAACTCCCACTCGCTCTCCGTCGGGAGGCGGAAGTCGTTGAGCTGCGAGTAGTTGATGCTCTCCAGATAGTTGTTGAGCATGTTGGAACGCCACACGCAGAAGGCGCGGGCCTGACGCCAGCTGACGCCGACGACGGGGTAGTTGTCGTAGGCCGGCGACGAGAAGTAGCTGCGGGCGTAGTCCTCGTTCATGCTGTAGGCGTAGTCGTGCACCCAGCAGAGGGTGTCGGGGTAGATATTGACATACTCGCGCTGTATCTGCGAGTTGCGGTTATTGAGGCCCTTGGGGCGCACGGCGAAGGAGGTGCCGCGGTGCTCGCTCTTGGCCTGCACGCCGTTCTCTTTCTCGGCAGCCTGCACATAGTCAATGAAGTAGTATTCATAGTTCATCTTCGACACGTCGACCACGCGGCGGTGATTGATGTCGATGATGTAGAAGCCGCCGTCGATAAGTGTCTGGCGTATCTCGGCGTCGGCATAGTCGATTTTCTTCTTGTAGTTGAGGATGGGCGGGTCGAGGGGCTCGCCGTACTTGTCCTCTTCGATGAGGAAGCCGTCCACACCGGCCTCGCCGAGGATGCGGCGGGCGATGGAGTCGCGCACGGCATACACAAACTGGCGGTACTCGTTGTTGGTGATTTCCGTCTCATCCATGAAGAATGAGCTGATCTGCATCTTGCGAGGCTGCGGGGTGCGGCCGTAGGTGACGTTCTGCACACCGGCTCCCATGGTGTAGTTACCCTGGTTGATGAACACCATTCCTTTGAGGTCAATGTCCTCGAAATAGGGGCGGTCTGCGACTCCCACTACCTCGCCCTGGTTGGACGACTTGCAGCTCCACAGGAGGGCTGCCGAGGCGGCGACGATGAAAAGCAACTTCTTCATATTATCCATGTTTTATTTATATACTAAACGAATTCTTTCGGTTTTTGTTTCATTTTATAGGAATAATCTATATTATAGCTGGTAGCGTGTGTTGCGCGACACGGTGGGGTTGCGGCGCGGCACCTCGATGCGGAAGCTTCCGCTGAGGAAGATCTCGGCCGTGCCGAAGGTGCGGCCGGACTTGAAGGTGCCGAGTTTGGAGGTGGTGAGGTCGTAGGCCACGCCCAGACGGAACCATTTCCAGTTGAGGCCGGCCAGGAAGGTGAAGGCATCGCCGAGGCGGTAGCCCAAGCCGCCCCAGAAGGCGTTCTCGTAGTCTACCAGCACCGCCGCTTCCGCCTGGAAGACAGAGAAGTCCGCCGACTTGACCAGGGCGGAGGGTTTCAGTTTGAGCGAGGGGTTGAAGGGGAAGGTGTATTCGTATCCGCCCATGAGGTAGAGGGTGCGGGCATTCTGCCAGCCCAACTGGTCTATCTTGGAACCCAAGAGGTTTTTCACCGAGAGGCCGAGGTAGTAGAGGCCCGGCACCTGGTAGTAGAGGCCGGTGGATACGTCGAAGATGAACTGCGAGACGTCCTGACCGTCCACGAGGGGGTCGCGAGTGCCGGAGAGGGGGTTGGTGGGGTCGCCGGAGAAGGCGCTGCTGCCGTAGAGGTTGGAGCTGTTGAAGGAGAAGTTGTAGAGGTTGGCTTCCACGCCGGCAGAGAGGCTTCCGGGGCCCCAATAGATGCGGAAGGCGTAGTCTACATTGACGGTGGTGTTGCTGCGGTAGCCGATGGCTTCCGAGTTGAGCGTAACGCCGAGGCCGCCATGGAGGAACGACACCGGCATATCGAAGGAGAAGAGGTAGTTGACGGGAGTCTTTCCCGGGTCCACACCCGGGGCCGGGGCCTGCAGGTCGAGGCCCATCCACTGGTTGTTGTACAGGAGGGTGAAGGCGATGGCACCCGAGCTGCCGGCATAGGCGGGGTTATAACTGAGGCGATTGTACATGAAATGGGTGTACTGTCCCTCGTTCTGGGCGTTGGCCACGGGCGAAAACGCCGCCACCAATAGCAAAAATGACGCTATTTTGCGAGTCCAATATCCCGTTTTCTTTATATTCTGTTTCGCCACAACGGCCTGTGTTTTATCGTGTTACATATTCCCTTCATCACTTCCGGCGCGCTTTTTCCGGGGCGGAAATGATTGTGCAAAGATAATAATAATTATTTACATACGCCAAAAAAAGTTTTGATTTTTTTGTTTTTTTACTCTGCGGGTATCGTTTTGCAGTCTGGGAATGTATGCTTTAGGGCGCGCCCCAGTTCCTCGGCCTGGCCTTTGGAGAGGCGCACGTCGAGGACGAGGCGCAGGGCCGTTCCGCCGGCCGTGTCGAGGAGCACCTTCTCCTTGTAGGCTTGCGGCAGGAGGCCGATCTGCGCGAATGCCTCCCCATGCGTGTCCACCTCCTTGAGCATCAGGTTGTAAGCGGCGTGTGTGGTGTGGGGTTGAGGCAGTGGCGGGAGGGGCTGTTCGGCGCACGTGGAGGGGGCGGCGGCGGCTTTGGGGCGCGACGCCTTGGGCGGGATGCCGCCGGGCCGCAGGCGCGACTCCACCGAGTCGAACTGCCCGTCCTGGGCCTCCCAGCGTGCTATGTACTCCTCCGTAGGGGGCAGGATGCGCACCGTAACGGGCTGGCAACCACGGATTCCGATGCTGTTGGCGGCGCGGTGGCTCATGTCGAACACGCCGCGCTTGGGGCAGCGGTCGTTCACCTTCACAATCACCTGCAGGCCTGTGTTGCGGTTGGTCACCATGACGTAGGTGCCGAGCTTGATTTTCCAGTGGGCGGCGGTGAAGAGGTTCTGGTCGAAGATCTCGCCGCTGGCGGTCTTGCGCCCCTCGAATTTGTTGTGGTAGTAGGTGCCGTGGTTGGGGTACTCCGTGACGGTGTCCCTGTCCGAGTAGTTCTGCCCCCGCAGCAGGGCGGGCAGAAGCAGGGCCACGATGAGCGCTATCCTGTTCATTTTCACCATATCACAGCGTCTTGATGGAACCATTGGCCGTGCAGGCGCAGCGTCTGTTCTATCACGTCGCGCACGCATCCACGGCCGCCTGGGTGGTGGGATATGTAGTCGCACACCTCCTTCACCTCTGTGGCGGCGTCGGCGGGGCAGGCGCTGACGCCGACCCGTCGCAGGAGGGGGTAGTCCGGGAGGTCGTCGCCCATGTAGAGCACCTGCCCGTCGGCGAGGCCGTTCTCCTGGAGGAAGCGGTTGTAGGTCAGCACCTTGTCGCCGCATCCGGTGAAGCATTGCGTGACGCCGAGCGCGTGCATGCGGTGGTCGATGCTGGCCGAGGTGGCGCCGGAGATGACCGCCACCGTGTAGCCCTTCTTGACGGCATACTGGATGGCGAAGCCGTCCTTGATGTTGCCGCAGCGCACGGTCTGCCCGTCGCCGAGGGTCCACACGTCCCCGTTGGTCATCACACCGTCGAAGTCGAAGACGAATGCCTTCACGGCAGCCAGTTTTTCCTTGTAATTTATCATATCAGGATCTGATTGTCAGTTGTTTAAGGCTTGGCCATATCCAGCATCTGCCCGTAGGCGTCGCGCCAGCCGTGCCATTCGGGGCGGTCGGCGAGGTACTGGTTGTGCACCACGCAGCAGAAGGTGCCGCCCACGGCGCGGAGGCTCTCCACCAGTTTGCGGCAGCGCTGAAGCCCCTCCTGGGCGCTGAGGCCCAGGCTTTCGTGCAGCGTGGTGTCCATCACGCAGAAGGGGTGTATCGTAAGCTCCGTCTCCATGTCGCGCTCCAGATCGTAGAACGGGTACTGCACGCTGATGCCCGCTCTGAAGCCCGGCGCGTCGGGGTAGCCCATGGTGTAGTCGTGACGGATGCCGGCATGCAGCAGTATGCGGTAGGAACGGGGCAGGCGGAGGCGGAGGAAATGGAAACGTGCACGCACGATGGTGCGGTGGATGATGGCTTCCAGACGCTTGATTTCCGCGTCGGCACGCGCCGGCACCTCCAGCGACTGGTAGCCCGGATGGATGCCCATCTTGGCGTAGTCGTCCAGGTGCTGCACCAGTTCCCGCATGTGGGGGTTGAGGTAGGAGGCCGGCTTGTCGAACTGACCGTAGTCGGCCAGCAGCACGAAGAAGAGCAGGTGCGAGCCCGGCGCACGTTTCTGGCTTTCAATGATATAGTCGCAGGTGTCGTAAGGGTCGGCCTCGCGGCGGAGCAGCACCCTGATGCGGCGCCGCACCTCGCCCGGGTCGCGCCGCACGAAGAGGTCGCGCCCCAGTCCCATGAGTGTGCGGAAGAGGCCCTTGTGCAGGTAGCACCACGCCGCGTCGATGTCCACCGTCTGCACGAACCGGTAGCCCGGCGCCGCCAGCGGCAGGTCGGGATAGCGCTCCTGCAGCCGCCGGCGCAGCATCTGCGCCCACTGCTCCACCACCGGCTCCTCCAGGAATCCCGCCCGCCAGGCCAGGCTCTCCTCGGCCAGGAAGCGGCCGTGGGCGTCCTCGCGGTGTGGGAGGTACTCTTCGTATCTGGAAATCAGGTAGAACGTGGCCGCCAGCAGGTCGAAGCCGAAGTCCAGGTCGCGCCCGTAGGTGGGGAACAGTATCCACTGCCCGTCGCGGCATTCGGCCCTGGGCTCCTGGTCCTCGATCGAGGTCTGGAAGAGCAGCGCGTGGCTCTTGATGAAAAGGCTGTCGCCCAGGCGTTTGTGACCATAGCACACCTTGGCACCCTCATGGCCGAGGAAGTATTCCTCGTCCGTGGTGATGCCTATCTCGGTCCGCAGCAGCCGTTGGAAGACGACGTTGAGCGTGTACCCGAGCCGGTTGGTCAGCTTCGGCACATGGATCAGCAGCATGTTCAGGGTGCAAAGATACAACTATTTTTTGAAACAGAGGTTTCGAGGGTGACGGAGCGGCCGAGGGTGATGGCATAATTGGCTCCGACACAGTGTCCTACAGGTGCGCCGAAGGCGATGGGGCAGCGCGTGCCCGCCATGGCGTCGAGGACAATCCCGGGGACGGTTTTCCCGAAGGGGACGCTGTTGTCGTGCATGTCGCTCATGTGCCCCACAATCAGCCCGTTGAGCCCCTCCAGCATGCCGGCGCGGCGCAGGGCCTGCATCATGCGGTCGAGGTGGTAGAGGTACTCGTCGAGGTCCTCGATGAGGAGTATCTTGCCGCGTGTATCTATCTGGGAACGAGAGCCGAGGAGGCTGTAGAGTATGCTCAGGTTGCCGCCCACGAGGGTGCCTGTGGCGCGGCCCGGGCGGTCGTGTGGCGTGGGCTGCCATTCCAGGGGGGGCTCCTGCTGCCCGAAGAGGGCAGCGCGGAGCGAGCGCGTGTCGGCGTTCTCGCCCTCGGCGGGGAAGTTGATGGGCATGGTGGCGTGGAGGGTGGGCAGGCCGAGGGTGGCGTGGAGGTGGCTGTGGAGCACGGTAGCGTCGCTGTAGCCTACTATCCACTTGGGATTCAGCGCGAAACGCGTGAAGTCGAGGCGGTCGACGATACGAACCGTTCCGTAGCCTCCGCGGCAGCAGAGGAGGGCCCGCACCTTGGGGTCGTCCAGCTCGCGCTGGAGGAGGGCGGCGCGGTGCGCGTCGGATCCGGCAAGCTGGCCCTCGGCCTCATAGAGGCCGTCAGGCTCCCTCACGCGGAGGCCCCACGACTGGAGGAGCGCCCGTGCCGGCGCCATCTCGGAGGGGCTCACCTTGCGGGCCGGCGCCACCAGGGAGACCAGGTCGCCCGCTTGCAGCGGTGGGATGAGGTTGTTCATGTGAGGATAACGTGTCGGCGGCGGTTTTATTGTGCCCCTCCCCGGGGCCGAGGGGCACGTAGGCGCTGGCCGAGGGGCGGCCGTGGCGGTCGAGGGTGAAGCCGTAGAGGTGCAAATCGGCTGACTGCCAGCCGTCTGGCAGGCACAGGTGCAGTCTTTTCTGCCTCCGCTCGGCGGCCTGGGCCAGGATGCCTTCG
>JAGAYN010000022.1 GCA_017940465.1 Bacteroidales bacterium | reverse complement strand
CATCGCCGAGGGCCTGGCGCAGCGCATCGTCAGCGGCGACGTGGCCGAGAACCTCAAGTCCAAGACCCTCTACAGCCTCGACATGGGCGCCCTCATCGCCGGCGCCAAGTACAAGGGCGAGTTCGAGGAGCGCCTGAAGAGCGTCATCCGCGAAATCAACGAGGCCGACGGCGAGATCATCCTCTTCATCGACGAGATTCACACCCTCGTCGGAGCGGGTGGGGGAGAGGGTGCCATGGACGCCGCCAACATCCTCAAGCCCGCCCTGGCGCGTGGCGAGCTGCGTGCCATCGGCGCCACGACCCTGGCCGAGTACCAGAAGTACTTCGAGAAAGACAAGGCCCTCGAGCGTCGCTTCCAGAGCGTGCTCATCGACGAGCCCTCGGTGCCCGACACCATCTCCATCCTCCGTGGCCTGAAGGAGCGCTACGAGGTGCACCACCGTGTGCGTATCAAGGACGAGGCCATCATCGCCGCCGCCGAGCTGAGCCACCGCTACATCAGCGACCGTTTCCTGCCCGACAAGGCCATCGACCTCATCGACGAGGCCGCCGCCAAGCTCCGCCTCGAGATCGACTCCGTGCCCGAGGAGCTCGACGAGATCGAGCGCCGCATCCGCCAGCTCGAGATCGAGCGCGAGGCCATCAAGCGCGAGAACGACCAGGACAAGATAGCCCAGATAGACAAGGAACTGGGCGGGCTGCGCGAGCAGCGCGACCAGATGAAGGCCCGCTGGCAGAACGAGAAGAGCATCGTCGAGGCCATCCAGGCCGAAGTGAAGAACATCGAGAGCTTCAAGTTCGAAGCCGAACAGGCCGAGCGCACCGGCGACTACGGCCGCGTGGCCGAACTCCGCTACGGCCGCATCAAAGAGGCCGAGAAGAAAGTGCAGGACCTCAAACTGCAGCTCAAGCAGATGCAGGCCTCCGGCGCCCTCATCAACGAGGAAGTCGACAGCGAGCAGATTGCCGAGGTCGTCTCCAAGTGGACCGGCATCCCCGTTACCCGCATGCTGCAGTCCGAGCGCGAGCGCCTGCTCCACCTCGAGGACGAGCTGCACCGCCGCGTCGTCGGCCAGGACGAGGCCATCTCCGTCATCGCCAACGCCGTGCGCCGCTCTCGCGCAGGCCTCTCCGACGGCCGGCGCCCCATCGGCTCCTTCATCTTCCTCGGCACCACCGGCGTCGGCAAGACCGAACTGGCCCGCGCGCTGGCCGAAGTGCTCTTCGACGACGAGAACATGATGGTCCGCATCGACATGTCCGAGTACCAGGAACGCCACTCCGTCTCCCGCCTCATCGGGGCACCTCCGGGATACGTCGGCTACGACGAGAGCGGCCAGCTCACCGAGGCCGTCCGCCGCAAGCCCTACTCCATCGTCCTCTTCGACGAGATTGAGAAGGCCCACCCCGACGTCTTCAACACCCTCCTGCAGGTGCTCGAGGACGGCCGCCTCACCGACAACAAGGGCCGCACCTGCGACTTCAAGAACACCATCATCATCATGACCTCCAACATGGGCAGCGAGATCATCCGCGAGAAACTCTCCGGCACCTCCATGCCCACGCCCTACGAGCTCGACGAGACCCGCGAGGCCGTCATGGAGCTGCTCCGACAGCGCATACGCCCCGAGTTCCTCAACCGTATCGACGAGATCATCATGTTCCAGCCCCTCTCGCAGAGCCAGATACGCGACATCGTCCGCATACAGCTCCGCCAGGTGGCACACATGCTTGAGCAGAACGATATCACCATCTCCGCCACCGACGAAGCCGTCGACCGCCTGGCCGAGGTCGGCTACGACCCCGCCATGGGCGCCCGCCCGGTGAAGCGCGTCATCCAGCGCGAGATACTCAACGAGATGTCCCGCCAGCTGCTCGAAGGCAAGGTGCAGTCCAACCAGACCATCATCATCGACGTCATCGACGGCCACTTCGTCTTCTACAACCCCGCGCAGAGCGAGGACAAGACGCAGTGAACCCACTTCTCCCCCTCCCACGGAAGTCAGGTGGCTTCTCAACCACGGTCGGGGTTTGCTACGGAATGTTGCAAACCCCGATTGCATGTTCCTTCGTCAAAAAAGTCGACATGAATAAAAAAAAGTTTGTGGTATGGGAAAAAAGTCGTAATTTTGCACTTGCTTACGAGAGAACATAATGTGAGCGTAATTGCAAGAAAAGCATTGCTTTTATTGTCCTTGAGTCTGAAATTTCGCCAAAAATTCACATCAGGAGGACGGAGCGTTTTTGCTTTCGCTTGTGTGTTGTGCACAGGCGTGAGATTGTTCCACAACCCGTTCCTGACAAGGTGTTTGGCGATACCTCAGACTAGACGGACATGAGCACATAAGTCTCATGCCTTTCTTATTTAGTATCAGACAAACATACCGGCCGATTGGAGACTTGGGGCTGGAAAACAAAAAAAACTCAATCATGAAGAAGACACAGTTCTTATTGATGCTCCTTACTGCGCTTTGCCTGGTCGGTGTGAACGGCAGGGCACAGTCCAACCCGGTCCACACCATGACATTCATCAATGAAGGGGGCGGCTACTTCTCCTTCATCCGCTCCACGCCTGACGGGCAAAGTGTCGACACCACGTACAGCCATGTTGGCTCATTCACCAAGACGCTTCAGGTGCAGGAGGGGAGTTCCGTCTATGTCGGCCTCTCGTCGGAGCGGCGCGATGCATTCTTCTATGGCGAGATAAGAGGCGTCGCGAATGGCTCCCCCAGGTTGCTTCATTTCTATGTGGACAACCAGGAGGTGCCCCTCGACAGCATCTACTCGTTCTACGACGAAGAGGGCTTCTACTACTGGTATTCCTACACCCTCGCCAACATCACCTCCGACCACACCTTCCGCGCCGTCTTCGGGGAGTGGGAGGAGGATATCAACCCTACGCCTCGGCCCACACACACCGTTACATTCATCAAACAAGGCAATGGCAACATGTACGGTGGATGTAGCCATGGCGATGGAATTTTTATTTCCTCGTCGAGTTTATATGATAGAGATACTCTTCGTTTGACGGCAGAAGAAGGTTTGCATTTTTATGTGGAGTTTGAGGGTATCAGGCCGGATTCTTGGTATTGGAATCCAAATATAGATCGAGACCAACAACCTCTCCATCTGTATGTAGACGACGTGGAAATTCCCATCGACAGCCTCTCGCGGAGTTTCGATTGCTTCACCGTGGTATACGGCTATAGCTACCGTCAGATTGTTACCTCCGACCACGTGGTCCGCGTCGTATTCGGTCCTGTGGACACCACCCAGCTGCCGCCGCTGCATACCATAGGAGTTGTAAACGAAGGTGGCGGATATATTGATTACTATGAACTCTCTTCATATAATTTGAGTAATATTATTCAAATGCCCGATACAATCCCATTCCAGGCAGAGGAGGGAATGGATGTAAATATTGTGATGCGTTCGTTGAGACCTGAATCCGGGCGATATGAGGAGTACTCCAATCCCCGACTTCTCCATTTTTATGTTGACGGCATCGAAATCCCGCTCGACAGTATATATATGGGTTTTGATGGTCGTGGCAGTTATATTTATATGTACACCCTTTCCGACATCTCGTCCAGCCACACCATCCGCACTGTTTACGGTCAGTGGGACATCCTCCCGTCCATCCATGCCATGACCATCGTCAATCATGGCGGCGGCAAGATTCATTCGCCCCGCCCGTGGGGGTGCGATGACTACCGTGAACTATTGGTCTCCGGGGGCGACCCATTCACGCTCCGGATGGACTCCTACCGCCCCGACAGCCCCCACTACGGAGACTACGCCAACCCGAAGCTCCTCCACTTCTACGTGGACGACGTCGAAGTGCCCCTCGGCAGCATCTTCGACGGCTACGACGCCGCGACCGGCGCCCTGCGGTATGTCTACACGGATTCCAATGTCGCCTCCAACCACATCTTCCGCGCCGAATTCGGTCCCTGGAGCGACGACGAATACGTGCTGACGCTGGAGGCCAACGACCCAGCCATGGGCACCGTCGCGGGCGGTGGCACCTACCTTATGGGCGATTCCGCCACCCTCACCGCCACCCCCAACGAGGGCTACCGCTTCGTCAGTTGGCAGGACGGCAATACGGACAATCCGCGCACCGTCACCGTTACGGCCGATGCCACCTACATCGCTACTTTCGAGGCCGAAGTGGGCATCACGGATGTGGTCGGGAACGACGACATCCATGTGTGGCATGCCGACGGAAGCATCCATGTCTCGGGTACCGAAGGCATGGAGGTGCACGTCTACGACATCACCGGCCGCCGTGTTGGCATGGAGCGTCTGCGCAGTGGTGTCTACATGGTGAGAGTGGGCGCGCTGCCGGCGCTGAAAGTCGTGGTGATTGAAAAATAGTAACTTGCACTCGTGAATTTCCGTAAGGGGCCGCGGCTTTGCCGCGGCCCCTTACTCGTTTTTTTTCTGGCTTATTTGTTGCTGTTTTGAGCAGGAAGAACTCTTTTTGCAAGTCCGAGTGCTCCACATCTCGTTTGCCGTCACCTGCTCGTACCAATCACGAGTATCTTTGTCGCTCTCCTGAAGGATGATGCGATAGTGGGTCCACGAAAATTGTACTGTGGATTTTCCACTCTCTGCGTGGAAAATTTGCTATTTTATTGAACTAAGTGTTTTGAGAGCATATAATGGTATCACCTCAATGCGTCTGACGGATTGATTGTCTTGAGAATCCACATGGTCGAACCTTGTGAAGTTCTCCAGCGACGTGCGGACGGCATTTGTCAAATGACGCTTGCGCATAAAGAGATACAAGCTCTGCATGCTACCTTTTGTGTTCGCTTTCACTTCGACAGGAAGCACATATCCGTTTCTTGTTGTCAAGTAATCCACCTCGGCGTTGCCGTTTTTCGACTGGTGCTGCCAATAGTACAGAGCGGGCTTCACAAAGCAGTCGCCATACTTCATCAACTCCAGACCTGCAAATATTTCTGACAAGGGGCCTTTGTTGACCAAATCCGTCTCGTCCGAAAGCAGAATATCGGCAGCTGGAATACCCTGCATTGTGAGCATCAGCCCTGTGTCGAGGAATAGATATTTTCGATATCTGATGTCCTCCTCGGCTCCCAGTGGCACTCCGTTGGCGGCGGTGTAGGTGACGGGCGTTGCCAATCCGGCCAACGAAAGCAGCGACAATGCTTCCTTGATGTTGGAGGAATGTATGTCATGCGACACCTGTGCGTATACAAATTTACAGCCAGACTGTTGTGCCACAGCCATGAGCACCATCCTGAGGATTACAGGGGAGACTCTCTTGTTGTATTTTGAGAAATCGTCCTGATAGGTGTCGAGAATATCATTATGAATGCGTCTTACTGCTGTAAAATCGTTGCTTTCAATCCATTCAGCCACTGCTGCCGGCATGCCACCTACCAGATAGAAATTTCGCAAATGCTCTTTCAAACGGATATGTATTGGGGCAACAAGAGGCTCTTTTGATGAAGCGGCATTCTTTGATTCCACCTGTAGGTCGAGTCCCTGTGCCTTCACAAACTCATCGAACGAAAACGGATACATATACAGAGATCGGATTCGCCCAACGGCAAAAGAGGGGAGTTCCTCCAAGGCAAACTCAAGCAATGAGCCGGCTGCAATCACATGCAGTTCGGGAAAATCCTCCTTGAAGTAGCGCAATGCCCTGATGGCCGTTTGGCATGACTGTATCTCGTCGATGAACAACAGGGTTTCACCTGCCACAATTGGGACGGATAGCACAGCACTTAGGTTTGCACATGTTTTCCTGACGTCAATGTCCTCAGTAAACAATGCCTTTAATGACTGTTGACGCTCCAAATTGATTTCCACATAGTATTTGAACGTTTTACCCAGTTCCCGTATTGCGGTGGATTTTCCTACTTGACGAGCTCCACGGACAAGCAATGGCATTCGTCTTGTAGTATTTTTCCATTCGATAAGATACTCATCTACAAGCCTTTGATAATATTTCATATGGGTTGATATTTGACGCAAAGATACGATTTTTTTTCAAAAATCCAATGCTAAAATGGATTTTTTTTTCAAAAATCCAAGGATAAAATGGAGGATTATTTAAAAAAATCCAGGGCTGAAGGTGTTTGGGGTTTGGGAAAGCAAATGACAATCTGGAGGCCTGTCGAAGTCGAGGGAGAGTTGCAACTGCGGGGTGGAGAAATGTAATGAACCCCGAAAGTTTTTTGTCCAACTTTCGGGGGTCATTACACTTCTCAAGGTACCGTCAAGCCATACTCATCAACGAGCGGGGGACATGCCTCAACTGTAACAACGCATTCTCCCTGCACTCGGCCGTAGATTTAGAAGATGACAGCACATTGTACATCGTTTCATCCGACGGAGTAGGGATAGACATTTCACCGTATATTTCTACGCCACATCCCAATGTGGTATGGGATAGCTTGTACTCATTGGACTCGCTATTATCCATGAATCAATGCGCTGTCATTCGCATTAATTAAGATGCATGGATTCCGGGGATTTTCATGTGCGCTCACAGCGGTGGGGGCGGGGCACCGCCGCTGTCGGCAAAGAGGGTGTCGAAGAGTGAAAGCTGTTGGTTTTGCGGTTCTTGCTTCTTTGCGGTAGGAGTGGTTTCGGTAGGTGTCGGGAGCGTGTCTTGGGCGAGGGTGTCGTCCTCCGCCTCGGCGGCGAAGGGGATGTAGAGGGTGGGGGAGACCTCGCCCGAGGCGCCCTCGGCGAAGGCCCAGAAGTGGACCTCTTCGCCGGCAAACTCCTGTGGGAGAATGAATTGGGCGTGCTTGCGGCTGCGCTCGGCGGCGGCTATGGCCAGGCCTGTGCCGGCGGCGGGGCAGTAGGCGTAGAGGTGCACCGTGTCGGCGCCGCGGCCCAGGCCGCGCTCCCAGCGCACACGGACCGTCAGCGCGTCCACGCGCTCGGCCTCGGCCGAGGGGAGGCCCGGCAGGGTGCCGTGGGAGAACTGCAGGCGAGGGTAGTTTGCTGATTTTCCGGAGGTCTCGGGGACTCCGGGGTTTCCGGATATTCCGGATATTCCGGGATGTCCGGCGGTTCCGGTATTTCCGGTATTTTCGGTATTTTCGGTATTTCCGGAATCTCCGGCAAACCACTGGTGGTTGAGTTTCAAGAAGGCGTTGCCTTCGGTGAGGCCGTGGGCGTCGGCCCAGGCCTTGAGGCCGATGCGCAGCAGGGGCGTGGCCGGCGAGGCGAACTGGATCATCGCCTTGAAGCGCGAGCGCTGCGTCAGCTGGGCGTCGCTCCGCCGGTCGTGGTAAAAGCGGGGCCGCGCCCGCATGCACCAGCGGTCGCGCCAGCGGTAGCCTATGACGGTGCCCACCGTCCCTCGGAACGGCCCGAGGATTCCTTGTTCTATCTTTGCCATTTATTGTTTGTTTTTTTGTTTGTTTGTTTAAGTGGGTGGAGATTGAATTTCGAGTAATTCTTAATTCTTAATACTTAATTCTTAATTCTTAATTCTCTCAAATAACGTGGCAGGCGTTTTTTTATTGTCCTGTGGAGGAAAAAATTTTACAAACCGAATGCAAACTTTGATATCCGCAACACGCTGGCCGCCAGGCGGTGCCGCGCGGTGCCGAAAGCAAAAAAAATGCTCCGGTTTTGAAAAAAAACCGTATATTTGCATGTGGAAAATCGTGAGGGTGATTTGTTTTGTATATTGAATATTAGTAAAATGGACCAATTCATAGTATCTGCGCGCAAGTACCGTCCCTCGACCTTTGCCACCGTCGTCGGGCAGGAACACATCACGCGCACCCTCAAAAACGCGATCCTCACCGGCCAGCTGCCGCAGGCGTTCCTCTTCTGCGGCCCGCGCGGCGTGGGCAAGACCACCTGCGCACGCATCCTGGCCAAGACCATCAACTGCGAGCACCGCACCCCCGAGGGTGAAGCCTGCAACCAGTGTGAAAACTGTCGCTCGTTTGCCGAGGGGGGCTCGATGAATATCTTTGAGCTCGACGCGGCGAGCAACAACTCGGTGGACAACATGCGCGAACTGGTCAAGCAGGTCTATATCCCGCCCCAGACCGGCCGCTTCAAGGTCTACATCATCGACGAGGTACACATGCTCTCCGCGGCCGCTTTCAACGCCTTCCTCAAGACGCTCGAGGAGCCGCCCGCCTACGCCAAGTTCATCCTCGCCACCACCGAGAAGCACAAAATCATCCCCACCATCCTCTCGCGCTGCCAGGTGTTCGACTTCAGACGCATCGAGGGCGCCGACATCGTGGCCCACCTCAAGTATGTGGCCGGACAGGAGCAGGTGCATTACGAGGAGGGTGCCCTCGAGGTGATAGCCTCCAAGGCCGAGGGTGGTCTGCGCGATGCGCTCTCGATCTTCGACCAGTTGGTGAACTTCACCCAGGGCAACCTGACCTACCACGGGGTGCTGGAGAACCTCAACGTGCTGGATTCGGACTACTACTTCCGCCTTATCGACCACGCTCACGCCGCGAACCTCAGCGGCGCCCTGCTGCTCTACCAGGAGGTGCTCGCCAAAGGCTTCGGCGGCCAGCAGTTCCTCACCGGCCTCTGCGAGCACATGCGCAACCTGATGGTCAGCCTCGACCCCCAGACCCTCCCCCTCATCGATGGCGGCGACGCCTTGCGCCAGCGCTACGGCCAGCAGGCACAGCAGTGCGGCCTGGGATTGCTGCTGCGGTGGCTCAACGTGGTGTCGGACTTTGAATACCGTTTCCGCGAGGCCAACAACAAGAACCTCTTCGTCGAGGTGTGCCTGATGAAGATGGCCACCGCCTCGATGCCCGAGAGTTAGATAGCAAGACGCCCCCCGGCAGACACGGCCCCCACTCCCACGCCACCCGTCGAGGTGGCCGAGACGGCTCATACCCGTCCGCCCGCCCCAACGGTGCCTCCGCCACCCCCATCGCCCCCACCCACCACGCCCACCCACCGCCCCTCGCTCACGGGCGGCATCTCCATCAAAACCACCCCTGTGACGAATGCCGTGCAACCACGGCTGGTGTCGGATGTGAAACCCTTGGAACAGGCCGATCTTGAGACCTACTGGGAAGAAGCCGCACAGACGCTTGGCCTGCGGGAACTCCTCGCCGGCGGCAAACCCCGCCTCGGCGAGAAGCCCGGACTGATAGAGGTGGATGCACAGAGTGTGGCTTTCCACGACGAATTCAAACCCCACCGCACGGAAGTGATGGAGTTTTTGCGCGAGAAAACGGGAATGCGGATGCTGGATTGCAAGGTGAATCAGATGTTTGTCACCAGGGAGGAACTCATCTACAGCCCCGACAACAAGTTCAAGGCCATGCTCGAGGCCAACCCTGCTATGCTCGAGATGCGCAAACTCTTCCCCCAGATTGACTATTGATGATGGAGCAAATGTTCTATAAATTCGATGGAGCCGGTAATGATTTCGTCGTCATTGACAACCGCGACGGACGTTTCCAGGCCGATGCCACGCAGATAGAGCGCCTCTGTCACCGGCGTTTTGGCGTGGGTGCCGACGGGCTGATGACCCTCGACGCCGCTCCGGCAGGCTACGACTTCGAGATGCGTTACTACAACAGCGATGGCCGCCCGGGCTCCATGTGTGGCAACGGAGGCCGCTGCATCGCCGCCTTCGCCCATGTGCTCGGCCTGGGCACGCGCTTGCGTTTCATGGCCTACGACGGTCCGCACGAAGCCGACATCGTCACCTGGGACCCGCAGGCCCGCCTGGGCATCGTCCGCCTCGGCATGCAGTCTGTCCCCACTTCCGGCATACGCCGCTGTTTGGAAGGTTGGTTCCTCGACACCGGTTCGCCTCACTACGTGCAGCGTGTAGCCGGGTTGGAACACTACGACGTGGTCGGCCAGGGGCGCCGCCTGCGCCATCTCCAGCAGGAATTTCCAGAAGGCACCAATGTGGACTTCATTGAAGACCTTCCCGATGGACGCCTCGCTGTGCGCACATACGAGCGCGGCGTCGAGGACGAGACCTGGGCCTGCGGCACCGGCGTGACCGCCGCCGCCCTGGTCAGTGGCAATTGCCGCCTCGTTACCCGCGGAGGCGACTTCAAGGTAGACTTCGAAGCCTCGGATTCGGCTTTCAACCATATCTTCCTCACCGGGCCCGTGGCCCTCAACTTCACCGGAACATGGACCTTTTCAGCGCAATAGACTCCGAGCCAGCGCGCCAGCGCATGGAGGCACTGGCGGCCGAAATCGACCGCCTCAACCACGAATACTACATGAACGACCGTTCGCTGGTAAGCGACCAGAAGTTCGACGCCATGCTGCGTGAACTGCAGGACCTCGAGCGCGACCACCCGGAGTTTGCCTCGCCCACCTCGCCCACCAAGCGCGTGGGCGGCGAGGTGAACAAGAGTTTCCGCCAGGTGCAGCACCGCTTCCCCATGCTCTCGCTCGGCAACACCTACTCGATAGAGGAGATAGAAGAGTTCGAGGCCCGCACACGCAAGCTGCTCGACGGAGTGGAGTTCACCTATACCTGCGAACTGAAATACGACGGCGTGGCTATCGGCCTCACCTATCGCTATGGACAATTGGTACAGGCCCTCACTCGCGGCAACGGCACCGTGGGCGACGACATCACGCTCAACGCCAAGACCATCCCCACCATCCCCCTCCGCTTGCGCGGCGACTTTCCTGACGACTTCGAGGTTCGTGGCGAGGTGGTATACCCCTTCGACGCTTTCAATGCCATGAACGCCCTGCGCGAATCCGAAAACCTGGAGCCATTTGCCAACCCCCGCAACGCCGCCAGTGGTAGCCTCAAACTACAGGACAGTGCCGAGTGCGCCAAGCGGAAGTTGATGTTCTGCATGTACTTCATGATGGCGCCTGACGGCATCGTGCTGCCCGGCACCCACTACGGCCGCCTGCAGTGGGCGGATCAGATGGGATTCAAGGTGCAGCCCTATATTAAGGAATGTAGGGACATCACAGAAATCAAGGCCTTCATCGACCATTGGGACCGCGCCCGTTGGGACCTCCCTTTTGGGACCGACGGCATCGTCATCAAGGTGAACCAGACCTCGCTTTGGGACCGTTTAGGGCTCACGGCCAAGTCACCCCGCTGGGCTATCGCCTACAAGTTTAAGGCCGAGCGTGTCAGCACCCCCCTCTTGGGCATCGACTACCAGGTGGGACGCACGGGAAAGGTGACTCCGGTGGCCAACCTGTCGCCTGTATGGCTCGGTGGCACCACGGTGCGCCGCGCCACCCTCGTCAATGCGGACTTCATCGCAAACCTCGATATCCGTACCGCCGACCACCTCTTTATAGAGAAGGGCGGCGAGATCATCCCCAAGGTGGTGGGGGTGGACCTGGACCAGAGGCAGCCCGGCGCCCTGCCAGTGCAGTATGTGGACCGCTGCCCCGAGTGCGGCACCCCGCTGGTGCGCGCCGACGGAGAGGCCGCACACTACTGCCCCAACGCCGACGGCTGCCACCCTCAGATACTCGGCCGCCTGGAACACTTCGTTGGCCGCAAGGCCATGAACATAGAAACCCTCGGCCCCGAAAGGCTCGAACTGCTCTACAACGCCGGTCTGGTCAGGAATGTGGCCGACCTGTATGACCTCCAGCGCGCGCAGCTTGTCGGCCTCGGTTCCGACGCCACCATACAGGACCGCGGCGCCGACAACCTGATGGCCGCCCTCGAAGCCTCGAAAGAGGTGCCTTTCGAGCGCGTGCTATTCGCCCTCGGCATCCGCTATGTGGGCGAGGTGGGCGCCAAGAAGCTGGCCCGATACTTCAAAGACATCGACACCCTCATGGCTGCATCGGAGGAGGAACTGGCCCAGGTGGAGGACGTGGGAGGGGTGACTGCCAAGGCCGTCTACGACTGGTTCGCCGATCCCCTGCACCGCTCCATCGTGGAGCGGCTCCGCAAGGCCGGCCTGCAGATGCAGGTGCAGTTGGAACAGGGCGATGACAGCCTGGAGGGTCTCACCATCGTGGTCAGCGGCACTTTCGCACACTTCTCGCGCGAGGAGGTGAAAGCCGACATCGAACGCCACGGAGGCAAGGTGAGCGGCTCGGTCAGCGGCAAGACATCCTTCCTGCTCGCAGGCGAGAAGACAGGGCCGGAGAAACTGAAGAAGGCCGAGAAATTAGGAATACGCATAGTGAACGAGGAGGAGTACCTCCAGATGACCGCCCGACAGTGAAGCGCAGCCTCTCCATAGCTTTGTTGCTGATTCTCGGCACAGCCCTCCCGCTGCATGGGCAGAATGAGGGGGGCAGCCACTGGGAGGTGGGGCACGGGGTGAGTTACATGATGACCAATAACAGCAGTTATTCGCACTACAATGCCGTCACCTACGGCATTGACCTGGCCTGGTGGTATCGTAGTTTCGGCGCAGACTACTGGCGTGTGCACCGTCACTATCCCTCCTTCGGCCTTAAGGCCTCCTATGTATTCATACCCAGGGGGGTGGCTGGCGACCGGATTGGACTGGTGGGGCTGCTGCGCAGGCCGCTGGGACGACAGTGGGACCTCGACATCGGCCTCGGCCTTTCGGCCTACACTCGCCCCTTCAGTCTCACGGGCGACTCGCTGAACATCTTCATCGGGTCGCTCATCAACTGCCTTATCGATCTCTCCATCTCCTATCGCGCCACGGAACACTCCATGCTCCATCTCAGCCTGCTGCACACCAGCAACGGCATGCTCTACCGCCCCAACCAGGGACTGAACTACCTGCAAGTGGGCATGGCCTACTGGCTCGGCCCGATCCGCACGGCAAAGCCGGCGAGACTGGACGAAGAGCCGCACTGGTCGCCCAGCGAATTCGGCGTGGCCCTTTCGCTGGGAACGGTCATGTCGCGCCGCGAAGAGCAGCGGGGCTACTATCCATGCTACGACCTTTCGCTCCACTTCATGCACTATCTTTCACCTACATTCGCCGTTGGCGGCACGCTCGACTTCTGGTACAACGACGTGGACAGCCGCCAGATAGCCCGTACCGGCGACATCCATGCCTTTCCTCTCTACGTCAGTGCCCTGGCAGGATTTGAGGCTTTTTTCGGCCCTTTGAGTATCAAGGCGGGCATCGGCCCTAACCTCATCGCCTCCAACGAAGTGAGCATCCCCTTCTACGAGAGGGTAGGGGCCTACTATAACTTCGGCGACGGCCGCCATTACGCCGGCGTGGCCCTCAATGCCCATGCTGGACGCATAGAGTTCATCGAGTGGACCTATGGCTATCGCCTCCGTGAATAGTCCGATAGTGCAAACTGAAATATGTGTAATTAAAAAAGCCACCCGCGCGGGTGGCTTTGGTATGAAGTCGCATCAGGTCCTATGCACCAATCTTGGCCTTGTATGCCTCGGCGTCCATAAGGGTGTCGATGTCGGCCATGTTGGCGGGTTTGATTTTGATAATCCAGCCGTTGCCGTAGGGGTCGCCGTTGATGGCGGAGGCATCCTCGAGGGCGGTGTTGAACTCAACGACCTCGCCATTGACGGGCATCAGCAGGTCAGCCACAGTCTTCACAGCCTCGACCGAGCCGAAAGCCTCGCCGGCATTGATGGTCTCGCCCTCGGTGGTGACGTCCACAAAGACGATGTCTCCAAGCTCGTGCTGAGCGTAGTCGGTGATGCCCACATAGGCGAATTCGCCTTCGATACGCACCCATTCGTCGTCCTGGGTGTACTTCAGATTTGCAGGAATGTTCATAGTTGTACTTTAATTTTAAATGTTAATATGTCCTTATGATTTGCGCTGCAAATTTACATAAAAATTTTTGATTTACACACAGACGCATAAAAATATTTTGCTACGCAGTCAGAATCAGGCAAAAGAAAAGCCGCCTGATTCGCGTTTTATATGCAAACGGGCTTGGTGTCCCAGTGATTT
>JAGAYN010000021.1 GCA_017940465.1 Bacteroidales bacterium | reverse complement strand
GCCTAACTCCTTGGATACCTGTTTCGCACTCTTGCCCGAAAGGCATCTTCTCACCGCCTGCTCTCGCTCTTTTACACTGTGTCTTTTGCTCATAACAAAACCCCGAAAGTTTTTTGTCCAACTTTCGGGGGTCATTACAGAGGCGCCCCCGAAAAGAATGCTATATGGCTGGTTTACTGCTGGCTGGCGGTAATCCGCTCAAGCCACTTCAGCATGCCGAACATCACAAGCATGGCGATGATGCAGATGGCGGCGAAGGTGAGCCATGTGTACCACAGCTTCGGGAAGTTGTTCAGCATGGCCACACCCAGGAAGATAATCAGGTTACCCAGCGCGGTGGCGGTCAGCCACAGGCCCTGGCAGATACCCTGCAGGTGTTTCGGGGCAATCTTGGAGACGAAACTCAAGCCCAGCGGCGAGATGAACAACTCGGCCACGGTGAGGAAGAAGTAGGTCACTATCAGCACCCACGCGCCGCACTTCTGGCTGGCGATGGTGGCGGCGTCTTGGGCCATGAAGGCCGTGCCCGAGGGATAGCCCACCACCATGCTGAAGAGGGTGAGGAAGATGTAGGCACATGCCGCGAAGCCCATACCGAGGGCTATCTTCTTCGGCGTGGAGAACTTGCGTCCCCAGGGGGTGTTGAAGAGCCACATGATGACCGGCGTCAGGAAGATGACGAGGAACGGGTTGAGGAACTGCCACACCTCGGGAGCCACCTGGTCGGAATTCACGAAGTTGCGCGTGAAGATGGTCAGCGACTGCGTGTTCTGATGGAACGAGAACCAGAAGAAAATCACGATGCCCAGCACAGCGTACAGACCGGCCATGCGCTGCTTGATATCCTTGGCCATGGCCACACGCTCCTCGGCGGTGTAGTCGACCACCTCTTTCTTCTCTTTCTTTGCGGGGTTGGGATACATCTTCTTGGTGATGAGGAAGATACACAGGGACAGGAGCATGGCGGCCACCGAGGCGATGAAGCTGTAGTGGATACCGGTGTTGAACACCTGCAGGTAGTTCTCGCAGGCAGCCTGCATGCTGGAGGGGTCGAAGTTTTCATTGGCCTTGGCCATCCACTCGGTCAGGTTGGCCATCTGGGTGCCGTCGATGGTGCCGTTCAGGTACTGGTGGCACACGGCGGGCAGGTCGGAATTATAGGTCATGCCCGAGCGGCCCAGCCACCAACTGCGGATGGCGGGAGCCACAAAGGGGGCGAACACACCGCCGATGTTGATGAAAACATAGAAAATCTGGAAGCCCGGGTCGCGCTTGCTCTGTGCGTCGGCCAGCGCCTCGGGACCCTTCTTGGCCGCCTCGGCCTCCAGGTTGTCATACATCTGGCCCACGATAGCCTGCAGGTTGCCCTTGAAGAGGCCGTTGCCGATGGTGATGAGCAACAAGGCGGCGCAGATGAGCACCAGCATGGCGGTCTTGCTCTCGGGGCTGACGGTGGTCGGAATGGAGAGCATCACATAGCCCACGGCCATCACTATCAAGCCGCTGGCTATCGTGCCCTTGAAGTTCTGCAGCTTGTCGGCGATGATACCGCCAGGCAAAGCCATGATGTAAATCATGAAATAGAATACCGAGAAGATGAGTCCCGCCGTCGCGTCGGATAGACCGAACTTCGAGCAGAGGAACAGCACCAGGACCGCATTCATAATATAGTAGCCGAAACGCTCACCCATATTACTCAGCGCAGCCCAGATCAGACCTTTGGGATGTCCTTTGAACATAATTGTGTAAGTTTTTGGTTTATAATTTGTTGAATTGATTTACATTCTGTTTACAATATGCAAAGATACAAAAAAAAGCGGATACCGCAAGGCCGGTGGCTATTTTTTTTGTAATTTTGCAACATGAACATGGCCGACCTGGTACAGCAAACCGCTGACACTCTGCTCCGTGGAGGCACCCTCCTCTACCCCACCGACACCATCTGGGGCATCGGCTGCGACGCCCGCCGCGCCGACGCCGTGGAGAAACTCTACGCCCTCAAGGAGCGCGACCGCACGAAGAGCATGCTCGTCCTCTGCTCCCCCGCGCAGGTGGAGGGCAACCCCTGGCTGTCGGCCGAAGCCGAAAGGCCCACCACCTATATCCTCCCGGCGGAAATCTGGCAGCCCCTGCTGGGCGGCCTGGTGGCCGGAAACCTGGCGGCAGACGACGGCTCGCTGGGCATCCGCGTGCCGCGCCACGACTTCTGCCAGTCGGTGATACACCGCCTCGGGGCGCCGCTGGTCAGCACCTCGGCCAACCTCTCCGGCCGCCCCTCCCCTACTACATATAATGATATAGAAGACGAACTGAAGCGGCGCGTCGACCTCTGCGTGCCGCCACTGCCCGCACTGCTGTCCGCAGAGACCCGCGGAAGCCGCATCCTCCGGGTGCTCCCCGACGGCACTACCGCCGTGCTACGGCCATAGCGGCCACCGTGTCGGGTACCCCGCACTCCACATCCACCACCTCACAGTCCCCCTCGGTCAGTGCCGACCGCATGCTTCCGAAGCCCTTGATACCCGTGCCGCGGCATTTCAGCACCGCCTCCTTCCGCGTCCAGAGGCGCAGAAAGGCCATCTCGGGGTCCGCATCGGCGCGCACCGCAGCCAACTCCTCGTCCGTGCACACCCTCTCCATAAGTCCCTCGCCCACCTTGCGGCGGCTCTCCACATCGATGCCCACTCGCCACTCGCCACTCACCGCAGCGGCCACCGCCGTCCGGCAATGGCTCACGCTGACGTGCAAGTCGGGGCGCTGGGGAAGGAATGGCGCCCCCTTCGGGTCATGCGCCACCGCCAGGGAGGACGGCTCCTCCCCCAGCAACCGGCTCAAAAGGGCATACGCCTGCGCATGCTCATGCTCGCGCCGGCTGCCCTGACACTCTTCCAAAGGCGCTGTCAGGTAGACCGTGCCGGTCACGCCTTGCCGATGATGTCGTAAGGCACCGTGTCCCCCTGGGGCATCACGCGTGGCTCCTCGATGGCGCCGAACTGCTGCTCGTACTTGTGCAGGTTGTCGTTCAGCGCTGCCAGCAGACGCTTGGCATGGATGGGGTTCATGATGACGCGCTGGCGCACCACCGCGCCGTCCGTGCCGGGAAGCATCTGCGCGAAGTCGAGGGTAATCTCGGAGGGCGAATGGCTGATGACCGCCAGGTTGCTGTAGGTGCCATGGGCCACCTCGGGCGCGATGTTCAGTTTGAGGTTCTGTTCTTTCTGGTTTGCCATAGGATGGATTTTTTCAAGATAACGCCGGAACGGCCTCTTTATTGTGCCCCGGAAGTATGAAAATTTTTCGTCAAAAAACCGAAAAACGGGCGATTTTTGCCCATTTCCAGAATATTGATTCACAGTGACTTGCACCAACCCTCTTCTTCCCCTCTTCTTCCCCTCCTATTCTATGGTAGCGGACGAATAAGAAGGGGAGGAGAATGTCCTTCGTCGTGTGGTCGAAGAATGATAAATTACACGTTTTTTGTGTGCCAGAGCTATTGGCAAGAAAAAAGAAAGGCCCACGAGTGCACGCGGGCCTGGGTGGCAGTAGCCATCAGGAGAGTATACTATTTTTCATCGGCGGTGTAGACAGGTCGGAAGGTGACGTCAGCAGTGGCAGTGAAGGTGCGGGGATTGTCGGTGTTGCCGTCGCCCCAGTGGGAGAAGATATAGCGGGTGTCGTTGTCATAGTACTGATCAGCCTTGAGGATGACCTTGGCACCCTTCTTGTAGGTGCCTTCGCCATGAATATAATGTGACGGATAGTCGCTCCCTATACGGACGTGGCATACCTCGGGAATCCCCATGCCGCTTCCGTCGGCGTATTGAAAAAAGAACTCATCTTCACCTTTGTAAGAGTCGCCTGAATAACTGCTTGTAAGCGAGACAGGGTAGTCGCCGTCATAGGTGTAGGTGTAACTGGTGAAACTTTCTCCATCCCTATAGGTGCTTTTTTTGCTTAAGACATTGTTTCTTGAGGCTCTAGGATCGACATCCCGGAGAAAAAATATCGAGAGGTACCTCAAGGGATTGATTTTGTTGTCGTAAGTGTAGGTGACGGCTTCGTTGCCACGACGCTCCTCAATCAGATTTCCGTTCTCCCAAGAGAAATAGGTGGTGGTGGGTTCATAGCCGTCGTCTGAATAGGTCATCCTGATTATATCCCCGGCGGCGTTATATTCGTAGGTTATTTTGCTGCCGTCGGAACTGATGGCACCCGTCACCATGTTGCCAGTGTATATGAATGTGGTTGTGCGGTCTATCTCACCCGAGGCTTCGTAATCACGAACTTCCTTTACCCTTCCGTTCTCGTAGACTGCTTCCCAATACCTATCGGGCTCGTTTCCATTGATAAAGTCTTCACACTTCTTGAGCAAGCCGTTCTCCCATGAGAGCTTGCAGCTGCTTAGGCTTCCCCATGTATAGGCTTCGTCTTTCGGAATCTCATACCTGAGCCGGTGCCACCATTCGACCCTTTTCTCCCCGTCAGAGGAGTCTTCGGTAGGGGAGTCTTTGCCGCAGGCGGCGAAGAGCAGGGCTGCCGCCGCGAGAATAAGCGCTTTTCGCATATTGTCGGTGCCGGTTATATAGCATCGGCGCGTCGCTGTTGAGTCTCTTTCCGGCCCGGGAAAAACTGATACAACGAAGAAAGTGGAGCCATCCATTTATGTCTCTATCTTCCTGTGTAAGGGTCTGGACTCCCTGTAGAATGAATATAAAGGTTTTCTGAACCGCTCCACAAAGATACACAATCCTATGGAGCATCTCGTAACTCCTTTATTCCTAATTCTACAATGGTAGTGCAAATTGTCCAGATTTACACAGTCGGAATAAGGCGAAAATGCGCTTTCTCGGCAAACCATTCTCGGCGGTTTGCGACTGCAAAAGTACGAACATTTCCGAAACTGGCAAAAAATATTTACAGCGAGGGGGTAAAAAGTCCCGCCCCGCGCCGGATGGCGCGGGGCGGGACGGGGTGGATTCATTACAATTCAATCCGGAAATGCCGGAGCAGGGCCCGGTAGCGGTCCTGCGCCGTGAGGCAGGTGTCGGTGAGGTAGCCCGGAGTCGCCGGCCAGTGGCTGAGGCCGCGATAGTAGTAGAACTTGAGGTCGTCGCTGATGATGAAGGGGACAATGCCGTGAGCCAGGCACTCCTTGAACATCACGAGGCGCCCCACGCGGCCGTTGCCGTTCTGGAAGGGGTGGATGCGCTCGAAGCGCACGTGGAAGTCGAGGATGTCGTCCAGCGCGGGCCGGGCGGGATAGGCATCCAGGAGGTCGCGCATGGCCTGCGGCACCTGCTCCGGCGGCGTGGTGTCGCTGCCGCCCACCTCGTTGGGAAGCCGCTTGTACTCCCCCACGCGGAACCACTCCCGGCGGCTGTCGGAGGTGCCCGTTTTCAGGGTGAGGTGCAGCCGCTTGATCAGCTCTTCGCCGAGCGGCTCCTCGGCGTGGTCGATGATCAGGTCGATGCAGCGGAAGTGGTTGACGGTCTCGACGATGTCGTCCACATTGACCCCCTCGGCGGCGGCGCCCAGGGTGTTGGTCTCATAGATGAAGCGCGTCTGCTCGTGCGTGAGGCGGCTGCCCTCCATGTGGTTGGAGTTGTAGGTCATATCCACCTGCGTGCGATGGTAGATGCCGCCCTTGAGCTGCATCTGCCGCTGTTCGCGGAGGGCGTCGAGGAGCGCGTTTCCCATAGCCTGGCTACACCAACTTCATGTCCTTCTTGATGGCCTCGATCTGGGCGTCGAGCTGGCTGTTCACCTGGTCGAAGCAGTCGGCGCAGCAGAGCTCGCCCTTGACCGAGAAGTAGAACTTGATCTTGGGCTCGGTGCCGCTGGGGCGGACGGTGACCTTGTTGCCGCCGGCGGTGAAGAACTGCAGCACGTTGCTCTTCGGCAGGTCGATTTTCTCCACGCGGCCGGTCGCGAGGTCGCGGCTCTCGAGGCTCTGGTAGTCCTTGAGCATCACCACCGTGTCGCCGCAGATGGCGCGGGGCGGGTTGGTGCGGTAGTCGCGCATCATCTGCTGTATCTCCTCGGCGCCGGCCTTGCCTTTGCGCACCACGGAGACGAGGCCCTCCTTGTAGAAGCCGTACTGGCGGTAGATGTCCACCAGCACGTCGAAGAAGGTCTTGCCCTGTTCGCGGGCCCAGGCGGCTATCTCGGCAATCATCGAGCAGGCCGCCACGGCGTCCTTGTCGCGCACGAAGTCGCCGATCATGTAGCCGTAGCTCTCCTCGCCGCCGGCGATGAAGGTCTCCCGGCCCTCCAGCTCGCGGATTTTGCCGCCGATGAACTTGAAGCCCGTCAGCACGTCGTACACCTTCACCCCGGCGCGCAGCGCGATGTCGGCCGGCAGCTCGCTGGTGACGATGGTCTTGACGACATACTCGTTGCCCGTCAGCATCTGCTTCTCCTGCCACTGGCGGAGGATGTAGTAGAGCAGCACCGACATGGTCTGGTTGCCGTTGAGGAGCATCCACTCGCCGTCGGGACGCTTCACGGCCACGCCCACGCGGTCGGCATCGGGGTCGGAGGCGAAGACGATGTCGGCGTCGATCTTCTTGGCCAGTTCCACGGCCATGCTCATCGCTGCCCGCTCCTCGGGGTTGGGGCTGGGGGTGGTGGGGAAGTTGCCGTCGGGCACGGCCTGCTCCTCCACGACGTTCACGTTGGTGAAGCCCAGCTGCTTGAGCATGCGCGGGATGAGGGTGATGCCGGTGCCGTGCAGCGGCGTGTAGACGATCTTCACGTCGTGGTGCTTACGGATGAGGTCGGGGTTCAGCGCGTTCTGCTCCACGCGGGCCAGATAGACGCGGTCCACCTCCTCGCCGACAATCTCGATGCTGCCCTCGGGGGCGTCCATCTTCACGTCGGAGACCCGCTTGATTTTCAGCACCTCGTCGATGACGGCCGTGTCGTGCGGCGCCGTCAGCTGGCAGCCGTCGCTCCAGTAGGCCTTGTAGCCGTTGTATTCCTTGGGGTTGTGGCTGGCGGTGAGCATCACGCCGGTATGGCACTTGAAGTGGCGCACGGCGAAACTCAACTCCGGCGTGGGGCGCATGCCGTCGAAGAGGTACACCTTGAAGCCGTTGGCGGCCAACACGTTGGCCGTAATTTCGGCGAACTCGCGGCTGTGGTTGCGGCTGTCGTGGCTCACCGCGGCGCGCAGCTGCCCCTCGCCGGGGAACTGCGAGCGCGTGTAGTTGGCCAGCCCCTGCGTGGCCATCGCCACCGTGTAGCGGTTCATCCGGTTGGTGCCCACGCCCATGATGCCGCGCAGGCCGCCAGTGCCGAACTCCAGGTGGCGGTAGAAGCTCTCGTTCAGCTCGTTGGGGTTCTGCTCGGCCATGTCGCGGATGGCCTGCTTCGTGGCTTCGTCGTATTCACCGTTCAGCCAGTCCATAGCGTTCTGCTTGGCCGAAGGGTCGATGTTGAGGGTATTGATATCCATAGACTGCGGTTTGATATTGTTACGCTACCTTAACAGCAAAAGCGCCCGTTTATTGTGTCGCCACCCGAATAAAAATGCCACACCCCCACCCCTTCGCCGCAGGCCTGCTCCGCCTCTACTACGGCAGTTCGCCGGTAGTTCTACGGTATTTCTCCGCTATTTCTACGGTATTTCTCCGCTTTTAAAGCGTAGAACTGGCGTTATACTGGCGGCTATCTATCGGCTACGTCCTGGGGCGGCGGCGGGCCACGAGCGGCCAGGGGGCACAAAAAAAAGCAGGCACCCCTGTTGAGGGATGCCTGCGGTGTCCAGGTATGGATGACGGTCTATCGGACCACAAGCTTGCGGACGGCGGTGCCTTCGGCTCCGGTGATGCGGACGAAGTAGGTGCCCTGGGCGTAGCCGCTCAGGTCGAGGGCCATGCGGTGGCCGTCCACGCGCTGCG
>JAGAYN010000020.1 GCA_017940465.1 Bacteroidales bacterium | reverse complement strand
TACAGCGCCGTGACGCTCTACCCGAACCCCGCCACCACGCAGGTGACGCTGGAGGGCCTGGAGAACGCCGTGCGCGTGGAGGTGCTCGACCTGCAGGGCCGCGTGCGCGAAGCGCAGCGCGTGGACGGCCACCGCATGGCCATCGACCTGAGCGGCTACGCCCAGGGCACCTACTTCGTCCGCATCACCGGAGCCGAAGGCACCGCCGTCCGCAAGCTTGTGGTCAGATAGACCGGCATCCATACCTGGACACTGCAGGCATCCCTCAACAGGGGTGCCTGCTTGTTTCCACGGGGGGTTCCGCCCACCGACTCACCCCCTCCGGTCCGACAGGAGACCAAGTCCGAGACAACTCCGTGTCAACTCCGAGTCAACTCCGAGTCGACACCGACCCCCCGGGGAGGAGGGGCGAAAAAAAATCCCACCATGCCACTTTTTTTTCCTATATTTGCATCCAGCATACCTTGCATTCAAAACAACACAATACATTGACAAACAAAGCAGTAAAGATGAAGAAATCCACCTTTAGACTCTGTCTTGCAGCCACCCTGCTGCTGATGTGCGGCATGGTGAGCGCCCAGAAGTACACCTACAAGACCTATCCGAACGACCCGCTCGGCGTGCGCGAGTACACGCTGGACAACGGGTTGAAGGTGTTCCTGAGCGTCTACAAGGATGCGCCGCGCATCCAGACCTATGTGGCGGTGCGCGCCGGCTCGAAGAACGACCCGGCCGAGACCACGGGCCTGGCCCACTACCTGGAGCACATGCTCTTCAAAGGCAGCCACCAGCTGGGCACCACCGACTGGCAGCGCGAGCAGGTGGAACTGAAGAAAATCGAGGACCTCTACGAGGTCTACCGCCGGACGAAGGACGAGAAGCGCCGCGCAGAGATATATCACCAGATAGACTCCATCAGCTACGTGGCCTCCACCATCGCCATCGCCAACGAGTATGACAAGTCGATGACCGCCATCGGCAGCGAGGGCACCAACGCCTTCACCTCGAACGACTACACGATGTACGTCGAGAACATCCCCGCCAACCAGGTGGAGCAGTGGGCCAAGGTGCAGGGCGACCGCTTCCCCAACCTGGTGCTGCGCCTGTTCCACACCGAGCTCGAGGCCGTCTACGAGGAGAAGAACATCGGCATGGCGCAGGACAACCGCCGCGTGAACGAGACCATGATGGCGGCCCTCTTCCCCCACCACCCCTACGGCACCCAGACCACCATCGGCACCATCGAGCACCTGAAGAACCCCTCGATGAAGAACATCCGCGAGTACCACGCCGCCTACTACGTGCCGAACAACATGTGCGTGGCCATGGCGGGCGACTTCAACCCCGACGAGGTCATCAAAATCATCGACAAATACTTCGGCTCCTGGAAACCCGGCACGGTGCCCGGATTCACCAAGGTGAAAGAGGAACCCATCACCAGCCCCATCGTGCGCCTGGTGAACGGACAGGACCCCGCCAGCCTCACCATCGCCTTCCGCATCGAGGAGGGCCACGGCAGCCGCGACGCCCTGCTGGCCGACGCCATGGAGATGGTGATGAACAACGGCTCCTGCGGCCTCATCGACCTCAACCTCAATCAGAAACAACTCTGCCTCGGCGCCTACGCCGGCACCTACACCCTCAACGACTACGCCGCCTTCATGCTCGGCGGCCGCCCCACCCAGGGCCAGACCCTCGGCCAACTGCGCGACCTGCTGCTCGGGCAGCTCGAACTGGTGAAGCAGGGCAAGTTCGACGAGACCCTCCTCGAAGCCAGCATCAACCAGATGAAACTCCGCATCATGAAGCAGGCCGAGAGCAACAACAGCCGCGCCTCGCAGATGGCCTACGCCTTCGTGCAGCACCAGAACTGGGGCGACGTGGTGAACGAAATCAACGAACTGGCCAAGATCACCAAGCAGGACATCGTCGACTTCGCCAACCGCATCTGCAAGGAGGGCAACTACGTCATCGTCTACAAGCACCAGGACACGCCCGACCCCGTGACCAAGGTGCAGAAACCGGCCATCACGCCCATCTACGTCAGCCGCGACCAGGTGAGCCCCTTCCTCGCCTCCATCCAGGAGGCCGCCGCCAAAGCCAAGCCCATCCAGCCGCAGTTCATCAACTTCAGCAAAGCCCTCCAGAAGGGCAAGACGCAGAACGGCAGCGAGGTACTCTACGTGCAGAACAAGGAGAACCAGACCTTCAACCTGCAGTACCGCTTTGAATTCGGCTCCACGGCCGACAAAACCATCGACCTGGCGGGCGACCTGGTAGACTTCCTGGGCACCCCGCAGCACACCTCGGAGCAGCTGCAGGAGGAATTCTACCGCCTGGGATGCTCGTGGGGCATCAGCGTGGGCGGCGAGAACATCACCGTCAGCATCAACGGCCTGGCCGAGAACATGGAGAAGGCCATGGCGCTGGTGGAAGAGGTGATGGCCACCTGCCAGCCCGACGACGAGGCCCTCACCGCCCTCGTCGAGCGCCTCATCAAGAGCCGTACCGACAACAAGACCAACCAGCGCGCCGCCTTCCGCGCCCTGAACACCTACGGCATCTACGGCGAAGACTACATCAAGGAATACAACGAAAGCGACGCCCAGCTGCGCTCCTACAAGGCCCGCCAGCTCACCGACGCCATCCACGGCCTCTTCCAGTACAAGCACCGCGTGCTCTACTACGGCCCGCTCTCGCTCAAGGAGGCCACCGCCGCCGTGAACCGCACCCACAAGGTGAAGCCCACCCGCGACGTGCCCGCCAACAAAGTCTTCCAACCCCAGGCCACCCCGCAGAACCAGGTGCTCTTCGTGGACTACGACGCCAAGAACACCTACGTCACCGAATACTTCCGCGGCGAGCGCTACAGCCCCGTCCTGGAGCCCAACGTGAACCTCTTCAACGAATACTTCGGCGGCTCGATGAACGCCATCGTCTTCCAGGAGATGCGCGAGAAACGCTCCCTCGCCTACAGCGCCAGCAGCCGCTACTCCAACAACAACCGCAAGGAAGGCTGGTTCATGAACCAGGCACAGGTCATCACGCAGAACGACAAGCTCCTCGACGCCCTCGACGCCTACGAGGAACTCTTCAACGACATGCCGCAGGCCGAAGCCAACTTCCGCCTGGCCAAGGAGGCCCTGCTGGCCGGCAGCCGCACCGCCCGCACCACCAAGTTCGGCATCATCAGCGCCTACCTCCAGTGCGAGCGAATGGGCCTCAAGGAGCCCCTGCGCAAGCAGAACTACCAGGCCTACCAGAAACTCACCATGCAGGACCTCGTCCGCTTCCAGCAACAGCACATCAAAGGCCAGAAGAAGACCCTCCTCATCCTCGGCAAGGAGAGCGAAATGGACTTCCAGGCCCTCGCCAGGTTCGGCAAGGTGAAGAAGCTCACGCTGGACGAAATCTTCGGCTACTGACGGATGCGACCGGGAACAGCTGCAATCCTCCTGCTGTCGGCCCTCGCCGCCGCCTGCAGCACCACCCCCTCCGCCCCGCCCGACGACCCCGTCCCGGCGCCCGGATATGTAAGACTTGAGGAGGGCCGCTTCGCCATCGACGGCGAACCGTGGTACCCGCTCATGCTCAACTACAAGGCCTTCATCGAGGACGGCCGCGTGGTGCCGGCGCCATGGTACACCGGCAGCCTGCGCGAGAACTTCGACACCATCGCATCGTGGGGCTTCAACGCGGTGCGCGTCTGCCTCGACGTGCTGCCGGAGGAGGGCGACACCGCCGCCATGTACGCCGCCACCCGCCGCATGGTGCAGCAGGCCGACAGCGCGGGACTGCGCGTGATGCTCCTCATCAAGCCCCCCTTCCACGGCCACTGGCAAGACTACGCCATCGGGCTCATGCACCGCCTGGCCGACCTGCCCGCCCTGTGGGCCTACGACCTCATGAACGAACCCCTCTACTTCGACCCCAAGGACAACCGCGACAAGAAGGAAGCCGTGCGCGTGGTGCAGCAGTGGCGGCAGATGGTACGCACCCACGCACCCCACCAGCTCTTCACCGTGGCCACGGCCGAGCCCATAGAGGTCTTCGAGTGGGACCCCTCGATGCTGCCTGTCGACTTCATCGAGATGCACACCTACCACCCCCTGCGCGTGCAGGCCGAGATGTGGTGGTACAGCCACTACTGCCACAAGCCCTGGATGGTGGGCGAGACCGGCCTGCCCTCCGACGGCGACTCGGTGCCCTACAGCGAGCAGCTGACCTTCATGCTCGACACCTATCGCTACGCAAAGGCCAACGGAGCCTGCGGCTACGGCTGGTGGGAGTTCCAGAACTGCCCCGAGGGAGTCAACTTCGAGGCACAGTATACCGGCCTGCGCGACGTCCAGGGCCACCGCAAAACGGCCGTGGACATCGTGCGGGAACTCGGCAGGACTTGCCCCGACACAATGGCCGACGAGGAGCAAAGGCCGCCGGTCAACTACTACAACATGCTGGCCTACGGGAACCTCGCCGCCACAGGACGCGTCGTGGACAACCACGGCCACTCCGTGGAAGGGGCCGTCATACGCGGATGGAACGCGGACTGGAGCGTGGGCATGAACACCTACAGCGACAGCGAAGGCCGCTTCCGGCTGGTGAGCAACGACCGCTGCACCCACTTCGAGGTGAGCGCCCCGGGCTACAGCAAGGTGAAATTCAGCAAGGACCTCCCCTACCCCTCCGGCATGCCACTGCCCGACCGCACCCGCGAATACCAGCAGATACCCCTCCTCGGCTGGGGCCCCGCCGGGGGAAGCACCCTGCCCGCCCACGGCGACACACGCTACGAAGCCCCCGCCGCCGCAGAAGCCCCGATGGGCGACATCGCATTGAAAAAACTCTGAATCAGAGACCTGCACCGAAGGCCACACGGCCCAGTTCATACCGCTTGCGGTCCTTCTCCACCATCACGTCGAGGCACAGCCCCGTGAAGAGCGACTGCAACGCGGCGAGGAACAGGAACAGCGAGACGAAGAGCGTCGGGAAACGGCGCACAAGCCCCGTGTCGAAATACTCCATCAGCACGGGTACGAACAGCACCACCGCCACCACCGCCAGCAGTACCGCCAGCCATCCGAAGAAGCGCATGGGGCGGTATTCCTTGAAGAGGGTGACAATGGTGCGCAGCACCTTCAGGCCGTCGTTGAAGGTATTCAGCTTGGACACGCTGCCCTCGGGGCGGTCGCGGTAGTCGATGGGCACCTCCACCAGGCGGAAACGCTTGTCGAGGGCGTGGATAGTCATCTCGGTCTCAATCTCAAACTGGCCGCTCATCACCGGGAAAAGCTTCACAAACGGACGGCTGAAGGCGCGGTAGCCCGTCATGATGTCCTTCACCTCGGTGCGCCAAAGGCGGCAGATGAGGCTGCGCACAAGGCGGTTGCCCATGTTGTGGAAGGGGCGTTTGTTCTCGGTGAAGTAGGTGGAGGAGAGACGGTCGCCGATGACCATGTCGGCCTGGCGGTGCAATACCTGCGCCACCATCTCCGGCGCATGGTGGGCGGGGTAAGTGTCGTCGCCGTCGGCCATGAGGTAACAGTCGGCCTCCACCTCGCGGAACATCCGCCGGATGACGTTGCCCTTGCCCTGGGCATACTCGTGGCGCACGATGGCACCGGCCTGAGCCGCCACGTCGGCAGTGCCGTCAGTGGAGTTGTTGTCGTACACATAGATGTCGGCCTCGGGCAGCACGGCGCGGAAATCGCGCACCACCTTGCCGATGGTCTTCGCCTCGTTGTAGCACGGCAGCAGCACGGCCACCCTACATGATTCCGTTGTCTTCATGGTGTTTTACGCTTAATTTCCTCCAATCAACCATCTGTGCCAGCGCCAACAGCACGGCCGCCACAGAGACCGCCTGGGCGCGGAAGGTGAACCAGTTGTGCCAATAGGAATGGTCGGCGGCCAGCAGATACCACACCCACGGCAGAAACGCGACGGGCAAAAGCATCAAGGCGCGGCGCCAGCCGCGGGCATTGAACCGCAGAACCGCCAGAACCGCCAGTATGATGATCGCCGACAGGACAAACTTCCACGGCAGGAGTTCAAGGTTGGCGGCCAGGGCATCCCAGCGGCTGAAGTCGTCGATTCCCGAGCGGTGGAGGGTATTCTTCCAGCCGTCCACAAGGATATTCTCCGACGTGAAGAGGGTGGCGATGACCCATTTGGAGACCCACGTGGCAGCATATCCCGCCGCCCACAGCAGCGCACTGTAGAAGGTGCGGAGCCACCCCTTGGAAGGGCGTGCCTCCTGCGAAAGGGCGGCCTGCAACACAAGCATCATGCCCAGGGTGAGCACAGGGGCCGTGAGGAGGTCGAAGTAGCAGGTCAGCGACCCTATGACGAAGAAAGGCATCAGCGATGCGCCGCCCTCCTTCTGCCTGCCGACGGCAATCATCCCCGCCAGGGCCAGGGCCAGTACCATGACAAACTGCATGGAGAACTGCATGACAAAGGCGTAGCACACCCATAGGGCGAAGAGCATCGGCGCCGCCAACGGCCATCCGCCACGCCTCCACAGCACCACGCCGCACCACAGCATGAGGAGCGATGTCAGTATGTAGAGCAGCATACGTATGCTGATATAGTCGAACAGTGCCAGCAGATAGCGCGACAAGAAGGTGTTTCCATGCCAATAGCGGGCGTAGTGCCACACCTCCAGCTCCTGCCCGTCCACGCCGGCCCGCAACACCTCGAAGGGCAGCATCGGCCCCCACCAGCGAGGAACCGAGAGCAGGCCCGAGCAGAAGCTCTCGCAGCGCATCACATATGCCTGGTTGAGGATGATGGCATCCGTGAAGTTGTCCATGCGTGTCTGCAACTGGTTGGGCAAGATGGCCCGTGGCTGGTCGCTGTCGAGGTCGCCATGCTCCAGCGTCTTCCTCACATGGTGCTGCACTGCCCCGTCGGGCATCAGGTAGGCGCCTGCACCGAAGAGCAGGTAGGCACATATCAAGGCGGCGAAGACAATCAGGTATTTATAAAGGGGTTTCATAGGACAATGACGTTAGTTGCTGCATAATAAGGCCGGCCTTGGCGTCGACCGGAAGGGTGCCGTCAAGCCAATGGATGGGGACACCGTTGCGTTCCATGCGGCGGAACCAGGTCATCTGCCGCTTGGCAAAACGGCGAATGTCAGTGAAGAGGTCGCGGAAAAGCGCCTCCTCCGTGCATTCCCCCAGCAGGAAACGCGTTACATGGCGGTATTCGAGCCCGTAGCGCATCAGGCGCTCGGCGGGAACCCCCTGGTCCAAAAGGCGCTGCACCTCGACAGTCATCCCCTCCTCCATACGTCGGCGGAGGCGGGATTCTATGCGGGCTATCACCTCCTGCCGCGGCAGCAGTAGGCCGAAGACAAGGTGACGCATCTCGGGCAGGTGGGTATATGCCTCGGGGTGGCGGCGGGCAAACTCCTGTATCTCCAGCGCACGGACCAGGCGCTCGCGCGTCTCGGTGTCGGTGTGGTTGTGGAGCTTCACCAGAGCGGCCAGGCGCTCGGTGAGCTGCTCGTCGGAGAGGGGCTCCAACGAACGGCGGTATTCAGGGTCTATCGGAGCGTCCGCCAGCTGATAGCCCCGCAGAACGGCATCTAGATAGAGGCCCGTGCCTCCGCAGAGGACAGGCTGACGGCCGCGACCAACGACGCCGTCGAAGGCCACAGAGAAGTCGTTCACAAAGCGATAGGCGCTATACTCCTCGCCAGGGGAGCAGATGTCAATCAGGTGATAGGGGATGTCCACGCCGTGGATACGATAGTCCTCCAGGTCCTTGCCCGTGCCGATGTCCATGCCACGGAACACCTGTCGCGAGTCGGCACTGAGGATTTCCCCCTGCAGGCGATAGGCCACCTCGGCAGCCAAAGCCGTCTTGCCTGTCGCCGTGGGGCCGAGAATGGTGATGAGCAAAGGGGACATCGCAGCCGCTACTCGTCAAGGAATATCAGGCGTGCCCGCTGCTTGTCGAACTCGTAGTTGCCGAATTGCTGGAGGCCGGTGCGGTTGATGATGAACTTATAGTCCAATCCCTTGAGCACCACCACCTCGATGTTCTTGCGGCGCTGCTCGCCGATCTGGATGTCCTTGAAGAGGATGGTGGCGCGGTCGAGGATATTGCCCTCGGGGTCAAACGACTTGTCGCGCAGCGGAAAGTCCTCCTTGGTGAGGCGTTGCTGGTAGAGAAGGCTCATAGCCTCCTCCCACGAGATGGCGATAGGTTCGGCATAACGCTCGTCGATGAGCATAGGCACCTGGAACCCGTTGGCGATACAGGTAATCTCGCCGCTGGTGGAATTAATCATCGTGACGTATACCGTGCTCTCGTCATGGACAATCGTGGGCTTCACCTCCTCCTGTTCCTCATTGGCATCGCGGTTGACGAGGTTGATGACCTTGCCGTTTTCATCCAGTTTGACGGTGGGATTGTCGGAGGTCATATTGTCCACCAGGCTGCGCGAGACATAGTCTTCGCGGAGGACCAGGAACTCTATGCGGCGGTTGAGCGAGTGGGCCGCCTGCTGCCGGTCGCCGCTAAGGGTGTAGATATAGTCGCAATCCATGACCGAACCGGCAGAGAAGGGATACTGCTTCCCATTGTAGTTCACCACCACGTCCTCGTCCAATGTCCGTGGCACACGCTCGGCATAGCCCTTGGCGACCAGGCGCTGGCGCTCGATGCCGCGGCTCACCAGATAGTCCACCACGCTCTGCGCACGCCGTTGCGAGAGGGTGTCGTTGGTGAGCCCCACGTAGGGCTGGCAGTCCGTGTGGGCACGTATCTCGACCACCAGATTGGGATTGTTCTCCATCACCATGTAAAGGTCCATGAGCGAATCCATGAACTCACTGAGAAGCTCAGTCTTCCCGAGGTCGAACCGTATCTCCGGAAGCACGATGGGGCGGCGGGGTACAGGCTCCATCCTGAAGTCGCGCACGATGGTCTTGTCGGTGTTGTAGCCGCGTGTGCTCTCGCTGCCTTCGAGGCTGTAGTAGCTCTGCTTGGAGAGGTAGAACTTATAGACCACGTCGCGGTGGATGATGGTGCTGTCGAACTTATAGAAGCCCTTCTTGTCGGTGAGCGTCTCGGCGGTGGAACCGTCGGAACCCACCATGCGGATGCGCACGTCCTGCATGAGCTGCATCGACTTCTCGTCGCGCACACAGCCCTGGATGGCATAGTTGAGGTCGGAGAGCTCGAAGTAGTATATGTCGTCGTTGATGGGGGCGGTGTTCTTGGTGGCACGGTTCTCGTTGCGCTTGTCGCTGTTGTGCGGGTCGGTATAGGGGCGGTTGGAGGAGAAGTAGCCACGCTCGATGATATTGTTCTTCGACTGGCCCGGATAGAACACGATGGAGAGTTCGTCGTAGGAGGAGTTGATGGGGATACCCAGATTCTCGGGGACGGACCACTTGCTGTTGCGGTTGAGGGAGGCTTTGAAGAGGTCCTGTCCGCCGACACCGGGGTGGCCGTCGGAGGAGAAGTAGAGGAGCGAGTCGCTACGCAGCAGGGGCATGATCTCCTTGCCGGGGGTGTTGATGACGGAGGAGAGGTTGACCGGCCGGCCGAAGTCGTCGGCAGTGCTCTTGCGGCTGGCGCGCCACAGGTCGTAGCCACCAAAGCCACCGGGCATGTTGGACGAGAAATAGAGAGTGAGGCCGTCGCTGCTGATGGCGGGATAGAGGTAGCTGTAGGCGGTGTCGCCGAGGTGCACATAGGTGGCCTCGCTCCATTCGCCGGGGGCGGGAGCCGAGGCTGTGGAGGTCTCCTCGGCCTCGTCGGTGCCGGCATTCTTGCCCTTGCCCTTCTTCTGGGCGGTGGACTTCTTGGCGGCAGTCTTCTTGGCCGGAGTCTTTTTCTTCTTCTTGTCCAGCGTCTCGGGAGTGCGGCTGGAGGTGTATATGCGGCAATGCACGTTCTCGCTCTCGCGGATGTCGCAGCGAGAGAAGTAGACGGTGTTGCCGTCCGGCGAGAACGAGGGCTCACCTTCGTTCACAGCCGTGTTGATTTTCCCACTGCGGTCCCACGGCTCCGGGTAGGAATTCCACTGCCCGTTGCGGTCCATATAGACGTAGTAGATGTCCGAAAACGCCTGGTCCGTCCAGGGGTCCTTGTCCTTCCCCTCACCCTCGGCGAAGCGTGCCGAGGTGAAGACGAGCTTGGTGGTGTCGTCGCCAATGAAACGCGGCGAGAAGTCGTTATAGTCCGACGACCAGCCGTCCATGCGGCTGATTTGGTGACGGGTACGGTTGTTGTAGAGCTGGTTGGCGTAGACGAGCGAGTTCTTGCGCTTGACGGCGTAGGAGTCGCCCGGCTCCATCTGGAGGTATTTCTCGTAGTAAGCGTCGGCCTCGTCGAAGCGGTCCCGGAAGCGCAGCATCTCCGCCAGGTTGAAGAAGAGCCTGCGCTCATTGTTCTGGTAGCCCTCCTCCTCGAGGCGTTTGTAGATGCGGATGGCACGGTCGTAGTTGTAGGTGAGGCGGTAGCACTCGGCAATCTGGAAGTAGATGCGGCTCTTCTCGGCCTTGTTGCCCTTGATCTTCTCGTAGGCGGACTCATACTCCTTGACAGCCTCCACGAAGCGGTTCTGGTCGAAGAGGTTGTCGGCCTTGGCGGCGAGGCTTTTCTGCGCCTGTGCGCCTGCGGCAAAAAAGAGGGCCGCCGCGAGCAGCAGGAGTCCTTTTTTCAGTGTTTTCATATATTGCGTTCTATTCATTCCACGTTATCTATTACAATCATAACCAGCACATTGCATGGATTCCAGAGGTCCATTCGACATGCCGATTCAAAATGCTAAATTACAACTTTTTCCCGACTTGGCAAAAAAAGTTTACACTTTCGCATTCCGGAGCCCTTCCGCCGGGGACCCTGTAGGTATCCCATAGGTATCCTCTAGGTATTTACTTCGACTGAGAACCGATATGACCCCTTATGAGCCACTTCTCCCCCACCTCTCCCCTTCACAACCTCATATCCCTCTCAAAATCAAAGCATTTTTATACCGTCTTCCAAACATAGTCATCAGCAATGTATTTCAATGCCAAAATGAGCCACAAGGTTTCTTACTTCCGGCATCACGTATGGTCCCCCGTCCTGGAGATGCATGACGTATAGCAACAGGAAGGCGACGATGAAGGGATGGCGCCGCATCCAGGCGAAAAGCCGCTTCCATGCCAGAACCAGACCCTCATCACACTGGCCTATGGCAACCGCCGCGAGGAGCATAAGTCCGAAGAAGAGGGCGAAAAACCAACGGCTGTAGTCGGTGGCGATGGCAAACATGGGGAGCATCACAAGCAGGAAGAGAGAGATAGCCAGCGTGTAGCGGAGGCGGGCTAGGCTGGTGCCGGCGTGGTGCGCAGCCGAAAACCAGGGATACAGGAAGAACGCCAGCACGGGGCTGAGGTATATTAGGCTGGGCAGGAACGCAATCCAGCGCGTCTGGAGGTTGCCGGCATCAAGCTGGTACTGGATATTGCCGATCGTGTCGGTGAAAAACACAACCTGAAAAACATGCAGGTCGCGACGGAAGACCCCCAGGACGGTGCGGTCGCAGATTTGCTGATACAGCGTCTGGGCATCAATATTCATCGTGCCGAATATCATGATGGCTCCCAAGACCATCACCAGCCACAGACAGATGCTTCCATATGCAATCATCCGTCTGTAGTCCACCCCCTGGCCGGAAATGCTGTCCATCACAAACAGCGCCAACGCCACAGGGAAAAGCATGCAGCAGAAGAGGTGGTGTGTGAGCACAGCGACGGTGAATATCACGGCCGTAAGCAAATATACCCCCCCCATCTTGCGGCTTCGGCAGGTGATGAAGCACACTGCCCACAGCAGGACTGCCAAATAAAGCCACACATCGACAACCTCAATGCTGACCACCGCCGAGAAGAACTTCTGGAAAGCATACGGCGAGACGGCATAAACGGCGACCAGCATCAATCCCATATACGGTTGCCTCCTGAAGCCCCAGCTAACGACGCCTATAAAAAACAGGATAGAAAGTATGGCACTGCCTAAAAGCAATGGAGTCAGCTCGCGGTGGCCTATCTGACGAGGGGCATTCCCGACGGTCTGTCCATCGGGCAACACCTCTGCCGTAGGAGGCTTCAGTTGATGATAAAACAGTACATTGCATACCGTACCGAGGAATTTCCTGCCGCCGAAACCCGTGTCGTAGCCCACGTAGTAGTAGCCGGTGTGTATCCCCTCCAGTTTGCCGAATGCGCGGTGCGCATATTGACGGAAAGGAGACCAGAAAATAGCGACCAGCAGGATGGCCATTTTCACCCATGTCGGGACGGCATGCAACTTCTCTACCAATCTGGATATTGTCTTCATACTCTTCGGTGCTTATAACTTCTCCTTGGCCATATCGGCGGTGAGGGTGAAGGTGGTGCCGCGGGGCTGGCGGGGGAGGTCGAACATGAGGTCGGTCATGATGCCTTCCATGATGGAGCGCAGGCCACGGGCGCCAAGTTTGTACTCGACGGCGCGGTCGACCACCAAGTCCAGCACCTCCGGCGCGAACTGCAGTTCCACGCCATCCATGCGGAACAGTGCCTGATACTGCTTCACGAGGGCGTTCTTGGGCTCGGTGAGGATGCGGCGCAGCGCGTCGCGGTCCAGCGGCTGCAGGTAGGTGAGCACTGGGAAGCGGCCCACGAGTTCGGGGATGAGGCCGAACTTCTTGAGGTCCATCGGCTGCACGTACTGCAGCAGGTTCTTGCGGTCGTACTGCCGGCGGGCCTCGTTGTCCTTGAATCCGATGGCGGTGGTGCCCACACGGGCGGCGATGGCGCGCTCCACCCCGTCGAAAGCGCCGCCGCAGACGAAGAGGATGTTGCGCGTGTTGATGGTGATGAGTTTCTGCTCGGGATGCTTGCGTCCACCCTCGGGCGGCACGGTGACCTCGGCCCCCTCGAGCAACTTGAGCAGGGCCTGCTGCACCCCCTCGCCGCTGACGTCACGTGTGATGGAGGTGTTCTCGCTCTTGCGGGCTATCTTGTCTATCTCGTCGATGAAGACGATGCCGCGCTGGGCGGCGGCCACGTCGTAGTCGGCAGCCTGCAGCAGGCGCACAAGGACGTTCTCCACGTCGTCGCCCACATAGCCAGCCTCGGTCAGCGTGGTGGCGTCGGCAATGCAGAAAGGCACCTTGAGCAGCCGCGCGATGGTGCGCGCCAAGAGGGTCTTGCCCGTCCCGGTCTCGCCCACCAGGATGATGTTGGACTTCTCGATTTCCACATCGTTCTCGTCGCCATGCTCCGCATTGTATTTCAGGCGCTTGTAGTGATTGTACACGGCTACGGCGAGGACACGCTTGGCATCGTCCTGCCCGATGACATACTGGTCCAGGAACTGCTTGATTTCCTGCGGACGCGGGATGTCGGCATCCTGTATTTGGAATTCGCGGCTCGGGGCGGGGGCGCCCTGCCCGCGGAATATGCGGTTGGCCTGGTCGTTGCAACTCTGGCAGATGAAGCCTTCGAGGCCGGACAGCAGCATGCCCGCCTGCGAGGCCGAACGGCCGCAGAAGGAGCAATGCTCTTCGTGGGTGGGTTTCTTGGACATTATAGCAATTGATTTTTAGAGGCGTCTTGCCTGATGAATATGAAAAGCAGGATGGTGAACGCCAGGAGCGACGAGCCGCCGTAGGAGAAGAACGGCAGCGGGATGCCGATGACCGGCACCAGCCCTATCACCATGCCCACATTGACAAAAAGATGCATGAAAAGGATGCTGGCCACACAGTAGCCATAGATGCGCGAGAAGGGCGACCGCTGCCGCTCGGCCATGACAACCAGGCGCTGCAGCAGCAGGTTGTAGAGCACCAGCAGCACCACGCATCCCACAAAGCCCCACTCCTCTCCCACGGTGCAGAAAATGAAGTCGGTATGCTTCTCTGGAACGAAGTTGGCCTTGGTGACGGTGCCACGCAGGAAACCCTTGCCCACGATGCCGCCGCTGCCGATGGCGATTTTCGACTGGTGCACGTTGTAGCCCGACCCCTGGAGGTCGTCGCTCTGCCCCAGCAGCACCTCGATACGCTCGCGCTGATGGGACTCCAGCACGTGGTGGAACACAAAGTCGACCGAAAAGATGAAGGCGGCACACACCAGCAGCACACCGGCGGCGCGCCAGTAATCGCGCGAAGAACGCTTGTTGAGCCACACGAAAAGATACAGCACCGCCAGCAGCAGCAGGCCGCCCAGCAGGATGTACTTGTTGACCAGCAGGGCCAGCACAAACAGCGCTATGGCGACCACGCCCACCACCATCACCGCGCCGGACAACCCCTCGCGGAAGAGTGGGAAAATGAAGCTCAGGAACACCAGCGCCGTGCCCGTGTCGTGCTGCAGGAACACCAGCGCCGCCGGCACCGCCATGATGGCCAGCACCGCAAGCTTGGTCCGCAGGTCGCGCAAGTCGACATCGATGGCAGAAAGGTACTTTGCCACCGCCAACGCCGTGGCAAACTTGGCAAACTCCGACGGCTGGAAGCGGAAACCGCCCAACGGGATCCACGACTTGCCGCCATTGACCGTGATGGCTAAAAACAGCACCAGCACCAGCAGCACCAGCACCCCGCCGTAGATGGCGTAGGCCGTGTTGGAGAACACCCTCGGCTCGGTCAGCAAGATGATTGCCGCCGTGAGAAACGCCGCCCCCATCCACACCAACTGCTTGCCGTAGAACTGCCCAAAGTCGAGCACCGACGCATGAGCCTCGTCGTAGCAGGCCGAGTAGATGTTCATCCACCCGAAGAGCACGATGACAAGGTAGAGCGCCACCATAATCCAGTCTATCTTCAGTCGTTCCTGATACATCACCTTCTCTTTTTCACTTTTTTCACCCGGCGGGTCAGAGGGAGTTTCTGGCAGGGATTCACCTCCCTGTACTGTTTCTCCACGTCCTTGCGGGCCACCTCGCCGTTGATATACTTCTCAATGATGAGGCCTGCGATGGGAGCGGCCCAGGTGCCACCGCCGCCCTGCGCATTCTCCACATAGACGGCCAGGGCTATTTGGGGGTTGTTTTTCGGGGCAAAGGCGATGAAGACGGAGTGGTCGTTGCCGTAGTTCTCGGCGGTGCCGGTCTTGCCGCAGACATCCAATCCGTCCACCTTGGCGCGGCGCCCGGTGCCTCCGGCCACGTGCACCACGTCGTACATGCCGTCGGCCGCCACGTCGAAGTACTCACGCCTGATGCCTGTCTCGTGGCGCGTGTAGTACTCCTCGTTGCGGGTCGAATCGGGCCCGTAGAAGCGCACCACGTGGGGGGTGATGTAATAGCCGCGGTTGGCCACCGTGGCGGCCAGATTGGCCATCTGGATTGGCACCACGGTCACCTCGCCCTGCCCTATGGAGTTGGAGTAGATCGTGGAGAACGACCAGCGCTCCTTGCCGTACCATTTGTTGTAGAAAGCAGTGTCCGGGATGTTGCCTTTCGACATGCCAGCACGGGGCAGGTCGACCGGCAAGCGCTGACCGAAGCCCATACGCAGCATATATTCGCGCCACACCGTGAGGCCATACTGCGAATCCTTTTGCGGACTGCGGTATTTCCCTTGCTGTATGACGCGTCTGTAAACATGATAGAAATAGGGGTTGCAGGACATCTTGATGGCTTCGCGCACCGACATGGCAGAGGGGTGGCCGTGGCATCCGACGAGGCTCTTGTCGCAGGCAAAGCCTGTGCCGGGGGTAATCACACCTAAATCCAACGCCACCACCGACTGTGCCACCTTGAATATCGAACCTGGCGGGTACTGCCCCATCAGGGCCCGGTTGAGCATCGGCTTGGCCAAGTCGGCGTTCAACTGCTTGTAGTTCTCGCCCCGCACTCGACCCACCAGGAGGTTGGGGTCGTAGGTGGGAGCCGAGACCATGGCCAGCACCTCACCCGTGGAGGGCTCAAGCGCCACCACACAGCCGCGTTTGTTGGCCATCAACTCCTCGGCATACTGCTGCAGGTCGGCGTCCAGGGTGGTGTACAAGTTGGCTCCTTCTACGGGCATCGTGTCGAATGCACCGCCCTGGTAGGGGCCAATCTCGCGGTTGTGCACGTCCACATGCATCACCTTCTTGCCCTTCACACCGCGTATCACCTCTTCATAGCTCTTCTCGAGGCCGCTCTTCCCGATATAGTCGCCACGCCTGTAGTAGGAATCACGGTCCAGATCGGCCTGATCCACCTCGCCCACATAGCCCAGCACCTGGGCCGCTATCGGGCGGTCGTAAATACGCAGGGTGCGCTGCGAGATGTAGAAGCCTTTGAAACGGAACATCTTGTTCTCGAACTTGGCATACTCCTCCTTCGAAATCTGCTTCATGAAGACGGATGCCGAGTAGGGGGAGTACTTGTTCGCCTTGCGCATCCGCTCCTCGAAATCCTCGCGTGTGATGCCGAGGCAACGGCAGAAGTAGAGCGTATCCATACCCTTCGTCATGCGGGGGATGACCATAAGGTCATAGACGGCCTCGTTGTGCACCAGCAGTTCGCCATGGCGGTCGTAGATGAATCCACGGGCCGGATACTGCGTCACGTTGCGCAACGACTGCATCTCGGCCAGGTCCTTGTACTTGGAATTGAACAACTGCAGTACCGCCAGGCGACCTATGAAGAGGACGCCCACCGTAATGAAGATGATCCTCACCACATGACTTCGGTCGGAGTACTTGTTGGACATATAGTAACTTCTCCTAACGCCAACCCTGTTCTTTTATTGTGCCGCAGGTCTATTTTTATATTCCGGGCCCAGCCCCTGCCTGCGGAAAGAGAAAGCCTCCGCCGCGATGTACGGGACGGAGGCCGATGGCACCAGAGTAGATGAAGCCACTGGAGCGTACGGTAAGTCGATAACGCTCAGCGACCTACTCGGCAATGACGCGCATGAAGACCACCTCGGGGTCCTCCATGCGGCGGCCCTTGCCGACCGTCACCTTATAGAGCGCGGTGTAGGGGCGGGCCACTGTATTGGGGTCGAACTCGATGGCCAGAAACTTTTCGTTGTTGATTCCCGGCTCGAGGATATAGGGGTTCCCGTCCCACGGGCAGGAACCGGCGCCACAGATATCGACATTCCTCAAGGCTTCGGGGCCCTCCAGGAGTTCTATTCCCTGCGACGTGACCTCGTCCTGAGAGGTCTTGTTCTCTATTATCAGCATCACAATGGCCTGCTCCGTGGAGAAGTCAGCCTCGGTGATGCGGTATTCAATCGTGTTGCCGGTGGGGAGCGGTTTGTTCTGATAATGCATGGCATAGGTGCCCGACGAGGTGTAGTCGGACGGATCGGGATTTTCCCATGTGAGGGGGGGAGGCGGCGTGGGCTTGTCGTCATCGTTTCCGCAAGCCGCTCCGAAGGCGGCACCGGCCAGCATCAAGGCCATGGCCAGGAGTTTGGTTACCTTTTTCATACTGTTTCTGATATTTGATTGTCAATCTAATTTCAACACTGCCAGGAAGGCGCTCTGCGGCACCTCCACATTGCCCACCTGGCGCATACGCTTCTTGCCCTCCTTCTGCTTCTCCAACAGCTTGCGTTTGCGCGTGATGTCGCCGCCATAGCACTTGGCCGTCACGTCCTTCCGCACCTGGCGCACAGTCTCGCGGGCGATAATCTTGCTGCCGATGGCGGCCTGTATGGCCACATCGAACTGCTGCCTCGGGATGAGGTCCTTGAGTTTCTCGCACATCTTGCGGCCGATGGGGTAGGCGTTGTCCACGTAGGTCAGCGTGGACAGGGCGTCCACCGGGTCGCCATTGAGCAGTATCTCCAGCTTGACCAGCTTGGACGGCTGGTAGCCATTGACGTAGTAGTCGAACGAGGCGTAGCCTTTGGAGATGGACTTCAGCTTGTCGTAGAAGTCGAACACCACCTCGCCCAGCGGCAGGTCGAAGGTGATTTCGATGCGGTCGGTGGTGAGGTAGTTCTGGTTCTTGAGGATACCGCGCTTGTCCATGCAGAGCTTTATCACGGGCCCTATGAAGTCGGCCTTGGTGATGATCTGGGCATGGATGTAGGGTTCGTACACCTCGGCGATGTTGTTCGGTTCGGGCATGCCGGAGGGGTTGTAGACGTTGAGTTCGGTGCCGTTGGTGAGTTTGATCTTGTATTGCACGTTGGGCACCGTGGTGATGACGTCCATGTTGAACTCCCGCGTGAGGCGCTCCTGGATAATTTCCATGTGCAGCAGGCCGAGGAAACCGCAGCGGAAGCCGAAGCCGAGGGCCAGCGACGACTCCGGCTCGAAGGTGAGCGAGGCGTCGTTGAGCTGCAATTTCTCGATGCTGGCTCGCAACTCCTCGTAGTCGTCCGTGTCCACCGGATAGACACCGGCGAAGACCATCGGCTTCACCGCCTCGAATCCCTCGATAGGCTGTTCGCAAGGCGTGGCCACATGGGTGATGGTGTCGCCCACGCGCACCTCCTTGCTGCTCTTGATGCCGCTGATGATATAGCCCACGTTGCCGGCCTGCAGCTCCTTGCGCGGCTCCATGTTGAGGCGCAGCACGCCGATCTCGTCGGCGTCATACTCGCGGCCGGTGCTGTAGAACTTCACATGCTCGCCCGTCTTCAGCGTGCCGTTCATGATGCGGAAGTAGCTGATGATGCCGCGGAAGGGGTTGAACACCGAGTCGAACACCAGCGCCTGGAGCGGTGCCGCGGGGTCGCCCTGCGGGGCCGGGATGCGGCTGACGATGGCATCCAGTATCTCCTGCACGCCCATACCCGTCTTGGCCGAGCAGCGCAAGATGTCGTCGTGCGAGCAGCCCAGCAGGTCCACTATCTCGTCCGCCACCTCGTCGGGCATGGCGCTGTCGAGGTCTATCTTGTTCATCACGGGGATGATTTCGAGGTCGTTCTCCAGGGCGAGGTAGAGGTTGGAGATAGTCTGCGCCTGGATGCCCTGGGTGGCATCGACAACGAGGAGGGCCCCCTCGCAGGCGGCTATGGCACGGCTGACCTCGTAGCTGAAGTCCACATGCCCGGGAGTGTCGATAAGATTGAGCGTGTATTCCTTGTACTGCATCTGGATGGCGTGGCTCTTGATGGTGATGCCGCGCTCCTTCTCCAGGTCCATGTCGTCCAGCACCTGGTCCTGCATGTCGCGCTGGCTGACGGTGTTGGTCACCTCCAGCAGGCGGTCGGCCAGCGTGCTCTTGCCGTGGTCTATGTGGGCTATGATGCAGAAGTTGCGTATGTTCTTCATCGGTCGGTAGTGTCGGTAATCAAAAATGCAAAATTACAAAGAAATTCCGACACGGCAAAATTTATTTTCCGCCCGTCGACCGGAACCGCACACGGGGCACATCCCAGCCCTTCGGCCGCGGACCCCTCGGGACACGGCCGGGCAACGGCCGGCACACACAAGGCACCCGCCAGGTATCCGGCAGGTATCCTGGAGGTATCCTGGAGGTCTGTTCTATAACTGTTCTATAACTGTTCCTTATCTGTTCTATAACTTCCGGAGGCCGGGAAGGGGGGAAAAAGACTGCGGGGGAAGCCGTCTCTATGGGATAACGAAACCGGGGCGGTTTTGTTTCATTTTTCTCACATTTTCATCCTGCCGCCCAGCCGCATCATGGCGTCCCACCAGCGGGCGGGCAGCAGCCAGTGCATGAAGACGATGCTTCCCGAGAGGCGTCCGGTGCGGTAACGCGCCCGCGGACGGCGGCTCTCCACGGCGCGGCGGCATAGACCCTGTGCCCGCGCCTCGCCAGCGCCACCGCCGCGTCATGCCCGATGCCGCTGCTGGCGCCCGTCAGAAGTATCACCTCCTGTCTCATTCCCCGCCACCTCCTCTACTGGTTGGCGTATTGCTGCACCTCGTCGTGGAAAAATTCCAGCCTGACGCCCGCCTGGCGGAAGAGCTCCTCGCTCTCGGCACCGGCATGGTACTTCCGCTCGCACACCACGCGCTTGATGCCGCAGTTGATGATGAGCATGGCACAGGTGCGGCAGGGGGTCATGCGGCAGTAGAGGGTGGCGCCGTCGAGGGCGATGCCGCGACGCGCCGCCTGGCAAATGGCGTTCTGCTCGGCGTGGACGGTGCGCACGCAGTGGTTGCTCACCGTGCCGTCGGGATTGATGCTCTGGCGGAACAAGTGCCCCACCTCGTCGCAATGCGGCAGGCCCGAGGGCGATCCCACGTAGCCCGTGACCAGCAGCTGCTTGTCCTTCACAATGACGCAGCCGCTGCGCCCGCGGTCGCAGGTGGCGCGCCGGCTGGCGGCATGGGCCAGCTCCATGAAATACTCGTCCCACGACGGGCGGCGGTAGGTAATCTGCTCCAACACCTGCTCCACCTGCCGATTGAGCTCCTCGATGGTGCCCCCGTTGTCGAAGCGGAAGTCCGCGTTGTCGATGCAGTAGCGCAGGTTCTGCTTGTTGGGGTCGTCGTTGTCCATCTCGCGCCGCTCGTTGGCGAGGAAGGTCTCGTAATCGATATGGTCCGTCTCCGAACCCCGGAGCACCGCGCGCTCGTAGCGCACACGGGCGTCGGCGTCGACAGCGAAGAGGTAGAAGCTGGGCTTGCCGCGCAGCGCCTCCACCTCGCCGGGGGTGCGCACACTCTCGATGATGCAGTTGCAGCCCGACGCGGCGGCCTGCCCGTAGAGTTGCTCCACAATCCATGACGGCGTATGGCTCGCCCGCAGGTCGTTGCCCACGAGCGTCATCGTGTCGCGGTTCACCTCCAGCCCCCGCCGCCGGATCTCCTCCGTGAGGAAAGCACGCACGCTGTAGTGCACAAAGCCGCGGTTCTTCACCAGATAGTCCACGATGGTGCCCTTGCCGGCACCCAACGTGCCTGTGATGCCGATGGTGATCATACCTTGTATTTATAGTTCAACCCGGCAAGTTCCTCGTTGGCCTTGACGATCTTCTTCTTCAAGCCTGCCTTGTAGGCCACCAACTTCTGCATCAGCCCCTCGTCCCCCAGGGCCATCATCTGCATGGCCAGGATGGCGGCGTTCTGGGCCCCGTTGATGGCCAACGTGGCCACCGGGATTCCCGGAGGCATCTGCAGGATGGCCAACGTGGCGTCCAGGCCCTCGAGCGACGAGCCCTTGATGGGCACCCCGATGACAGGCAGCGGCGTCTCGGCCGCGATGACGCCCGGCAACGCGGCCGCCATCCCCGCGCCCGCGATGATGACCTTGATGCCGCGACCCTGGGCATTGCGGGCGAAGTCGGAGACCTCCTGCGGGGTGCGGTGTGCGGAGAGGGCGTTCACCTCAAACGGTATCTCCATCTCCTCGAAGAACTGGCAGGCTTTCTCCATGACCGGCAAGTCGCTGGTGCTGCCCATGATGATGCTGACAACTGGTTTCATATCAGGTATACTTTTCGTCAATCAAAATGCAAAGATACGCCTTTTTTCCCACACGTCAGCGAAAAAACGCCCAAACCGGCATAATACGATGAGGATCAAGCAAATGTATTTTTGTAAATTATCCTGACAAGTATCCCGAAATCAGCCCAAAATCGACCATCCGCAACTACATGGTTTCCAGTAGATTGACCATACGCTCTTCTTCCTCTCTTCTTCCTTGGTACGGGAATGGCTGGTGGAGTGATCCAGGAGAGAAAGCGATGGAAGAGTCTCCTATTCGTAGTACTGGTATGTGAGCGTATAGGTCCATTCCCGGGTTGTTGTTTCGTCATAGTAACGATATTCTTCCTTTACACACACATCAACCGATATCGGGTATCTGGATTCGTCATAAGTGTAGTTATAGGAACCTGTCCAGATAGTCCTCTCGTGCTCGCCGTCATCTTTCACAGACTCGACGAAGGTGATGTTATGGTCGGACCATGGGAAGAAGAACACAAAGAGTTCCGGAGAGGAACCACCCTCTCTCATCAGTTCCAGTTCGAACGGGGTCTTGGCTCGCAAGGGAAATGGGCTCTTCTTGTCGTCGTATTTGATTTCCGCGTAACGTACCCATCCATCATCTGTGCTTTTGCTTCCATAAAGAACCAAATTCCCTTTTTCAAACGACATCGGCAGGCGCTCCACTGGATCCTCATCATAATCCCCCATACGCCAGCACCTCCTCATGCGATCTACTGCGCTAATGGATCCCGCAACGTATGAGAAATTAAAAGTGGTTCTTGTCGAGTCGCTCTGGCTTCCATAATGATAATCCAGCTCCTTCACACGGTCACCATCGTATCGGATGTTGCAGTAGTCATGTTCATCAGGAGGTAATTCACTATCATGATGCCTAAATGTAAGGGTTGCAGCCGTACTCCCATTGTACGAAAATATCAACTGTTCCTCTACTCTTCGTCCCGTCATTTGAACAGACTTCAACAAGTCGCCGTCCCATTGAAAAAGAACTAGTTCTGGCAGCTCGACACCGATGCCTACCGAGTCTGTTGTGCGTTGAATCGACCTGATTTTCTTCTCTGGGGAACTGATAGAGCCGCCGTCGCCAGAGGGGGTGTCGGTGGGGTCGTTGTCTTTTTCGCCGCAGGCGGTGAATAAAGCTGCGCCAGCGAAGAGGAGCATGGTGTACTTCAGTACTTTCTTCATTGATATTGGTTGCCGGTTATATAGCATCGGTGCATCGCTGTTAGGTGTTACCCTGGCACGAAGGTGGTGATTTTACTCAACGAAGAAAGTGGAGCCATCCATTTGGACCCTATTTTCCATGTGTGGGCTTGGCCTCCCAATAATATAAAATAACGGTTTAATGAGTCGCTCCACATGGACGTATACAATAATGCTGTATAACGATCCTCTCGGGAGCATCCCTCTTCCTATCATTCCTATATTATCTCTGTAGAACGGCCAAGTTCACATGGAGGAATAAGGCGAAAAATGCGCTTTCTCGGCAAACCATTTTCTCTGCGGTTTGCGAGTGCAAAAATACGAACATTTTCAAAACTGGCAAAAAATATTTTCCCACAACACCGCCTATCGGCTGTCGGGGAATGGGAAACGTCAAACAAGACAAAGGCTACTCTTTCGCCAATCCGGCGATGACATCGAGCATCTCTTTCGCCGGAAGCAGTTTTTGCTGCAATTCTTCTTGAGTTACCTTGTAGGTGCAGTTGTACTCCCCCTCTTCACGTATGGACTCCATCTGGCTGTAGAGTGCGCCATACTCTTTGGGCAGGCGGCCTGTCCGGATGTAATAGTTGCCAAACAGGATGTGGCTGCCTTTGTGGCTATTGACCTGATGCCGGTCGTGGACGAGCAATGCAGTGACGATGTGGAACAAAGCATAGTACAACCGGCCAGCCGCACCGCTCCACGAACTCTTTTCCATCAACCAAATAGCCTCATTGTAGGCAACATAGGCTTTCTCGACTTCCAGCCCCACCACAATGATGCGTTCTTCATCAGACAGGCTCATTGCAATACTATTTTGTCGTGTTCTACATTTTTATAGAACGGGGAGAAGGACCACGATTCCCAGTCCCGCTTGGTGTAAATGTGAGGGTTGATTTCGGTCCAGATATCCCACCCCGAGGCTCGCAGCGGATAGCCGTAGTTGTCGTGATCGGTGGAGGTGATGCGGTCTTTGTCGAGGAGTATAAGTAGGTCGTAGTCGCTGTCGGGACGGGCATCGCCACGAGCCCTCGAACCGTACAGCCACAGAGAGGCATTCGCCGGCAGCACCTGCTCGGCGGTCTCCTTGATGCGTTGTATGACCTTTTCCTGTTCCATTATCTCGAATGCAAAAATACAAACTTTTTCCGAACTGGCAAAAAATATTTTCCCGAGGGGTAGCGTTATCGGGGTTATGAACGGGAAAACAGCTATCGCAGCGGTGGTGCTGATGGGCGTGGCGACGATGGTGGCGCGGGCGCAGGGCGGACTGGTGCTGAACGAGGTGCTCTTCCAGCCGCGGAGCGGCGAGGCTGAGTTCGTGGAGCTATACAACCCCACAGCCGAAGCCATCTCTCTGGACAACTACATGATTATCCGATGGATAGGAGACTCACTCGGGACACGCTACCCCCTGCCCTCCCATGCGGTGGGGCCACGCGACTATGTGGTGCTGACGAAGGATGCAGCCTCGGTGGCGGCCAACTACGGCGGGGTGCAGCTGCAGAAGGTGGTGGAATGCCGCCTGCCCACCTACCCCAACGACGGGGGCGCGGTGGTGCTGGCCGACGCCGCGGGTCGCGTGGTGGAGCGGCTGGACTACAGCCCAGCCATGCACAGCCGCCTGCTGCGCAACAAGGCCGGAGTGAGCCTGGAGCGTCGCAGCCACGAACGCCCCTGCAACGAGGCAACGAACTGGTTCTCAGCCGCCTCGACAGTGGGCTACGCCACCCCCACCCTGCCCAATTCGCAAAGCGCCGAGTACCTGGCCGAGGAGGCCAGATTCGCCCTCTCGTCGGACATTGTCTCGCCCGACGGCGACGGCTACCAGGACGACCTGACAATCGACTACACGCTGGATGCCAACGACATATACGCCAGCATCGAGGTATACGACGCCAGTGGACACCCCGTCAGGCGGCTGCTGAACAACGCCCTGCTGGGCACACACGGAAGCCTCGGGTGGGACGGACGCGGCGACGGAGGGAAAGCCCTCAAGCAAGGACGCTACATCCTCATTATCAACCTCTACGACCTGAACGGCACACGGCAGACCATCCGCCGCGCGCTGGCAGTGGTCAATCCCTGACGGAAGCCTCCTTCGGAAGTGACGCGGTAGTCTGGTAGAGACGCTGCAGGAGGGCTTCGATGAAGACGCGGTCCTCGTCGTTGTCGATGTTGAGCTGCCGGCTCACACAGTCGAACGAGCCCACATGAGCGGGCTGGATGAGGGTGAGGCAGTTCTTGTCGGCATGCACGGCAAAAGATTTGCGGCCGTCGTAAGAGGGGCTGAAGACGTTGCGGCTGAAGCGGAAAGGCTTCGTGTCGATGCCCATCTGGGCCATCAGAGTAGCCGCCAAATCGCTCTGGTTCATCAATTTGTGCACCACACCGGTACGTGCCAGCGCACCCCCCAGCCACAGCATGGGTATGTGGGTGACGGCTGTGTCGAGGGTGTAGTGATGGTCGCCGAAGACGATGCCGTGGTCGGGGATGACGACCACCAGGAGGCTGTCCCACAGGGGGGTAGCCTTCAGCTGGTCCACCAGCGCCCCGATGCAGGAATCGGTGTAGGCGAAAGAATTCAACTTGGGGTCCTCCAGCCGTTGCATGGGCACCTCCCAGGGCTCGTGGCTGCTGAGGGTGAGGGCGGTGGAGAAGAAGGGGCGCTCGTCGGGGACGAGGGCGGGGGTGAGCAGGTGGTGGTCATGCACACCCCAGGCGCTGGTGTGCATACTGGCCGGGAAGTGCTGGCTGCCACGTACATGGGAGAAACCTGTCTCCGAGAAGTAGAGGCGCATGTTGGTGAAGTCTATGTCGCCGCCATAGGTGATGGAGGTGCTGTAGCCCTCGTCGCGCAGCGACGAGGCCATCGAAGGCAGGCAGCGGCAGAGGTCGGTGCGCTTCATGAGCGAGAGGGTGGGCAGGCCGAGCCATCCGCTGAGGGTGGAGACCAGGCCCCGGTCGGTGCGGAAACTGTTGGCGAAGCAGCGGTCGAAATACAGACCCTCCTGCTTGAGGCGGTGCAGGTTGGGCGCCACCGAATCGCTCCCCACCATCCCCAGGCCGCCACCCTCCCAGATGATGAGCAGCACATTGGGACGCTCCAAGGAGAGCAGGGTGTCGGTGATGGCATTGTCGGGCATGTAGGCATCGCCCAGGATGGACTGCAACTCGGATTCGGAGTACTTGTCGAACTCCTTGTCCAGGTCCTGCACCTTGAACAGCGAATGCATGACATTGAACGTGGGGTTGAGCGCGGCGTGGTTGCAGAAAGAATGGGGCGAGAAGTAGGCATAGGAGGGATTGGCCGTGGACTGAGTGACGCCGCCGCGCATCCCTAAGAAGATGAGGCCCGCCAGGGGTATGACCACCAACGCATAGAGGGGCGAGCGGACCGCCTCAAGGGTCTTGGGCGTGGCGTGGCGCTGGCGGCGGTAGTAGTGGAACGACAACGTACCCAGCACCAACACCGCTGCGATGGAGGCCCAGACGGGCAGGTTGGCGAAGAGCTCCTTGGGCTTGGCGGCATAGATGAGGTCGTTGGCATCGAACTTGGCGCGCCAGAAGAAGTACAGCACCGTGTCCACTATGAAGATGACGGCCACCACGAAGGCCGCAAGCCAATAGTAGGGGCAGAGCACGCGGCGCAGCGGGAAGCGCTTGAAGAAATAGTTCACAAGCACCACCAGGGTAGGCAGGATGGAGAGGTAGCAGGCCGTAGTAATATCAAGCCGCAGGCCGTGCCACAGCGAGGCGACGCAACTCCAGAACGGCGCACCGTCGGCCAGCCCCATGTTGAAGAGCATGAAGACTATCTTCTGGGTGACGAAAATGAGTATCCAGGTGACGAAGTAGCGGAAAAGGAAACGTATTCTCATAGCTGCTGGTTATTCATTCAGAGAGCTGAGGGGGGGGGTACTTTTATCCAATTTACAGTAAATAGAGTTGTTGGAGAGGAACTCGGGCACGATGGCCTTCATCTTGCCCACTATCCGCATGTCGTCCATGCTTTCCAGAACGTGCCACAGGTCGTTGTACTCGCGGTCGATGGCCTCCAAGGCATAGCGACGCACCTGCGCCCGCATGATTTTGGGGTGGTAGGTGGGGATGGCGTTCTCCTTGGTGGCCAGCAATTCCTCGTAGAGCTTCTCGCCCGGCCGTAGGCCGATCTCCTTGATTTCCACGTTATTCATACCGGAAAGCTGTATCATCTTGCGGGCCATGTCATAGATCTTCACCGGCTTGCCCATGTCAAAGACAAAGATGTCGCCCCCTTCGCCCATGGCACCGGCCTCGAGCACGAGGTTGCATGCCTCGGGGATGGTCATGAAGTAGCGGATGATGTCGCGGTGGGTGACGGTGAGCGGCCCGCCGGCAGCCAGCTGCTTCTTGAAGAGCGGGATGACCGACCCATTGGAACCCAGCACGTTGCCGAAGCGGGTGGTAACGAAATGGGTAGTGCTGTTGGAGCGGCTCTGGATGTAGATCTCGGCCATGCGCTTGGTGGCCCCCATGACATTGGTGGGGTTGACGGCCTTGTCGGTGCTGATCATGACGAACTTCTGCACACCGTACTGGATGGAGAGGTCAGCCAGGTTGCGGGTGCCGAAGACGTTGATGTAGACGGCCTCATAGGGATTCTCCTCCATGAAGGGCACGTGCTTGTAGGCCGCCGCGTGGTAGACCAGCTGGGGATGGTAGAGCTCGAAGACCTCCTCCATGCGGGCACGGTCCTTGACGTTGGCGATGACGAACTCCATCTGCTCCAGCCTGTCGGCGAAGGTGTTGCGCAGCTCGAACTGAAGGTCGTACATAGGGCTTTCGGCCTGGTCGAGCATCACCACCTTGGCAGGCTTGTACTGCATCAGTTGGCGGCAGATTTCGGAACCGATACTGCCGGCGGCGCCGGTGACAAGTATGGTCTTATCGACCACCTCGCGCACGATATTGACATTGTCCAGCTTGATGCTCTCGCGCTCCAGCAGGTCTTCGATCTTGATGTCCTGTATCTGGTTGGCCGAGAAGGTGCCGTTGAACCAGGTGGAGGCGTGGGGCACTGCCTTGACGGTGAGGCCGAGGTCGAGGGCGCGGTTGGTGATGGCCTGCTTGTGCATCACCCGTATCGAGGGGATGGCGATGATGAGAAGCGTGACCTTCTTCTGCTCGACAAACTTGGGGTTGAGAACTGTACGCGCGCGATGCACCTGCACTCCGTTCAGTTCCTGATTCACCTTCGACATGTCGTCGTCAATGAACGCCACGACACGGTACTCCTTGTCGCTCTCCTGCTTCAGGGCGTTGTGGGCGATGATGCCGGCGGCACCGGCACCGTATATGACCACATTCTGCACCGGACGGCGGCGGCGGAAGTAGAGGTTGTAGACGCGCTGCATGAAGAGCCGCGAGGCGGTGAGCAGGACGGCCAGGATGGCGTAGAGCATGAGCGACTCGCGATAGGAGAGCAGATAGCCGGACGGGATGATGGGCGGGTGGAACTGATAGTTGACAATATTGACCAACCAGCAGAGCACCGCCGGCCCCACGGTGGCCATCAGTATCTTGTATATGTCGCTCATGCCGGCGTGGCGGATGATGCCGCGGTAGGAGCCGGAGAAGAAATAGAAGATGAGGGTGAGCATGAGCGATATGACGAACTTCACCAACATCCCGCGCACATGCAGCGACGCCAGGCCGTTCACACGGAAGGCCTCCATCAGGAAGAACGCCAGCACGAACAACGCCGTGTCCATCATCAGGACATACCATTGCGGGATGGTGGAGTGGCGGTACTTTTTCACCAGGTAGAATGACAACTTTTTCAGCATAGGCTCTTGGTATTCTCGCGATATCCTCTATGTATCGAGTAGCACTGTTCTTTAACTGTTCTTTAACTGTTCCTTAATTGTTCTTTAACTCCGCCTGCCTGCCTTTTCCGTTGCCGGTTTGCAAAGATAGGCATTTTTTTCGATTCCTGCAAGCGGTTTTTTGTTAAATCCTGCAACGTCCTGAGGCCATGGGGTTTCTACAGGCGTGCATCCACCACCCCGCGCGGCAGGATGCCCTTCACGTCGTAGACCACCCCCGGCTGCGGCACCAAACGGCGCAGGTCGAGGCGCTGGAATTCGTTGTGGGCCACGGCCAGTATGGCGGCATCGTATTCGGTGTCAGGAAGTTGGCTTACCACCTCGATGCCGTACTCGTGGCGCACATGGGCGGCGGCGGCCCAGGGGTCGTAGACGGTGATGTGCGGAGTGTACTCGCGGAGGGTGTTGTAGATGTCCACCACCTTGGTGTTGCGTATGTCGGGGCAGTTCTCTTTGAAGGTGATGCCGAGCAGCAGGATACGGGCATCTTTCACCTTGACGCCCTTGAGGTTCATCTGCTTGACGGTCTGGTTGGCCACATAGGCCCCCATGCCGTCGTTCAGGCGGCGCGCGTTGCTCATCACACGCGGCAGCACACCGTAGACCTGCGCCTTCTGAATGAGGTAGTAGGGGTCCACCGAGATGCAGTGTCCGCCCACCAGGCCGGGCGAGAGCTTGATGAAGTTCCATTTGCTGGAGGCCGCCTCGATGACGTCGTGCGTGTCGATGCCCATGGCGTTGAATATCTTGGCCAGCTCGTTCATGAAGGCGATGTTCACATCGCGCTGGCTGTTCTCGATGATCTTGGAGGCCTCGGCCACCTTGATGCTGGGCGCCTTGTGGGTGCCATTGACGAGGACGGCGTTGTACATGGCGTCCACCAGGTCGGCCACCTCGGGCGTGGAGCCGCTGGTCACCTTGCGGATGGTCTCCACGCGGTGTTCCTTGTCGCCCGGGTTGATACGCTCGGGGCTGTAGCCGGCATAGAAGTCGCTGTTGAAGCGCAAGCCGCTGACGCGTTCCACCACGGGCAGGCATTCCTCCTCGGTGACGCCGGGGTAGACCGTGGACTCGTAGACCACCACGTCGCCCCGTCCGATGGCCTTGCCCACCACCTCCGAAGCACCCACCAGGGGCGCGAGGTCAGGGCGGTTGTTCTCATCCACCGGCGTGGGCACAGCCACGATGTACATGTTGCAGCCCTTGATGTCCTCCAGGCTGGAGGTGCAGCGGAAGCCATGCTTGGCGATGGCCTCCTGCAGGAGGTCGTCCTCCACCTCGAGCGTGTCGTCGTGCCCCTGCATGAGGGCATCCACACGACGGCTGTTGATGTCGAAACCCACAGTGGGGAACTTGGTGGAAAACAGGCGCGCCAAGGGCAGGCCGACATAGCCCAAGCCGATGACGCAAATTTTTATATCACTGATATTCATCATATTGCACTTAACAGTTTCTGTGAGACAAAGGCCACCTCGTCGGGGTTCATGTAGGGGTGCATGGGTAGCGAGAGCACCGTGGAGGCCAGCTCGGCGGCGTTGGGGCAGGGCCCCTGCAGGGGTGCCACCGCAGCGAAGGCGGTCTGGGCACTCATCGGCTTGGGATAGTAGACCATCGTGGGGATACCTTCGGCCTGCAGCGCCTGCTTCACCGCATCGCGGTCGGGCAGCTGCACCGTGTACTGCGCCCACGAGGAGCGGTAACCGTCGGGGATATGAGGCGTAGCCACGCGGCCCTTCAGATGACTGTCGTAAAGTGCCGCCACGCGGTTCACAGCGTCCAGTTCATAGTCCTCGAAGGCTTTGAACTTCACCTGCAGCACGGCGGCCTGCAGCGTGTCCAGGCGCGAATTGAGGCCGATGCGGACGTTGTCGTACTTGCCCGTCCCCTTGCCGTGGACACGGAAGGAGCGCAGCAGCGAGGCCCACTCGTCGTTGTCGGTGAACACCGCGCCGCCGTCGCCATAGCATCCCAGCGGCTTGGCAGGGAAGAAGGAGGTGGTGGCGATGTCGCCGAAGGAGCATGCCATCCGCCCGTCGATGCTTCCGCCGAATCCCTGGGCCGCATCCTCAAGGACCAGCAGCCCGTGCCGGCTGGCGAAGGCCTGCAACGCGGCATAGTCGGCCGGCAGGCCGAAGAGGTCCACCGCCACCACCGCCCGCGGCTTCAACCCGGCAGGCAGGGCGGCATACTTGGCCTCCAGGTCGACCACCGAGATATTGTACGTACTCTTCTCCACGTCCACAAAGACGGGCGTGGCGCCGCAGTGGGCCACCACCTCGGCCGAGGAGAAGAAGGTGAAGTCCGGCACAAAGACGGCATCGCCCTCGCCCACTCCCCACGCCATCAGGGCCAGCGAGAGGGCGTCGGTGCCGTTGGCACAGGCAACGCAGTGTTTCACACCCACATAGGCAGCCAGCTGCTCCTCCAATTGCGCCACCTGCGGCCCCATGATGTAGGCTCCCGAGGCGGCGGCGGCGAGCAATGCCGCGTCGATGGCGGGTTTGAGGGCCTCGTACTGGCGGTGTAGGTCGCGGAACTGCATCATATCTTATGTAGTTTGTTCTCTTTCATTTCATAGCTCCGGCCGCACTCGCAGCGGAGGCTGTCGCCGAGCTTCTGGCCGCATTCGCAGACCCACCCTATGCGCCGGGCCGGTACGCCGGCCATAAGGGCATAGTCGTCCACGTCTTTCGTCACCACCGCCCCGGCGGCAATCAGGGCCGACCGCCCCACCGTGTGGCCACACACCACCGTGCAGTTGGCACCCAGCGAGGCACCCTCGCGGATAAGCGTGCGCGCGTAGACGCCGTGCACGGGGAAGTGCGCCCGGGGGGTCGTCACGTTGGTGAAGACGCACGAAGGGCCGCAGAAGACGTTGTCCTCGATTTCCACTCCCTCATATACCGACACATTGTTCTGTATCCGCACCCCGTTGCCGATCCTCACATTGGGGCCGATATTGACATTCTGGCCGAGCGAGCAGTTGTCGCCCAGCGTGGCGCCGGACTGCACATGGCAGAAGTGCCACACCTTGGTTCCGTTGCCGAGCGTGGCTCCTTCGTCCACGTAGGCGCTTTCGTGTACAAACGGGGGCTTTACCATCCGAAGGGGTGTTTTACAAGGGGGAGTTTGGCCATGGGGTGGTAATCGCCCGTGAGGCCGACGGGCTGGGCATGGCGGATGTCATAGACGGTCTGTATGCAGTCCCGGGCCTCGGAAATGCGGAAGCCTTTGCCGGCCAGCACCTCCTCATAGGAGCGGGTGTGGAGGTCGGTGAAGCCTTGGCTGAACTCGAATTCGTCGCCATCGACAGTGATGGAGCGGAAGGTGGTCTTGCCGGCGGCACGCGCCACGTCGGGCAGCGTGTCGGAATTGATGCTGAGGAAGTAGCGCACCCGCGCCTGACGCAGCTCGAGGTAGCCCGCCACACGGTCGTGGGTGGAGAGGTGCACCACGTTCTTCTGCACCGGTCCGAAGACCCACGAGAGCATATCATAGAAGTGCACCCCTATGTTGGTGGCCAGGCCTCCCGACTTCTGCAGGTTGCCCTTCCACGAGGCATAGTACCAGTAGCCACGCGAGGTGATGTAGGTCAGGTCCACATCGTAGACCTTGTCCTTGGGGCCCTCTTCGATTTTCTTCTTGAGGGCGATGACGGATGGGTGGAGGCGGAGCTGGAAGATGGTGTATGCCTTGTGGCCCGTCTCCTCCTCGATGCGCTCCAGACCGTCGATATTCCAGGGGGAAAGCACCACCGGCTTTTCGCAGATGACATCGGCTCCGAGGCGGAGGCCGTAGCGAGTGTGGGCGTCGTGGAGGTAGTTCGGCGAGCAGACGGAGACGTAATCAATCGGGGTCCCCAGGGAGCGCACATGGCTGTTGTGGCGGTCGAAGAGTTCGTTTTCGGTGAAAAAGGAGGCCTGCGGGAAGTAGCTGTCGATGATGCCGACCGAGTCGTTCTTGTCGTAGGCGGAAATCAGGTTGTTGCCCGTCTCCTTGATGGCTTTGAGGTGGCGCGGGGCGATGTAGCCTCCGACGCCTATGATGGCAAAATTCTTCATTGTCTGTATGTTGAGCCGGGTTGTGTCGGACAGTCGCGCTCCCGGAATCCCGGGGTGGTCCGCGAGGGACTCTATAGGTATCCTATAGGTATCCCCTAGGTATTTACTTCGACTGAGAACCGATATGACCCGTTATGAACTATTTCATGTTTTTGATATTGTCCAGACACCGCGCCAGGCTGTCGGTCCAATAGGGCACCGTGGCGTGGAAGGTCTGTTTGAACTTCGTTTTGTCGAGCACCGAATAGGCGGGCCGTTTCACCGGCGAGGGGAACTCGTCGCTGTGGCACGGCTGAATGTCGCACTGCCCGTGGCCGCTCTGCCGTGCAATCTCCTTCGTGAAGTCGAACCACGAGCACACCCCCTCGTTGCTGTAGTGGTATACGCCCGGATGGTCGCGGTAGGAGCCGTCCTCAATAATATTGAATATCGCGCGCGCGAGGTCGCCGGCATAGGTGGGAGTGCCCGCCTGGTCGAACACCACGTTGAGCTGTGGCTTCGTGGCGGTGAGGTTGAGCATGGTGAGCAGGAAGTTCTTGCCATACTCGCTGTAGAGCCACGCCGTGCGGAACACCAGGCTGCGGCAGCCGGCGGCGGCCTGCTCCCCGGCCAGCTTGGTGCGGCCGTAGGCGCCGGTGGGGTTCGAGGGCTGGTCCTCGCGGCAGGGGGTGTTGTTCTGCGTGCCGCCGAAGACATAGTCGGTCGAGACATGGATGAGCGTGCCGTCCACGCGCCTCATGGCCTGGGCCAGGTGGCCTACGGCCTCGGCATTGATTTTCATGGCAACGGCCTCTTCGCTCTCGGCCTTGTCCACATTGGTGTAGGCGGCGCAGTTCACCACCAGCTGGATGCCGTTCTGTTCCACAAAGGCATCCACCGCCTCGCGCGAAGTGATGTCCAACTCGGCCACGTCGGTGAAATGCCATCGGTGGGCCGACTGCGAGGCCAGGAGGCGGAAGTGGGTGCCCAGCTGCCCGTTGGAACCTGTAAGCAGTATGTTCATAGGTTTCAGAATGGGGAAGTGAATTCGGAAAGGTTCGGGTTGCGGCTGTCTTTCTCGGACAGGGTGGCGTCGGCCTGCGGCAGGCGCCAGTCGATGCCCAGCTGCGGGTCGTTCCACGCCAGGGCCCCTTCGGCCTCGGGATGGTAGAACTCGTCGCACTTGTACTGGAACAAAGCCACCTCGCTCAACACGGCAAAGCCATGGGCGAAACCCTTGGGAATGAAGAACTGGCGGTGGTTGTCGCCCGTGAGCAGCACAGCCACATGGCGCCCATAGGTCGGCGAGCCACGGCGGATGTCCACAGCCACATCGAGCACCTCGCCCTCGATGACGCGCACCAGTTTCGACTGCGCAAAGGGCGGCTTCTGGAAGTGGAGGCCGCGCACCACGCCATAGCGCGAACGCGACTCGTTGTCCTGCACAAAGCGGATGCCGGGACACACCTGCTCCTCAAACGTGCGGGCGCTGAAGCTCTCGAAGAAATATCCGCGGTCGTCGCCGAAGAGGCGCGGCTCGATGATCTTGAGCCCTTCTATCTCGGTATGGATAACGTTCATAGCCTACTGTTCTATCATCTTGAGCAGGTACTGCCCGTACTGGTTCTTCTCCATCGGCTTGGCGATGCGGCGGATGTCGTCGGCCGTAAGCCAGCCCTGCTCGTAGCCGATGCTCTCGAGGCAGGCGATTTTGAGCCCCTGGCGCTTCTCGATGACCTCGATGAAGGTGGACGCCTCGGAGAGCGAGTCGTGTGTGCCGGTGTCGAGCCAGGCAAAGCCGCGGCCCATGAGCTGCACATTCAGCTCGCCATCCTTGAGGAACTCCTGATTGACGGTGGTAATCTCCAGTTCGCCACGGGCAGAGGGCTTGATGGTCTTGGCCACCTCGACCACCTTGTTGGGGTAGAAGTAGAGGCCCACCACGGCGTAGTTGGACTTGGGCTCCTTGGGTTTCTCCTCGATGGAGAGCACACGACCGGTGGCGTCAAACTCGGCCACGCCGTAGCGCTCAGGGTCGGCCACCCAGTAGCCGAACACCGTGGCCTTCTTCTCCTGCTCGGCGGTAGCCACCGCCTTGCGCAGCATCTGACTGAGGCCGCTGCCGTGGAAGATGTTGTCGCCCAGGACCAGGCAAGCGCTGTCGTCGCCGATGAATTCCTCGCCGATGATGAATGCCTGCGCCAGGCCGTCGGGCGAGGGCTGCTCGGCATAGGAGAAGCGGACGCCGAAGTCGCTCCCGTCGCCCAGCAGGCGCTTGAAGCCCGGCAGGTCGTGGGGGGTGGAGATGATGAGTATGTCGCGTATGCCGGCCAGCATCAGGACAGAGATGGGATAGTAGACCATCGGCTTGTCGTAGATGGGCAGCAACTGCTTGCTGACGCCCTTGGTGATGGGGTAGAGGCGAGTGCCGGAACCTCCGGCCAGTACAATTCCTTTCATTGCAGTATCTTGATATAGTTAATCTTTCTTGTCGCTCGAGGCATCGCTGTCCTCGCCGTAACCGTAGCCATAACCATAGCCGTAACCGTAGCCATAGCCGTAACCATAGCCATAGCCGTAACCATAGCCATAGCCGCCGTAGCGCTTCTTGATGAGGGGCACGTCGGTGAGCACCACCGACATGTTCTTGAAGCGCTCCTTGTCGGCCATCTCCTGGATGAAGGGCAGAGAACTCTTGTTGAGGTAACCCACACGCATGATGTAGGCCGTCAGGTCGGCCACGCGGTTGATGATGGCGGCATCGGCCACAATCTGGGCCGGCGTGGAGTCGAAGATGACGTAGTCGTAATGTTCACGCAGGTAGTTCACCAAGCGGTCCAGCTTCTCACCCATAAGGAGTTGCGTGGCATTTGGCGGGGTCTTCTCGCAGACGATGTAGTCGAGGTGGTCGCTGGTCTCGCTGTGCATGATGTACTTGTCATAGTTGTCCTCCTGGTCGAGCAAGTAGTGGATGAGACCCATGCGGTTATGGCGGTCGATGGTCTTGGAAAGGCTTCGCTTGCGGAGGTCGAAGTCCACCAGGATGGTACGTCTGCCGACGTATGCCAGCGAAAGAGCCAGGTTGAGGGCCGTGTACGACTTACCCTCGCCGGGCGCCGTGGACACCGTCTGGATCACCTTCTGTCCCTCCTGCAGGAAGAACGGTATGTTGGAATGCAGCAGGCGGAAAGCTTCGGTGAATACATCGGTGCCATTGGCGGTAACGATAATCTCGTCATTGACACGTGCCGCCGGCTTCTCCGGTATCTCACCCAGAATGGGGAGCGAGGTCTTCTCCTCCACATCACCCTTGGACCGCAGCTTGGTATCGAAGAAGTTAATGGCAAACATCACCGCCGCCGGAATCGCCAGGCCCAGCAGGAGGGCTACGAGGGCATATATCTGCAGGCGCGGACCGGTGAGGCTGACGATAGCAGGCTCCACCACCTTGGCATTGGCCACGGTGACAGCCAGGTTCATCGCCGTCTCCTCACGTTTGGAAAGGAGGTACAGATACAACTCCTCCTTGATCTTCTGCTGGCGCTGCACCTCGGCAACTGCCTTGGACTGAGTGGGCATGGCGGCAATCTGACTGCGTGCACGTGCCTCCTGGTTGCGCGCATCCTGAAGGCGGACCCGCGTGGCGTTCAGCAGGTTGCTGACCGATGAATTGATGGAGCTCAACTTGTCTGCCAGTTGCTGCTTCGCCTCAATCACCTGCGGGTTGTTGGCACCTGCCGTGGTCTTCAGGCGCTTGTATCCGGACACCGTATTGTTGTAGTCCGCAATCATGGCCTGTATGCCCACATCGCTCACACCCACGCCGATAGGTATCAATTCCTCCCTATTGATGGGGTCGGACACATAGTTCTTGATATAGCTGATAAGGGTGGCTTCAGTCTCCAGCCTGTTCACCTCCTCGGTGTAGCGCGTACCGGTCTGGAGCAGCTGCGAGGAGGCACCCGTCATGTCGCCCAGGCCGGACGAACGCTTGATGTTCTCCACCTGCGCATCCACCACGTCGAGTTCTCCCGATATGAGCGCGATACGTTCCGAGATGAAGGACTCGGTCTTCTGGGCCACCTTGTTCTTGTCCTCCACGGCATCGTCGTTGTACACGGCGATGAGTGTATCCACAATCTGGTTGGCACGTACGCGGTTGCGGTCGGTATAGGCGATGGATATGATGGAGGCCATCTTGTCCGCACGGGTGACCGAGAGCGACTTGAGCATGTTGCGGGCCATCGGCAGCACCGGACTGATAGCCATGTTGAGTTTCTCCCCCTCCAGTTCGTCATCGTAGAAACTGGTCTTTTCTATCTTGAACGACAGGGTGTCGTCGAACCGGACCGGCTGGCTGTAGTAGGCCTCTGCCTCCACCTCCTTGCCATCCTTGTAGGCCACATACGAATACTTGTTGTTGGCCCTGGGAATCACCCTGACATGGAAACTCAGATCGCGCTCGGCCGCGCCCGAATCCTGCACCGTCAGCTCCAGCGGAGCGTCGCGGTAGTAGGACACTTTCTTGAACATATCGTTGCGCGAACAGGTGTGATGGAGGTTGAGGCGGGTCACCACCTGGCTCATCAGCCACGACGAATGGAGCATGTATATCTCGTTCTCCAGCGTGAGGTTGGTGTTGTCCATGCCCATATTGCTCAGGATCTGGTCCATATTGCGCGACTGGTAGCGCATGGTGTTCCCGTTGTCGCGCACCATGATGGTGCCCGTGGCGGAGTAGGTCTTGGGCTGCGACTTGTAGACAATCGCGGCCACCACCAGGCAAACCACCACCGAGATGACAAACCAGTACCAGTTGTTGAGGGCGATGAAGATGAGGTCGCGGATGTTCAACGTACGGTCGTTAACCTCGTCCCCCCCGTTGTGGGAAATGTTCGGATTGTTGTTCTTAACGTTTTCCATAATGACTCTGTGATATTTCCGTACTTGGGTTTAATTGATACGTTTCGACAGGAGGTAGTAGTAGTAGGCCGACAGCAGCATCGACAGCACCGACACGCCGGTAGTGATATAGGTCAGGTGGACATTGTCCTGCTCCGAGGTGCGCTTTTTCTTCTTGTTGGGCTCCACATAGACCACGTCGTTCTGGTGGAGGTAATAGAACGGGGAGTTGAAAATCTCCTTGGAGGTGAGGTCCAGCTCGCCGACCACCCGCTGGCCGTTCTCTTCGCGAATCACGGTGACATTCTTGCGCTGGCCGAAGATGGTCAAGTCGCCGGCCATACTCATCGCCTCGAAGATGGTCAGGCGCTCGCCCGGCACTTCCAGCACACCCGGACGGGCCACATCGCCCAACACGCTGATCTTGAAGTTCAACAGCTTGACCGTGACCACGGCGTCCAGAATATGCCCTTCGTTCACCAGACGGCGCTCCAACTCGGCCGCCAGCTGTGCATGTGTCTTCCCGGAAGCCTTGATGCGGCCCAGCACGGGGAACACTATCTCGCCATCGTTGTTGACCAGATAGCCATTGACCGAGGTGTTGGGGTTCAGCACGGCGCCATTGGTCACCGCCACCTTGTTGGTCTCCTGGTTGAAGCGCACGGTGGCCTCGGGGGTGCGGCTCTCCACGTAGATGTAAATCAGGTCGTTCGGCTGGATGCTCTTGGCGAAATGGCCACGCTGCTCCATCACCGAATCGCGAGGGGCATCCTGAATGTAGGCCACGTCGGCCGGCGTGCGGCACGACGACACCAAGACCATTCCCGCCACCGCGGCCACTCCGAGGGTTCTTTTCACGATTTTTTTCATAGTATATTATATATTATTTATCATAACAAATTAACATCCAACCCCTTGCGTATGCAGGACCTTGGAATGCCGATTTGCAAATATACACGTTTTTTCTAAATATGTTAAAAAAAATTGCAGCCCAATCCGCAAGCGGCTATGGAATGAAAGAAAAGCCCCCTCCAGCCACATCTCCCCGGAATCGGCGCAATGCGCTGATTAACATACACTTACAAAATCCGCACAAAAACGGAACAAAAACCGGAAAACAGGGGAAAATCGCAGTTTTGCAACAGACTGAAACACAATATATTGGAGGTGCCCTCTTCTTCCCCTCTCCTACCCCTCCAAGTCCCCTCCGGGGGGCTGCACGGGATGCAGGACGGAAACGGCAATTTTTCCGGAGCGGAGGGGCGGGCGGAAGGGACGTTTGGCCGTGTCGATTTTATTTCGTAATTTTGCAGCCTGAAAATGCCTTTTGTAGCGGACATACTGAAGCACAAAAGCCTCTCGATTGTGGGCCTTGAGAAGAACACCGGCAAGACGGTGTGCCTCAACTATATCCTGCGCAGGCTCAACCAGTTGGGCACCTCCGTAGGGGTCACCTCCATCGGGGTGGACGGCGAACAGGTGGACAGCGTCTTCGCCACCGCCAAGCCCGAAGTCACCCTCTACGGCGGCACCTATTTCATCACCTCCGAGAAGCACTACCTCATGCGGCAGGCCGTGTCGGAAATTGTCGCCGTCGACAGTCGCCGCACCGCCCTCGGCCCGCTGGTGACCGCCCGGGTGCGTATCGCCGGCAAGGTGCTCCTCTCCGGCGCCGCCACCACAGGCATCCTCCGAAGCCAGATACAAGCATTTGATTCCATGGGAGTTGGACTCTCCATTGTCGACGGTGCCCTCTCGCGGCTCTCCCTCGCGTCGCCCACGGTGAGCGAGTCCATGATCCTGGCCACAGGGGCTGCCGTCTCGGCCAACGTCAAACAGCTGATTTCCAAGACACGGCACCTCTACCGCCTCATCAACCTGGAAGAGACGGAGGAGACCCTGAAGGAAACCCTGAATACCATAGAATCAGGCATTTGGGCCATCGGAAACGACGGCTGCCTGCACGACCTGGAACTGCCCTCGGTGTTCCTCATCGACAGCCAGTCCGCCGACATACTGCGCTTTGGCAAAACCCTCTTCGTGGCCGGAGCCCTCAGCGACCGCCTGCTGAAGATTCTGACGCCGCGAAAACCGGGCATCACGCTGATAGCAAGGGACTTCACCAAGATTTTCGCCTCGCCGGAAGCCTATGCCGAGTTCACCCGCAGGGGGCACCGAATGGCCGTGCTGCAACGCTCGAAGCTCATCGCAGTGACCCTCAACCCCACCTCGCCGCAGGGCTTTCTGCTTGATTCCAAGAGCGTTTGCGACGCCTTGAGCGACGCCCTGCAGACCCCCGTCTACGACGTAATGAAGATAGAACAATGAAAATCAAAGATATTATAAAATCCGACGCCGGGTTCCGATACATCATTGAAAGCATGGAACTTATGTCGTCCGCCGGACGCCGCGCCATGCTGAACACAGGGTTTACGGCCGACAGCGCCGTCCTGGAGACCGAATGGGAGCGCATCTCGACGGTCATCCATGCCACACAAAACGCTGATTCCAAGCGTGCTTACACCGACCTACGCCACTGCCTCATGCAGCTGCACGACCTCCAGGGAACCCTCCTCTCCCTGGCCTCCCACACCCCGCTGAACGAGGTGGAACTCTTTGAAATCAAAAACCTTAGCCACATCAGCACGGCAGCGCGGCGCGCCATCGCCCAACTGCAACTCGAAGCCATACTGCCGCTGCCCGACACCTCCGCGGTTTTCGCCCTGCTGGACCCCGACAACACAGGTATCGCAAACTTCTATGTCTATGACACTTACGACCCTCGCCTCCCCGCCCTGCGCCGCGAACTGAAGACCCTGCAGGACCACGAGGGCGACCCCGGTCGCATCAGCCAACTGCTGGCAGAGCAGAATGACATCCAAAACCAGGTCTGCAACACCCTCTCCGACCGCCTCCACGAATGGGCCCCGACCCTCGCAACCACCATGGAACAAATGGCTTACGCCGACTTCCTGCTGGCCAAGGCCGACCTGGCCGTCCGCTGGCAACTCTGCCGTCCCACCCTGGGCGGCACCATGCGACTGCACGGCCTCTGGAACCCGCGCCTCAAGCACCGGAACGAAGAATTAGGGATGCGCTATCAGGCTGTAGACATTGAACTTACGGACGGCGTCACCCTCGTCACCGGAGCCAACATGGCCGGCAAGACCGTCCTCCTCAAGAGCGTCGGCACCGCCCAGACGATGGTGCAGTGCGGCATGTTCGTACCCGCAGAAAGCGCTGAAACCATGCCGTTTGAGTCCGTGGCGACCTCCATCGGCGACGAGCAGAACGAGATGAACGGCCTGAGCAGCTATGCCTCGGAAATCATCAAGATAAGCGACATCGTCGCCCAAAGCCGCAGCCACCGCCTGCTGGCCCTCATCGACGAACCCGCCCGCACCACCAACCCCACCGAGGGCAAAGCCCTGGTGGAGGCACTCATAAACATCATGGAACAAGCCACTTCCGTCACCCTCGTCACCACCCATTACGACCACCTCGCGGGCCGATGCCGCAGGCTGCGCGTCAAGGGTTTCGTCGAGGACATGGAGCACACTCCCCTCACGCCGCAGAACATCAACCGATTCATCGACTACTCGCTCACCGAGGACCACTCGGGCGAAGTGCCGCACGAAGCCCTCCGCATCGCCACCATCCTGGGCTGCGACGAAGAACTCATCGCCTCGGCCCGGCAGCACCTGGACCAATAGGGGAGATACAAAGAAAAAAGACCTCCCGCAATCCGGGAGGTCTCCTCTTCCTGGCGGAAAGGAGGGGATTCGAACCCCTGAAGCGCTGTTAACGCTTACTCGCTTTCCAGGCGGGCCTCTTCAACCACTCGAGCACCTTTCCGTAGTTCTCAAAATCGGGTGCAAAAGTACAACAAATTTTCAATATGACAAAAAAAATGTAACTTTGCAAACTGAAAAGGACGAAGAAAAACCTTAAAACATATTCATAATGAAAAAGTTAATGATTTGCACCATGGCTATAGGAATGTTAGCCTCCGTGGGCTGCAAAAACCAGAAAGCAGCCGAACCGAAATCGGAAATTCAGCAGAAAGTGGACGAGTACGCCGAGTTCCCCCTCACCTCCGACCTCATCCAGAACCTGAGTGCCAACGAGAAAGAGTTGGTGAAGATCTTCATCGAGATCGGCAAGGTGATGGATGAAATCTACTGGGACCAGTACTTCGGCAACGAAAACCGCGCCAGCCTCGACACCCTGAGCGACCCCGCCATGCGCGCCTTCGCCAACATCCAGTACGGCGCCTGGGACCGTCTCGACAGCGAGCGCCCCTTCCTGCCCGGCTACGGCGAGCGCCCCCTAGGCGCCAATTTCTACCCCGCCGACATGACGGCAGAGGAATATGAGGCGCTGGAGGACCCGCTGAAGGAGAGCCAGTACAGCGTCATCCGCCGCGATGCCGAGGGCAAGCTCTACGTCCTCCCCTACCACGAAGCCTACAAAGAGCAGCTGGCCAAGGTGGACGCCCTGCTGGAAAAAGCCATCGCCCTGGCCGACAACGCCGGCCTCAAGCGCTACCTCGAAGCACGCCGCGAGGCCTTCCGCACCGACGACTACTACGAGAGCGACATGGTGTGGATGGACATGAAGGACAGCAAGCTGGACTTCGTGGTGGGCCCCATCGAGAACTACGACGACGCCCTCCACGGCCTCAAATGCAGCCACGAGGCATTCGTGCTGGTGAAAGACGAGCAATGGAGCAACGACCTCTCGAAATTCGCCGCCCTCCTGCCCGAGATGCAGAAACTGCTCCCCTGCGACGAGAAGTATAAGAAAGAGGTGCCCGGCACCGATTGCGACATCAATGTGTACGACGTGGTCTACTACGCCGGCGACTGCAACGCGGGCTCCAAGACCATCGCCATCAACCTCCCCAACGACGAGCGTGTGCAACTGGCCAAAGGCAGCCGCCGCCTCCAGCTGAAGAACGCCATGAAAGCCAAGTTCGACAACATCATGCTCCCGATAGCCAGCCTGATGGTATGCGACGAACAGGTGGACAAGGTGACCTTCAATGCTTTCTTCGGCAACACCTGCTACCACGAGGTGGCCCACGGCCTGGGCATCAAGAACACGGTGACCGGCCGCGGCCCCTGCCGCCAGGCCCTGGGTGCGCAGTACAGCGCCTGGGAGGAAGCCAAGGCTGACGTGTGCGGCCTGTTCCTGACCGAGCAGCTCATCGAGCGCGGCGAGATTACCAACACCACCGTGGAGCAGAACTACATCACCTTCATCGCCGGCATCCTGCGCAGCGTGCGCTTCGGCGCCACAGAGGCCCACGGCGTGGCCAACATCATGTGCTACAACTATTTCCAAGACCACGGCGCCTTCACCCGCAACGCCGAGGGCAAGTATGTCATCCACCTCGACGCCGCACGCCAATGCGCCCGCGAGTGGGCCGCCATCATCATCGCCATGGAAGGCGAGGGCGACATGCAGGCCGCCAAAGCCTACAGCGACAAGCACGGCAAGATCGGTGCCGACCTGCAGAAGGACCTCGATGCCATCCGCGACGCGAACATCCCGCGCGACATTGTGTACAAACAGGGTGCCTCGGTGCTGGGTCTCTGACCCCTCCGGCGGACACCGCAACCCCTCGGGGCCGGAAGTCTGAGACTTCCGGCCCTCTTTTGTTGCATCCCACTGATTACCAGCAGCATATCGGATTGCGACATTTTCGGTGAAAAATCCGTATGCGGCCGCCAAAACGGCCGTTTGCACAAGGCTGGTTTCCAGCAACTTGAAGGCACCTTCTTCTTCCCCTCTCCTACCCCCCTTGTGATGCTGCAGGGCTGCCGCCGGGGAGGGGGCCGGAAGGGGGCGGCGGGGAGGGGCGGTAAAAAATTATTTTATTATATAAGAAAAAAGTTGTACCTTTGCATTGTGCTTTCCAGCAGGGGACATTTGCTTCGTGCTGGAAACAAGATGGTTACGGCAACGCTCTTGGACAGGAGCGCCCGCGAATCGGAACAGAACGACCGAAGAACCTGCCCAAAACTCCGACCTGACACCCGGGGAGGAGTGGATTTTGACCAAAGAAAAGAGAGACTCATGGAGAACACCGACCGAGAGACTACAGTCCCCGTCCACCCCGCCCCCACAGCCACAAGCGAGGGCAAGGGATGGTATGCCGTGAGGGTGCTTTTCAGCCGGTGGGCTCCGCTGCTGGCTGACCTGGAACGGCTGGGATGGGAGACCTTCCGGCCGGGCGACATGATACCGTCGCTGCTGTTCATCCGCTGTTCCGAAGCGCAGATTGCCTCCCTGGCGTCGCAACACAGCGAGCGCATGATGGTGTACCGGCAGCCCGGTCGCCGCCAGCCGGCGGCGATTCCGGAAAGGGAGATGGAGATATTCCGTTTCGTGGTGACGGCCGGCCGCCAGGGGCTGACCCTGCTGGGCGAGGACCGCCCGGAGTACCATCAGGGAGACCGCGTGATGGTCACCCAGGGACCCTTCAAAGGAGCTGAAGGACATATCAAACGCATCAAGAAAGACCGCCGGCTGGTGGTGACCATACCCGGCGTGGTGGCAGTGGCCACGGCCTACATACATCCCGACTTCCTGAAGAAAATCGACTGAACGAGGTGAAAACTCCCCTCTTCCATCTGCAATACGAATTCGACCAAGACAATGCCTACACCGAAAGCGGTGCCGACAACGGGGCGAAACTGTCCATCGACGAGATTGAGAACGAGGAGGTGAAATCACTGCTGAAGGAGACCGAGGGGATGACGCAGAAGGAGTTGCTCAAATGGCTCAACTACAACAAGGAGCGCTTCCCCCATACGGCAGTCATCCCGCTCACCACCACCACCCCCGAAGCCCTGAGTTACCGCATCGGCGACCGTCGGCCAAGCCTGCTCTACGTCACACGTCCGCTGCACACGCTGGAGAACCTGAACAACTTCCTCTACGTGGCCAACGACCACCTGGACACCGGCGCCTTCATCTGCTGCCACACGATGACGGCCGCCCTCAAGCGGAGGATGCAGGAGAAACGCTACCCCTGGGGCATACGGCAGGCGGTGACAGGCATCGACTACCTCTGGAACCGCATCTGTCCGAAACTGCGGCTGACCCGCCACCTCTACTACAGCGCCACCCACGGCAAAAGCCGCACCTTCCCGCGGGTGGAAGTGCTGGGCCGCCTCTACCGTGCCGGCTTCGAGGTGGTGGACGAGCAGTTCCACTTCGGCGAATACTTCATCGTGGCCCGCAAGGTACGCCAGCCTGTCAACGACACGCCGCCCACCGGCTCACCCATCATCCACCTGCGCCGCATCGGCCTGAACGGCAAGGAGATCACCGTCCACAAATTCCGCACCATGTACACCTACTCGGAATACATCCAGTCCTATGTGTACCAGTACCAGAACCTGGAGAAAGGCGGCAAGTTCAAGGACGACTACCGCGTGAACTTCTGGGGCACCTTCCTGCGCAAGGTGTGGCTGGACGAACTGCCGATGGTGTGGAACATGCTGTGCGGCGACATGAAGCTGGTAGGGGTACGCCCGCTGAGCCGCCACTATTTCAGCCTCTACAGCCCCGAGATGCAGGCGCTGCGCACCAAGACCAAGCCCGGCCTGCTGCCGCCGTTCTACTACGACCGCAAGTCGCCCGAAACCATCGAGGAGGTGCAGGAGAGCGAACGACGCTACCTGGAAGCCTACCTCAAGGCCCCGTTCCGCACCGACTGGCGCTACTTTTGGGGCATCGTAGGAAACATCATTTTTCACCATAAAAAATCAAGCTAAACATGAGTCAAGACACCCACGGAGAGTGGACGACTATCATCAAACCTAAAGAAAGCCTGCTGTCGATCAACCTGAAGGAACTGTGGGACTATCGCGACCTGTGCTCCCTTTTCATCCGGCGCGACATCACCACACAGTTCAAACAGACCGTGCTCGGCCCCCTATGGTTCATCATACAGCCCACCATGACGGTGCTGCTCTACACAGTGGTGTTCGGCAACATAGCCCAAATCTCCACCGACGGCCTCCCCCAGCCGCTGTTCTACCTGGCCGGCGTAAGCCTCTGGGGCTACTTCAGCGGATGCCTGGGCAAGGCCCGCGGCACCTTTGCAGGCAACGCGGCGCTCTTCGGAAAGGTCTACTTCCCACGGCTCATCGTGCCCATTTCGGGCATGGTGTCAGGCCTGCTCAACTTCGGCATACAGATGCTGCTGTTCGGCGTCGTCTACTGCGTCTACGTCTTCGGCGGCCTGCCGGGAGGCGACATGGTGAGCACGAACATGACCGCCCTGCTCTTCCCGCTCTATGTGGTGATGCTGGCCGGCCTGGGATTGGGCTTCGGCATCATATTCTCCAGCTTCAGCACCAAGTACCGCGACGTGGCCCTGCTGCTGAACTACGTGACCAGCCTCTGGATGTACGCCACCCCCATCATCTACCCCATGAGCACAGTCTCCAGCCAGAAACTGAAGCTGATTATGCAACTCAACCCGGTGAGCAGCATCTTCGAGGGCTTCAAGTACGGGTTCCTCGGCGCAGGCGAATTCAGCTGGACCGGGCTGACCTACAGCTTCACCGTGATGGTGGTGCTGCTGTTCCTCGGCGTCATCATCTTCAACCGCGTGCAACGCAACTTCATGGACACCGTATGATCGACAAGCACGATGCTCTCTTCCACCTGCTCCGCCCTGCCCTGACCGGCAGCGCGCCGGAAGCAGGGGCCTTCGTCGGCGCCACCGCCAACGAGTGGGAGCATCTGTTCCGCCTGCTGCGGCAGAACCACACCGCAGCGCTGGCCAGCGAGACCGTCGCAGCCCTTCCGGAGCAGGAGAAGCCACCGCGCAGTGTGCTGATACCCTGGCTCTCGGAACGCCAGAAGGCGACAATCCGGTTCAACTACCGAACCCAGGTGCAACAGGAAATCATCGACCTGATGCACAGCCACGGCATCGACACCCTCGTGCTGAAAGGCCAGCACCTGGCACAATACTACCCCAAGCCCGAATTGCGCGAGTTCTGCGACCTGGACCTCTACTTCTACGACCGCCATGGCGAAGCCGACCGGCTGGCCCGTGAGCAGCTGCACGTGGAGGTCTCCAACGACTCGCACCACCATTCGAAATACAACTACCGCGATGTCACGGTGGAAAGCCACTACGACTTCATCAACCGCCACACACCGCCCTCGAACAAGCAGTACGAGGAGCTGCTGAAATCCGAAGCGCCCTCCATCACCTTCGAGGTGCTCTTCCTGCTGCGCCACATGGCAGGCCACTTCGCCTCCAGCCGCATCACCCTGCGCGACCTGTGCGACTGGCACGTGCTCGCGGCGCAGCCGGGCATCGACTGGGAGAAGGTGCAGAAAGCCGTCTGCACGTCAGGTATGGAATTATTTGTCGGTGCCGTGAGCCGCATCGTCAGCACCCGTTTCGGAAGCCGCATACCGGTGGCGTTCGACTGCAGCGACAGCCTCGTGCGACGCGTGGAGGCCGACACCATCTACGGCAACATCACAGAGCACCCCTCCGAGGACTGGAGCCGCCTGTGGTGGAAGGTGAAGCGCTACCGCGCCAACCGGTGGAAGCACCCGATGACCTACCGCAACGACCCCTCCCTGCGGCTGCTGGCCAGCAGCCTCTCGGCCCACGCCATGAAGCCCCATTCCATACTGCACAAAATGTAACACCCCATAAATGAAAAAAGCACTTATTACCGGCATCACCGGCCAAGACGGAAGCTACCTGGCTGAACTCCTGATTGAGAAAGGCTACGATGTGCACGGCATCATCCGGCGCAGCAGTGTCGACTACCGCGAGCGCATCGCCCACCTTGAGGGCCACGAACGGTTCCATCTCCATTATGGCGACCTCGCCGACTCGATGGGCATCCAGCAAGTCGTCTCCGCCGTCCGGCCCGATGAGATCTACAACCTGGCCGCCCAGAGCCACGTGCAGGTCAGCTTCGATGTGCCGGAATACACCGCCAACGTCGACGCCACCGGCACCCTGCGCATCCTCGAGGCCGTGCGTCTCTGCGGATTGGCCGGCACCTGCCGCATCTACCATGCCAGCACCTCCGAGCTCTACGGCCGCGTCGAGGCCGTCCCCCAGAACGAGGAGACGCCCTTCCACCCCTACAGCCCCTACGCCGTGGCCAAACTCTACAGCTACTGGATTATCAAAGAATACCGCGAAGCCTACAACATGTTCTGCTGCAACGGCATCCTCTTCAACCACGAGAGCGAGCGCCGGGGCGAGAATTTCGTCACCCGCAAGATCACCATCGCCGCCGCACGCATCAAGCAGGGCGAGCAGAAAAAGCTGCTGCTGGGCAACCTCGACAGCCTACGCGACTGGGGTTACGCGCGCGACTATGTGGAGTGCATGTGGCTCATGCTGCAGCAGGCGGAGCCGGACGACTTTGTGGTGGCCACCGGCGAGCAGCACTCCGTGCGCGAGTTCTGCCAGCTGGCCTTCCGCGAGGCCGGCATTGAGCTGCGCTTCGAGGGCAGCGGCATCGACGAGAAAGGCATCGACGCCGCCACGGGCCAGGTGCTCGTCGAGGTGAGCCCCGACTTCTACCGACCCACCGATGTGGTCAACCTCCTCGGCGACCCCACCAAAGCCAAGGCCAAACTGGGCTGGAACCCGTCGAAGACCCCGTTCCGCGAACTGGTGCGCCTCATGGTCGACCACGACATGCGCAAGGTGGCGGCCGACGACGCGGCCCACCGCGTGAAGGTGAACCTCGAAGAATATCTGGAGAAAGGCATCGTAAAATGAACACATGGTCCATATCCGACCAAATCGGGTCACAGTCGAAGTAAATACCTATGGGATACCTATAGGATACCTATAAGGACCCCACCAAAAACCACCCATGCAGAAAGAATCCAAGATCTACGTCGCCGGCCACCGCGGAATGGTGGGCTCGGCCATCGTGCGAGAACTGAAGCGCAACGGCTACCACAACCTCGTCACCCGCACACACGCCGAACTCGACCTCACCCGACAGGCCGACGTCGAACGCTTCTTCGCCGAGGAGAAACCCGAATACGTCTTCCTCGCAGCCGCCAAAGTGGGCGGCATCGCGGCCAACAGCGCCGCCCTGGCCGACTTCATGTACCTCAACATGACGCTCGAAATGAACACCATACATGCCGCGTGGCAGAACGGAGTGAAGAAACTGCTCTTCCTCGGCTCCAGCTGCATCTACCCCCGCCTCGCCCCGCAACCCATGCGCGAGGACTGCCTGCTCACCTCGGCCCTCGAACCCACCAACGAGGCCTACGCCCTGGCGAAAATCAGCGGCCTCAAGTACTGCGAATACCTCAACCGGCAGTACGGCACCGACTACATCTCCGTCATGCCCACCAACCTCTACGGCCCCGGCGACAACTATCACCCCGAGAACAGCCACGTGCTGCCCGCCATGATACGGCGCTTCCACCTGGCCAAGGAACAGGGCCTGCAGGAAGTCACCTGCTGGGGCGACGGCAGCGCCCTGCGCGAGTTCCTCTACGTCGACGACCTCGCCCAGCTCTGCCTCTTCCTCATGCAGAACTACTCCGGCAACGAGACCGTCAACGCCGGCACAGGCAAAGAAATCACCATCCGGGAACTGGCCGAGACCGTGGCCGCCATCACGGGCTACACCGGCCGCATCCATTGGGACACCACCCGACCCAACGGCACACCCCGCAAACTGCTCGACGTAAGCAAGGCCGCCGCCCTCGGATGGACCTACCGCACCGAATTGAAAGAAGGCATCCGCCTCGCATACAACGACTTTCTAAACCACACAGAATGGCAACAGCAATAGAATTCAACCACGTCAGCAAACTCTACCGCCTCGGCCTTGTCTCCACCGGAACCTTCCGCGAAGACATCAAGCGCTGGTGGACCACACAGGTGCGCCACAAAGAAGACCCCTTTCTCACCATCGGCGAAACCAACGACCGCGGCACCAAAGGCGAAAGCCAGTTCGTATGGGCCCTGCGCGACATCGACTTCAAAGTGGAGCAGGGCGACGTCGTCGGCATCATCGGCAAGAACGGCGCTGGCAAAAGCACCCTGCTGAAGCTCCTCTCCAAAATCACCGCCCCCACCACCGGCGACATCCGCGCCCGCGGCCGAATCGCCTCCCTGCTCGAAGTGGGCACCGGCTTCCACCCCGAAATGACCGGCCGCGAGAACATCTACCTTAATGGTGCCATCCTCGGCATGACCAAGGAAGAAATCTCCCGCAAGCTGGACGAAATCATCGACTTCAGCGGCTGCGAGCGCTACATCGACACCCCCGTCAAACGCTACTCCAGCGGCATGCGCGTCCGCCTCGGTTTCGCCGTCGCCGCCCACCTCGACCCGGACATCCTCGTCGTCGACGAAGTCCTCGCCGTCGGAGACGCCGAATTCCAAAAGAAAGCCATCGGCAAAATGCAAGATGTCTCCACCAGTCAAGGTCGCACAGTGCTGTTTGTCAGCCATAATATGGCGAGCGTGAGAGCGCTCTGCAAGAATGGTGTATTGCTAGAGAACGGTATTGTAAGACAGACAGGAACAGCAGATGAAATCATAGATCTCTACCTTAAAACATCTGCTGATTCAGAATTGAGAGACCACCTAAGCACAACTGAAATCCAACGAAATAAAAATACCCTTCGAGAGCTGGAATATACCGAAGTCCGTATACTAAATGACGTACGGAACGTTTCTACAGAGGAACCACTTATATTTAACCTCAAATTCCACAGAAATAATCGGTCTATTAATAATTGCCAAATTGGAATTATTATTAGAGATGAATTTGACAATCACGTTGGCTCCTACTACTCCCAACAGCTTGCGCTTCCCTCTGACACCAATGACTTTGAAGCAAAAGTGGTATTAAAAAATCATCAACTCGCAATGGGTATCTACCGGATAAACTTCAACCTATCTTTGATGGATTTCGTTGCCAAATGCAAAAATTATGACATTGTTATTGATGCCATACAGTTTGAAATCAAATATCTTGATAAATGCCATCATATCCCGTTCGCACACTGGCCATTCAGTGGACGAACATCTTATCAGGATGCAGAAATAGAAATATACCCTCTTAAATCATAACCACGTACCATCCTTAAGTATCAAAAGATGCATCTCCCATCTGCAAACATAAACATTTGCTTCATTTGCGATGAGAATTACATTATCCCTACTGTAGTTGCCATTCACTCAATAAAGAAATGTCAAGCAGAAAATACCAACCTGACTATTTACATTCTCACTGACGCTATCTCTTCCCACGGAAAAGCACTTTTAACTTCCCTCTCTTCGGAAAAGTGCTCTATCGAGGTTGTAACCGTTGATAATTCAGAGTTTAGATATCTTCACCGAGGTGACGATTTTTATGTCAGCACATCTGCCTTAATCAAATTTAGGATTTCAAATATTCTCAACCATTTAGACAAGATTCTTTATCTTGACAGTGACATCATTGTACAGGAAGACTTGACCGAACTATGGAACTACAATCTTTCCGATGTATATGCCGGTGTTGTCAAGAATATCCGACCCTATGGTGATGCCAATTACCAAACAAACATACTAAAGACCAATCATAAGGCATATTTTAACTCTGGGGTTTTACTTCTCAATCTTACGCGTTTCAGAGAGTACTCCTTGGAAAGTAAACTTCTTGACTACCGGAAAGACGGCATTAACAACAATATGGATCAAGATGCCCTAAATGTTGTATTAAACGAAGAAGTTCTTTATTTGCCACTTAAATATAATGTTCAGAACGGGAGTATATGCAAATCCCCTATCTCTGAAATTACTGAATATTATGGAATACCCCATAACTATACAAAAGATGACATCATAAAAAGTGCAGCAATTCTCCATTTGGCTGCTCCATGGAAACCCTGGATATTTTCTAATACACTTTATTCTCCCCAATGGAACGATTTGTACAAAGAAGTCTTCGGTGAAGATTACCCGGGAAGAATAATGCTGGACACCCCAACAAAACGGTCTATATTTCAACTTTTTCCATTCTCCATGACAACAGAGGACCTTTTACTCGACTTCCAGATACACCTATACATACCTTATAATGCTAATCACCTGAACGATATTTATTCTATACTAGAATTGGCGAGAGGGCAATCGCTGATTCCCAATAAAATCATTTTCTTTAGCGATACGCATGTCTCGCAACAATCTCTTGTTGCACATGATATACTTGTTGAATATCATCAAAGTAACTCTTCGGCACTCATTGAGACTATAACAGACAACCCCTTAAGCAACAATGTTATTCGGATTTTTTCGCCGCCTTCTTTACTACAAAACAGCTTCTACGTGGAATCGTTGATTCAAACGCATATCATACATCCTAAATCCATCTGTGCTACCAGTTGCTGCTCTATACAGACAAATTATCAAGGAAAGATTTCTCCACCCAAAGATTGGTCTTTTCAACCTGTATCCAACATTCCATCTTACGCTTTAGTCGCCCTAGACAATGGAGGTATCTTACTCCCTCCCTCTTTTAAAATTGATTGGTCTTCCTATAACCCTAACATTGATCCTATAGTTGCCGTTAATTTAGTTATCGCGTCTAACAATACACCAATAGTACACGTAGACGTGGGACGGGAATATATGCAAAATTTTGATAACCATAGACTTATAGGGCTCCAATCCTTATTAAATCAAACACAACGTGAGCCTCTACTTCGAACTCAATTGTTCCTATCATCAAAAATAAATAATGCCTTTAAATGGCAACAAGATGAATTAACCCGTAAATACATTGAAATCCACTCCATAAAGTGTAGTTCTCCTTATAAATTTAGCCGTTTCATTTCTTCTTTGGTAAAAAAGATTAAGAAACTTTTTTAATCGCCATAATAAATGTGTGATACACCCCTTTTTTCTGTTCTTGTCGCGAACTTCAATAATGGGAGATATCTCCAAGAAGCCATCAACAGCGTTATTGAGCAAACCTATTCTAACTGGGAACTAATTATTGTTGATGACGGCTCTACTGACGAATCTCATGCCATACTAAACAAATGTGCCCACCATAAAAAAATCCGGATCTTCTATAATCCCCAAAACATGGGATGCGGACTAACCAAAAGAAAATGCGTTGAATATGCAACAGGGAGTCTATGTGGATTTCTTGATGCCGATGACATTCTACTTCCTAATGCCCTGGAAAGTCATATTGATGCTCACCGCCTAAATAGCGACATCTCCTGCTGCTTTTCTAGACATTATATTTGCGACGAAAAACTAAACATTATTAGTGAATCCAGAATTTTGCACTTGAATAGCAAAGAAAACTACTTCGAGCACAACGACTACCAACCTGAAGTTTTTGCTTCTTTCAAGAAAAGCATCTACGAGAAGACATCAGGAATTACTGCAATTCTGCCAGCTGCCGTTGACCAAGAACTATACTTCAAACTTGAAGAATATGCTCCGATATATATACTCGATAAATTTACATATAAATACAGGAGCACCCCCAACCAAATATCAAAAAACTCAAGAGCCTATAGTGCTCTTCTTTGGAACCTGTTAGTACGGTATGAGACTGCAACTCGACGATCTCTACAATTAGATAATCCCGCGGTTATCGCATTACAAAAACAGGTCTCCCATCTTTCTCTAAAATTATTTGGCGACCAATTCAACCGCAAAGAGTTGATTCAACTTCAACGTACACTAACCGGAATTCAAGAATCTGTTGCTTACCGTATCGGAAAAATCCTTATTTCTCCCCTCTCATGGATTCGGCGTATTAAATATTAGCACCCAACTAAAAAGCAGGTAAATCTCTGTAAGAACAAAAAACTACGCGAAGTAAGTTGACTACTTAAAGACGGACAGAATGATTTCATTGAATTCACAAAGACTCCATTCTGTCGCCAAGACCTCAATTTAAGATATATGCGTTTATGTGACACAATACCTCGCAATTAAAGAGAACGATTTTGCTAATGGTAAGGGGTTTGCGGAATAGCCGAATGTTGCCTATGCAATACCCCCAATTTATTGGACACTATCAACCAAAGATACCATAATAAATGCGCAATGCTTCTTATTGTTTAGTATCATTTAACTGGATACAATTTCTATCGTATCCAGCATAAAACAACATATGATTTATATATCAAGCTACGATTCCATCGCTACCTATCGGCGTTATTCTGTTCCTTTTAATCACCTGGTACTATGTCATGATTCAAGGGATTCAGCATTGCCTACTCCTTGCTGCTAACGAAATGAACCCATTTGCAACATATACAGTTATTATCGGAAACCACAACCAAGTGTTGCGGTTGGACTATTTAGACAACTATCTCGACGAGACCAAATATTCTTTCCCTACGCATTATAGAAAACCCAACTATTCTGTCCGTATTTCCTATCCGACAATAAAAATACAAGAAACTCCTTACACTTCGAGTATATCATCCATGATGCAACAAACAACAACTGCATTCCAGCCGACAGACTTTCTATTGCCCTCTATTACACCAAACAATACGGCACATCCAACAGAAAACACCTTGCCAAACATCATGAGAGCATTTCCAAATTCTCATTTCCCCATAGCAAGGCCTATCTAATACGTCAATATTATAATTATTATAGATTCAACCGTTTTTTCACAAATACCTCTATTCAAAATCATAGAAATGATGCTATCCGTTGCACTATGCACATATAATGGGGAACCTTTCCTTGCTGAACAGTTACAGTCCATCCTGCAACAAACATGTCCTGTGGACGAAATTGTCATTTGCGATGATGGCAGCACAGACTCTACCGTCTCTATCGCCGAAACTTTCCGGCAGAGTCACCCCAATAAAATAAGAATCTACCAAAACAAAGAGCCACTCGGCGTATGCCTTAATTTCAAACAGGCCACCAGCCTATGCAAGGGGAGCATTATTTTCTTTTCAGACCAAGACGATGTATGGCAATCCAACAAGGTGGAATATATAACAGACTATCTATCCAAACGCCCCAACATCGCCGCTGTTTTCACTGATGCTTTACTCATAGACTCGCAAAGTAGGCACCTAAAACACTATGGCAATCTATTTCGCATGTCTTTCCACAAAGAGGAGCAGCGAATGTTTGATGCGGGGCTTCAACTGGAATGTTTCCTGCGACGCAACCACGCTACAGGAGCAACGATGGCGGTACGCAGCAGTTTCCTCGAATCACATCATCCTTTTGACTTTTGTACACCCCATTTCCTGCATGATTTTGCTATTGCAATAAAAGCAGCAGAGGACGGACGTCTTGGAGTCATCTACCAGCCACTTATCAACTACCGTCGTCACGACAACCAGCAAACTGGCTTCTATCTACCATCTGCACACGAAGGTGAGAACTGGCATTGCTACTATGACCACATTCGAGAATACTGGCCTGCCTCTGAACATCTTCAATCTGTTATGCCCATCATCTCAAGCCTGTCTCGAGAACGGGTGGAATACATAATTACTCGGAATCGCCTTCTCCACAAATCATTAGCCTTGTTTATTATACTTCGTACCCGTAAGAAGTATAAACACCTGTACGGCGACAATTACCTTAAAATAATGTGCTACGATATCCGCCAATCACTACGATATACATTTCTACGACTCACTCGCCGCACACCTAAAAAATAGCAATTTCCTCGCATTGAGAACATCAAGTATTATTCCTCACCTTCCCCTACACAAAAGTCTACCAATAAATGACGACTTCTGTTGCACTCTGTACCTACAATGGCGCTCAACACATCCGGAAACAGGTTGAATCCATCATTTCGCAAACCGTGCCCGTTGATGAAATCGTTATATGCGATGACAGGAGTTCCGACAATACACTACATATCATTGAACAAATTCAACAGCAAACACATACTAACATCCTGGTCTACCGCAATGAAACTAATCTCGGTGTGTGTGCCAACTTTCAGAAGGCTGTCAATCTCTGCACTGGCGACATAATATTCCTATCCGACCAAGACGATGTATGGGTACCCGAAAAAGTAAAGACTATAATAGATTGGTTCTACCTCAATCCAAGCAAGAACGTTGTCTTCTCTGATGCGATTCTCATTGATTCAGACGGGCACACAATAGGAAATTCTCTATTTAATCGAGTTGGATTCAGTGAAGAATATCGAAAATATTTTGATGCAGGCTGCGAGTTACCCGTTTTCTATTGCAATCATGCCACTGGTGCCACCATGGCAATCCGAGGGAAAATCCAATTCGCAGAATACTGCTCGCCCAGCATTCTGCATGATGAAGTAATCTCTCTTCTTGCCATTCAGGATAAAGCACTTGGCTATATTACACAGCCCCTGACTCAATACAGGATCCATGGAGAGCAAGAGAAAAGTATTCCACCTGACGAACAAAGCGCGCAGGAACGATTCAACGAGGTACATATTCTAGACCCTAACATCAATGCGTCACGAATCAATCGCTGGGTCTTTCCTTTTAACGACCGCACTCGTTCATATATCGATTTCCTAAAAAAAAGGTCACACTTCTCCAGTTCCATATTCTGCTTTGTCTACACCCTACTCTACAAAAACACCTATAAGCAACAATATGGCAGCATGTATAGACGATTCATTCAATACGACCGCAAGTTGCTCTACACACGGGTGAAAAAGGTGTTGAATCGAAGATATCCCGGCATCTATTCAACTAAAACAATCATATAAAAATCACTCGCACCTGCATGAGATACCCTATTGGAATACAAAGTTTTGAGAGTCTGATTGGCGATGGGTACACCTATATAGACAAAACAAGGTACATTCATCATCTGGCCAATACCAATCGCTATTACTTCCTTTCACGTCCGCGACGGTTCGGGAAGTCATTGTTGCTTTCCACATTCGAGGCTTACTTCCAGGGCAACCGGCATCTCTTCAAGGGGCTGGCTCTCGAACAACTGGAGCAGGCGTGGGTGGAATATCCCATACTGCACCTCGACCTGAACAGCCGCGAGTACAAAGACGAGTCGTCGCTCGACTCTGAACTCAACCGCCATCTGGAGCAATGGGAAAAACTCTACGGTGACGACTACATGGACCGCGCCTCGGAAGAGCGCTTCCTACACGTTATAAACAATGCCTATGCGCAAACAGGACGCCCCGTGGTTATCCTGGTAGATGAGTATGACAAGCCCCTGTTGCAGACCATCGGACGCCCCGATCTTCAGGAAGCATACCGGAGCAAGTTGAAAGCCTTCTACTCGGTGCTGAAAACGCAGGACGCCAAAATCCGCTTCGCCTTCCTGACAGGAGTAACCAAGTTCGGCAAGGTGAGCGTCTTCAGCGACCTCAACCACCTGTCCGACATCTCCATGCTGCCCCAATTTGTAGACATCTGTGGCATCACAGACCAGGAGCTGCATCAGTACTTCGACGACCGCATCGGGCAACTCGCCGAGGCAAACCAGTTGGACAAGGCTGCCTGCTATGCGAAGCTTGCCACCGACTTCGACGGATACCATTTCTACCCTAACACGCAGGGCATCTACAACCCCTTCAGCATACTCAACACCATGCAATATCTGGTCTTCAAAGACTACTGGTTCGAGACAGGGACACCCTCCTTTCTCGTGGAGCAGCTAAAGAAGACCCACTACCCGCTGGAAGAGATGACGCGATGCGAACTCTCCGCCGATACGTTGAACAGCATCGACATCATGGACGAAAATCCGCTACCGTTGCTGTATCAAAGCGGATACCTAACCATCACGGGGCACGACAAACGCTTCGACACCTATTCACTTGGATTTCCCAACAGGGAAGTCCGCGAGGGCTTCATCAAATATTTAGTGCCATTCTACACGCCTAAAACAAATACCAGTTCTTCATTTTCCATAAACCAATTCGTAAAGGAAATCGACTCTGGCGACGCCGAGGGCTTCATGCGTCGCTTGGCGGCCTTTTTTGCCGGCGGCGACTACGCGCTGATGGGCGACAAGGAACTCTACTTCCACAACGCCATGTACGTCTTCTTCTCGCTGCTGGGGCTCTACGTGGACGTGGAACGCCATACCTCCGACGGGCGTATGGACATGCTTGTCCAGACTCCGGATTATATATACATCTTTGAACTAAAGATAGACCAATCGGCCGACATTGCCCTCCAACAGATTGAGGACAAGCAGTACGCCGCGCCTTTCGCCGCCGACACGCGGTGCCTGTTCAAGATTGGCATCAATTTCTCCACCGAGAAACGAGGTATCGATGACTGGAAAATCGCATGAAGATTTTCGCCATCATAGTGACATACAATGGCATGCGCTGGTATGACCGGTGTCTGGGGAGCCTGCGGGAGTCGGAGTTGCCAGTGGAAACCATCGTCGTCGACAACGCTTCGAATGACGGCAGCGTTGCCTATATCAAGGAGCACTTTCCAGAAGTCTGCCTCATCGAGTCGAAAGAGAACCTTGGCTTTGCCAAGGCCAACAACATCGGTATCCGACAGGCACTGGACGAGGGTGCCGACTATGTCTTCCTGTTAAACCAAGATGCCTGGGTGGAGGGGAACACACTGACCGAACTGGTCAAGACCTTTACCGAAAATAAGAACGTGGGCATTGCCTCTCCTGTGCATCTCAACGGCCATTCATCGGGTCTGGACAGCATGTTTGCCCTGTATGCCGGCATTGACTTCACATCAGATGCCTACATGCGCCACCTGCGCCCCTACTATGAGGTGCCGTTTGTGAATGCCGCCGTGTGGCTTGTCAGCCGCCACTGCATTGAGACCGTGGGCGGTTTCGACACCCTGCTCTTCTCCCACTATGGCGAAGATGCAAACTACTGCCAGCGTGTGCATTATCACCGCATGCGCATCCTCATCGCCACCCACTGCACCGCCTGCCACGACCGAGAGACACGCGAGGCGAAGACAGACAAAAAGGAGCCCCTATCCGACAAGTATCTACCTCTGGAACAACGGATTGAACTGGGCGACATCAATCTTGACTATGACATCAACGGGAAGATTGCTTTCCTGGAACGGCAGCGGTTGCACAAACTGCTCCGGGGCAACCTAAAAGGCTACCGCGCAAAGCAGAGAGAGATTTCGGACATGAGGCTGATTGCGCAATCGCGGCTGGCCAACAAAGCGGTAGGCCCCACTTGGCTATAATACAACCCGTTGCAGCAACACACCATGCGAGTCCTGTACATCATTCATGAGGCGACGATTTCCGGTGCACCTATGCAGATGCTGCGTATCATACGCAACCTGAAGGCGCAGCGGAGCGACCTGCATCAGGACATACTGCTGATTTATGGCGGAAGTGCCTTGCAGGAGGAGTTCCGGAAATCGGCCGAGAACTTCTACATACTCAACACCTACTCCTCCTCCATCCGTACCAAGATTAAACAGCGGATTTCCCATAAGCGCTTGATGGAACAACACTATGACATCATCGTCGCCAACACCGTAGTGGCACTCGCCCCCGGCATCGAGATGAAAGCCCACTTCCACGCCCCCCTCGTGTTCTATCTGCGCGAGTCGGAATACAGTTTCCGCATCTATGATGGCTTTGAGAGAGATCTTGCACAATGCGACAGGATTGTCACCGTAAGCGATTTAGTGAAGTCCATTCTTATACAAAAATACCAAATCTCTCCGGAAACGGTAGAAGTGGTACACAACTTCCCATCGTTCAAGTTGGATGCCACAAGCCCGAACACGCCCCTGCCCTACGACACCGCCGGCCGGTGCATCATAGGACTCTCGGGCGAGGTGTGCTGGCGCAAGGGATGCGACCTGCTACCTATACTGGCCGCTGTCTACAAGAAGAAATATCCTGGCGACAAAGTGCTTTTCGTGTGGACCGGGAACTGCGCCCACGGCATCCGCCAGCAGATGGAATACGACTCCGACCTTTCCACCGTCCGCGACAATATCCATCTCACCGGACTCATCAAGGACCCCCTCCCCTACTACCGCTCGTTCGACATCTTCCTTATCCTCTCGCGCGAGGAGAGTTTCGGCAACGTGGTGGCCGAGGCCGCCATGATTGGCAAGCCCGTGGTGGGTTTCGATGACTGCGTGGGTGCCGTGGAACTACTCAAGCAAGGCAACGCCTGCCTCTCTGTCCCTTATCTTGACATTGACGGCATGGCGGATGCGCTGCACATCCTCTACAGCTCGCCTCAACGGCGGCAGGAACTCGGCCAAGGGGCCAAGACATGGATAGAAAGCCGGCTGGACGACAACCGCTCCACGGAGCAGTTCCTACGGGTGCTGGAAAGTGTTAAAAAACGTCCGTAGCAGGAAGCGGATTTTAAGTTAAAATCAACCCCATATTAGGCACATTCCTAGAAGAGACGAACCAAATACATAGAGGATAAGAAGAGGATACCTTTAATACGCTGAAAATCAACCAACTTGACCCCCATGCCACACTTTTGCGCAATGTACTGTAAACCAACACTTTGACGGAACATCCGCCTTCACGTCCTTTTCACCCTTGAAATGTTAAAATCGCCATTGGATGAAATGTTAAATTTAACATTCCCCATAAGCCCTTCCATCACCCGATAAGAACCCTATGACCACCGTCACATCTCCCCTACTCCCTCCGCTAAAAGAGTTCCAACGCTGTCTGGAACAGATATGGCACAACCGCTGGATTACCAACAACGGCGCTTTCCACCAGCAGCTGGAACAGGCCATGGCGGCGTATCTGGGCGTGGAGCACCTTTCGCTCTTCACCAACGGCACCCTGCCGCTCATCACGGCGCTGCAGGCGCTGCACATCACCGGCGAGGTCATCACCACCCCCTACAGCTTCGTGGCCACTACCCATGCCATCTGGTGGAACGGCTGCAAACCAGTGTTTGTGGACATCGAGGAGGAGACTTGCGGCATCGATCCGGACAGGATAGAGGCCGCCATCTCGCCGCGCACCACGGCCATCATGCCCGTACACTGCTACGGCATACCCTGCAACACCGACCGCATACAGGCCATTGCCCGCAAGTACGGGCTCAAAGTCATCTACGATGCGGCACACGCTTTCGGCGTGCGCCGCGACGGACAAAGCATCCTCAACTGCGGCGACATGTCCACACTGTCGTTCCATGCCACCAAGGTATTCAACACCGTCGAAGGCGGAGCCTTGATAGTGAACGACGGGGAAACCAAACAACGCATCGACTACCTGAAGAACTTCGGCTTTGCCAGCGAGACCGAGGTGGTGGCCCCCGGCATCAACAGCAAGATGGACGAGGTGCGGGCCGCCTTCGGCCTGCTCAATCTGCAGCAGGTGGACACCGCCATCGGGAAGCGACACCGCATCGCGACACGCTACCGCGACGCCCTGCGTGGCATTCCGGGCATACGCTTCTTCGACGACATGCCGGGCATACGGCACAACTACGGCTACTTCCCCATCTTCGTCAACGCCGCGGAATACGGCATGTCGCGCGACGCTCTCTACTTCAAGATGCAGGAGCACGGCATCTATGGCCGACGCTATTTCTACCCTTTAATCAGCACCTTCAGCTCCTACCGCGGCCTGCCTTCCGCCACTCCCGCCAACCTCCCCGTCGCCACACGCATGGCCGACGAGGTGATTTGCCTTCCCATACACCACGAGTTGACCGACGAAGAGGTGGAGAACGTAATACTGCAAGTGAAACGATGAAAAGACTGATGCTACTCGGCGGAACACGGTTCCTGCTGCCGTTGATTGACATAGCCCACAGGCTGGGTCTCTACGTCATCACGGCCGACTACCTGCCGGACAACATAGCCCACAAGCATTCCGACGCCTACCTCAACCTGAGCATCATCGACAAGGAGGCGGTGCTGGAAGCGGCACGTGCAGAGCGAATCGACGGCATCATGTCCTTCGGTGTGGATCCCGGGGTGGTCACCGCAGCCTACGTGGCCGAGCAGATGGGATTGCCTTTCCAATGCTCCTACGCGGCCGCCTGCATCCTGCAGGACAAGGCCCGTTTCCGCCAGTTCCTGGCCGGAAACGGCTTCAACTGTCCCACAGCCAAAGGGTACACCTCGGAGAGCGACGCCCTGAACGACGCCGATACATTCCCGGGGCCTGTCATTGTGAAGCCCGTCGATTCAGCAGGCAGCAAGGGCATCACCGCCGTGCGCTCCAAGGAGTATCTGACGGAGGCCGTCAGAACGGCTTTCGACAATTCCCTCTCCAAACGCATCATCATCGAGGATTTCCTCGACACCGTAGGCTTCCAGTCCAGCACGGATATCTTCACCGTGGAAGGGATGGTGGACACCCCTGTCTTTTCGGACCAGATGTTCGACCCCTCGGCCACCAACCCCTATGTACCCACCCTTGAGATATGGCCCACCACCATGCCCTCCCGCTACCAATCGGATCTGACCGACCAACTCAACCGGCTCTTCCGGCTCCTGCACTGCAGGAATGGCATCTACAATGTGGAATGCCGCGTATGCTCCGACGGGAAGGCTTATCTGATGGAGGTGTCGCCACGCGGAGGCGGCAACCATATCGCCCTGCTGCAGGACATGGCCTTGGGCACCAACTATATAGAAAATGAGATTCGCAATGCCGTGGGGATACCGTTGCAGTTGAACCGGCCCCAGGATATCAAGGGGGTATGGTGCACCTACTCCATACACCCTCACGACGGCCAGTCGGGCACCCTGCGATCCATCCGCTTCAGCCCAAACATCCAGGACCGGTTGCGGTTCACGGACCTGTCATACACCCCAGGGGCAACCATACAGCCATTCACGGGTGCGAACATGTCGCTGGGTGATGTGCTGCTGCAATTCGACACACGCTCCGCACTTATAGAAACCGTATCCGACCCATCGCGGTGGATCGACATAAACACCGATTGACGCTGTGCAAGAGGATTCCCCCATAGGTGGATATTTTGAACTGGAACTGCGCCAAGGCAACCACTACCACGCGGATGCCATCCGGCTCAATTCGGGCACCAACGCCTTTGAATACATCCTGCGTTCGCGCAAGTACCGCAAAGTGCATATTCCCTACTATACCTGCGAGGCCATGCTTGTCCCCTTAGAGAGGCTGAATATAGAATATGCCTTCTACTCTATCGACCGACATCTGGAGCCTACCGGCCTTCCCTCTCTCGGCAATGCAGAGGCATTTCTCTATACCGACTACTTTGGATTGAAACATCCGTATGTGGAGCAGCTAACCTCCCTCTATGGAGATAGCCTTATCGTGGACAACACACAGGCATTCTATGCCATGCCCTGCAACGGCGTGGACACCTTCTACTCCGCCCGCAAGTTCTTCGGTGTGCCCGACGGTGCCTACCTTTATACCGACAGCACACTGCCTGTAGAACTGGAGCAGGACCGCAGCCATGACCGGTGTTCACACCTGCTGAAACGCATCGACCTGGGAGCCCCTGACGGATATGCCGACTTTCAATGCAACACCCAGGTGTTGGCGGACACGCCGTTGCGCCTTATGTCCAGGCTTACGGAAACTCTTCTTGGAAATATCGACTACGAAGAAGTCCGCACACGGCGCATTGCCAACTACTACACCCTTGAGGCCGCGCTGAGAGAGAGCAACCAGCTGAAACTTACGCTTACAGATGGAGCGGTCCCCTTGGTCTACCCCTATCTACCCAGCACCTCGGGCCTGAAACAGCGGCTTATAGAGGAGCATATCTTTGTCGCCACATACTGGCCCAATGTCCTTCAGTGGCGGAACAGCGGCGACTGGGAACACACCCTTGCCCAGAATGCCTGCTTCCTCCCAGTCGACCAGCGCTATGGTGACAGCGACATGCACCGGATCTGCAACGTTATTTTGTCTCACCATGAATAGCAACACCGTCTATCTACGGGCCTTTGAGCCCGAGGACTACCTGACATCCCTCCCCTGGCGCAACGACGACCGGATATGGTCGCAGCTGGGGGGATGCAAATATTTTGTCTCGTCGGCCTACGAAAAGAAGTGGATCGAAGAGGCCATATTCGACAGCAGGAACATCAATCTGGCCATCTGCCTCAAAGAAGACGACCGATACATCGGCAACGTCAGAATCACTAACATCGACAACATCAACCGCAGCGGCACCTCCCACATCCTGATTGGCGACCGCTCCTGTTGGAACCGGGGCGTGGGAGCAGAGGCCTACCGTCTGCTGCTCGACTACGCTTTCAACCAGCGCGGTTTCCATCGCATCGATGCACTGGTGCTGGAGGGGAACACCGCCTCGCTCAAGATGCACCAGAAATGCGGCTACCGGATAGAGGGTACCCTACGGGAATCTGTCTTCAAAGACGGGCACTGGCAGAACCAAGTGCACCTCTCCATACTGGAATCCGACTTCCGCCAAGCACAACACGCATGACCCCTTCCTCTACCGATATGGATACCGCTACACCCAACGTGGCCATCCACTGCGTGGCCTTTAACCAAGAGAATTACATCCGCCAGTGTCTGGACGGATTTGTCATGCAGCAGACCACTTTCCCATTCCATGCCGTGGTGCACGATGATGCCTCCACCGACGGCACCGCCGACATTATCCGCGACTATGCCCAACGCTATCCCGACATCATACGCCCCATCCTTGAGACAGAAAACCAGTGGTCCAAACACGACGGCAGTCTGCTTCGCATCATGGAGGCGGCTTGCGGCGGAAGCAAATACATCGCATTCTGCGAGGGCGACGATTATTGGACCGACCCACTCAAGCTGCAAAAGCAAGTGGACTTCATGGAGGCGCACCCCGACTACTCCGGCTGCTTCCACAATGTGGAGGTGCTGGACCAGCGCACTGGCCGGATCCTCCCCGTTCCCGACGAAGACAAAATCCCCGAGGACACCACCATCCCTGATCTAATCCCCTACAACTATATCCACACCGCCTCCGCACTCTACAGGCAGAACCCCACCGTCACCCGCAAACTGCATCGCCTGGCCAACAGCATCGTGCTGGACTATCCCAGACACGTACTCTATGCCGAGCAGGGAAAAATCAAGCACCTTTCCGACAAGATGGCCGTCTATCGCCTCGGCGTTGGAATATGGAACGGAGCCAATGGGTCTGATTTCAAGAACACAATCCAGTCGTTCATGGCGCAGGCAAGCCTCTATTCCCTGCTGGAGGATGAGGCGGCGCGGAAGCTGCTGGACAAGAAACTGAAAGGATATTTGACCAAGCTCAACGGCCTGTATGACGCGCAGGGCCAGGAGATCCACCGCTTGCAGAACACCAAGGCTTTCCGCCTTGGGAAAAGCCTTCTGGCACCCCTCCATTTCTTGAAAAAGAACAACAAATAGAACACCGCATGCACGCCCCGATAGTCCTTTTTGTATACAACCGGCCCAGCCACACACGCCGCACCCTGGAGGCCCTGCGCCTCAACGGGGGAGCCAGCGAAAGCGTGCTGCATATCTTTGCCGACGGGCCCAAGCCGGACGTGTCGGAAGAGGGATTGAGACGCATCGCCGAGGTGCGCGACATCATATCCAAGTCCGAGGGCTTCAGGGAGGTGCACCTGCACCTGGCAGAGCAGAACAAGGGGCTGGCGCAGTCCGTTATCGACGGCGTGACGCAGGTGGTTGGCGAGGCCGGCCACGTCATTGTACTGGAAGACGACATCGAGACGCTGCCGCAGTTCCTTCCCTTCATGAACCAAGCACTCGATGTCTACGCCCACCGCAAGGACATCTGGACCGTGGGGGGCATGAACGTCGGCATCCAGCTGCCTGCCGATTACACCGCCCGACACGACCTTTACCTCGCACACCGCACCTGCACATGGGGCTGGGCCACGTGGGCCGACCGCTGGCAGGACATCGACTGGGAGGTGAAGGACTTCGGAAAATTCATCCGCAACCCTCGCGCCGTGCGCCGTTTCGACCGCGGCGGCGAAGGCATGAGCAGCATGCTGCAGGCCCAGATGGGAGGCCGCATTGACTCGTGGGCCATCCGCTGGGACTACCATATCTACAAACACAACGGCTACTGCATCCGCCCCGTGAAATCGCTCTGCCGCAACATCGGCATGGACGGCAGCGGGACACACTACAACGAAGAGGGTGCCAGCGACGCGCAGGCTCCGCTCTTCGACCCCTCCAGGGACACACTGCGCCTGGAACCGTGGCTGCGGCCCGACCGCGAGGTGCAGCGCCTGTTCTACAACTACTGGTCCGACCACCCCAAGTTGCCCTTCACCACGGTGGTGAAACGCCGCATGAAGAAGGTGCTCCGCAGCTGGGGCTTGATGAAGCAACCGCAATGAAAGTACTCCACATAGCCACCATGGACCACGGCGGCGCCGGCATCGCCACGAGGCGCATCCACGAGGCACTGCTACAGCTTGGCGTGGAGAGCCATATTCTCTGCCGCTTCAAGCGCTCGTCGGCCACCGACATCACTGCCGCGCAGCCCGACATGAACCTCTACCGCCCGCCGGCCAACCCCTTGCTGCGCAAGTGGAAGCAGGTGCAGCGCCGCCGCGGCAAATGCCTGACGGAAGTGGAACGCTACGAGCGGCAGATGGGGGTGCTGGACCGCCAGTATGGGGCAGCCTTCACCATGCCGATATCCAACTTCGACCTCGCACGCCACCCACTCGTGCAAGAGGCCGACATACTGCATCTCCAATGGGTGGAGAACTTTGTGGACTACCCCACCTTCTTCGCCCGGGTGAAGAAGCCCATCGTCTGGACCTTCCATGACGAGAACATCGCCTTCGGCGGCTTCCACTACAGCGATGAGGCCGCGCGCCTGGCCGCTCCTTTTGCCGGAATCGAGGGCACCTTTTCCTCCATCAAGCGCAACGCACTGGCCTCCGCCCGCAACATACACATGGTGGCCCTGTCCGGCATGATGGAGCGTTTCTATCACAATCAGGCGTTAGCGCGACAGTTCCCGGTGGAGGTGATCCACAATGGCATCCGGCCCGACGATTTCAGCATCCTCGACCGCCGCTTCTGCCGCGAGGTACTGGGCCTGCCACAGGACTGCAAGGTCATAGCCTTCTGCGCTTCAGAGATCAACGACCCCCGCAAAGGGTTGGGCATACTCATCCAGTCCCTTGCGGGAATCGTCGGAAACTCCCACAAAATCGCGCTCCTCTGCGTGGGCAGCGGTGCGCTCCCGGAGGCGGATTTCCCCATTGTAGGCACAGGCCCCATTGCCAACTCCAGGCTGATATCGATGGCCTACTCAGCAGCCGACCTCTTCGCCTTGCCCTCCTACCAGGAGGCCTTCGCCCAGACCCCGGTCGAAGCCATGGCCTGCGGCTGCCCTGTGGTGGCGTTCCCCTGCAGCGGCACGGAGGAACTCATCACCGACCGCAACGGAGTGCGCTGCCCCGACTTCAGCGCCGACGCCCTGACGGCCGGCATCGCCGCCGCCCTCGGCCGCCAGTACGACCGAGAGGCCATCCGCCAAGATGCCATCGCCCGCTTCGACATAGCCCACATCGCCGGGCAATACCTTGACCTCTACCAAAGATGCGTATCGTAGCCCTTTTCTGCCAGATGGGGAACCAAATGTTCCAATACGCCTTTGCCCGCGCGCGCCGAGGCATCGCCCTGCCGTGGGCCAGTTCCTATGAGTACGGCTTCAAGCTGGGCTACTTCCGGCTGGACCCTCTGACGCGCTATGTCTACAGCCACCCCTGGGCCGAGCGCACCTACCGTCGTGTGTGCCAGAAACTTATCCAATGGTTCATGCACGAAAAGGTGGGCGACCATGACGGCTACATCCTCATCGACCCGGACGGAACCCAGGGCTACCACGAGGGCTTCTTCCAGGGAGACCTCTACTTCAAGGACGCCCTGCCACGGATTCGCAAAGCATTTGAAATCAAAACCGAATACCGCAAGGCGTTCGACGGGAAATACAGCGACTTCTTCGCCCGGCACAAAGTGCTGGCCGTCCACCTGCGCCGCAGGGACTACACCGAGGTGGAGTTCGAGGGGCTGGGCGGCCGCGACGTCAGCCTGCCGGTAGAATACTACCGCAAGGCGCTGGCGATGATCCCCGACTTGGAACAGTACGAGGTGCTCTTCGTGAGCGACGACATCGAGAGCGTGCGCCGCGACTTCGAGGGACCCTCCAACTTCCACTTCGAGAACAACCCGCCCATCGTCGACTTCCAGATCATCCAGCATGCCGACGTGGCCATCATCTCGAACAGCACCTTCGCCTGGTGGGCGGCCTACCTCTCGCAGAAGCCCTCACCCCGCGTCATCGCGCCGCGCCACTGGATCGGTCACAAGGTGGGCAAGACATTCCCTGCCGGCATCGAGACCGACCGATTCGAATGGATTCCCGTCTGACCCCCCTTTTCCCACCCTCCCCCCGGGCAGATACCTGCCACACACCAGGAGGGGTAGGAGAGGGGAAGAAGAGGATGCCTCATAAGCGCTGAAAACCAGCCTGTTGCAAACCTGCAAAATCGGGCCAGTTTCCGGATTTTGAACGAAAACATCGCGAGCAATACAACTCGCTGACCCACAGCATACTTACATGGAACAACCCCTTGTCTCCGTCATCATCCCCTGCTACCGCAAGGCACAGTACCTCGGCGCCACCCTGGAATCGATGCAGAAGCAGACCTACAAGGCTGTGGAAATCATCGTGGTGGACGACGGGTCGCCCGACAATACGCGCGAGGTGGTCGAGCCGTTCCTCTCCGCCATGCCCAACCTGCGCTACATCCACCAGGAGAACTCCGGCGTGAGCACCGCCCGCAACCACGGAATCCGCTCATCCAACGGCACCTATATCATGGCGCTGGACGCCGACGACGCCATCGAACCCACCTACATAGAGCGCTGCGCCGACTACCTTTCGGCCCATCCGGAGGTGAAGCTGGTCTACACCCTGGCCGACACCTTCGGCAAGCGCACCGGCGCGTGGGACCTGCCGCCCTACACATTCGAGGCCCTGCTGTGGACCAACATGGTGCACTACTGCGCCATGTACCGCCGCAAAGACTTCGACCGCACCGAGGGCTACAACCCCAACATGGTCAAGGGCTTCGAGGATTGGGACTTCTGGCTCTACCTGCTCCGCCCCGAGGACCGCGTGCATTGCATCCAGGAACGCCTCTTCCACTGGCGGGTGCTCGAAGTGTCGCGCTCGCTCGACGCCGACAACAACCTTCAAATCCTCCTGCGGCAGATATACCATAACCACGAGGAACTCTACCGTCCTTACCTACAGGACATTGTATACTTCCACGAGATGTGGGCGCACCACGAATGGCTCTACCGCCGTGCCGACGAAGCCCGCCACTCGAAAGCCTACCGGCTGGGTAAGTTCCTCTTCCGGCCCGTCTACTGGCTCCGCAACATATTCCGATAGCTATGCTCCACCACTGGCTCACAACGCACCACATCGTCCTCCAGAAAGGGCAGAACCTGCACATAGTACTGCAGTTGCTGTGGAACTATATACTGAGAATCAAGTTGCAGTTATACAAGAAAATACGAGGTATCAAGCACCCGATTGTACACTACTACTGTGTCTGTTGGAACGAGGAGCGTATGCTGCCCTTCGTGTTTGACTACTACAGCCGCTTCGTGTCGCACTTCACCATCTACGACAACTACTCCACCGACCGCTCCGAAGCCCTGGTGAATGCCCGCCCGGACGCCGAGATGCGCAAGTTCGGTATCAAGGGCATCTTCGACGATTCGGAGAACCAGCGCGTCAAGAACCACTGCTGGAAGCAGTCGCGTGGCAAGGCGGACTGGGTTGTGGTCTGCGATACCGACGAGTTTGTATATCATCCCGACCTGCAGAACCACCTCGAAACCCTTCGCAAACAGAGGGTATCCTTTCCTGATATTATTGGTTTCGAGATGTATAGCCTCACCTATCCCACTCCCGAACAGGGTCTGATAACCGACCAGGTGCGACGTGGCTACGCCACCGACTACATGAAGAAGCATCTCATATTCGACCCGCACCGCATCGTGGAGACTCACTTCACCCCCGGATGCCATGCTGCATCGCCTGTGGGTATCGTCAAGAACAGCAAGGAACCCCTTAAGCTACTGCACTACAAATACCTCGGAAAGGCCGAGGTTATCGCCCGCAACCGCACGCTGGGCAAGAAACTCTCCGACGCCAACAAGGAGCAAGAGATGGGATTCCACTACCTGCTCACCGAGGAACGTATGGAGCAGGAGTTCGACCGCCACTACGCAGAAACCATAGAAGTCATCTGAATATGCTCTCCATCATCGTCTGTTCCCGAACCGGACACCTGCCCAATGAGCAGGCAGACAATATTGCCGCCACGGTGGGTTGCGAGTATGAACTGGTGGTTATCGACAATTCCACCAACCGATACACTATCTTTTCGGCCTACAACGAGGGGGTGCGCCGCGCCAAAGGCGACGTGCTTTGCTTCCGCCACGACGACATCATGCACCGCAGCGAAGGCTGGGGTGCGGCGATATGCGACCTGTTGCAGGACGAAACCATCGGCCTTGTCGGCGTGGGTGGCTGCCACTTCCTCCCCTCCGCGCCGGCCTACTGGAGCCAGTCGCCCTACCTTTCCATCTATAATATAGACAACGACAACGGCACCCTGCGGGAGAAAGACGTGGACCTCTACTACCGCGACGGCGTGGCCGACGTGGTTGCGGTGGACGGACAGCTCTTCTTCATCCCGAAACGCCTTTTCGACCGCATCCGGTTCGACGAGCAGACCTACGAGGCATGGCACGGCTACGACATGGACATCAGCATGCAGATCCAGGCCCTCGGCCTGCGGGCAGTGGTTACACGGCTGATGCTCAACGAGCACCGCTGGAGCGAAAGCAAGTGGAACGACCCGCGAACCATGGAGCCCCTCTACCGCGCCTCGGTGCGTTTTTTTACCAAATGGAAGGACAGCCTGCCGATAACACGAGGCATCGACAAGCCACAATTCGAGCTTGACCAGCTGAACGAACTCTGGCGCGGCTACGCAAACTACCAGAATATCAGCCGTTCCAAGCCCTACCGCTTGGGGCAGAAACTGCTGAGCCCATTGAAGATACTCAAGTGATTTCAGTCATCGTCCCCAACTACAACCACGCTCCCTACCTGCGCCAGCGGATAGAAAGCATCCTTTGCCAGACCTATAACGACCTGGAACTGATACTACTGGACGACTGTTCGACCGACAGCAGCCGCGAAATCATGGAGACCTACCGAAGCAATCCCCGGGTAACTCATATAATATATAATGAAACCAACGGCGGCATCCCCTTCCGCCAGTGGGACAAAGGCATCGAGATGGCCCGCGGCGAGTGGGTGTGGGTGGCGGAAAGCGACGACTACTGCGAGCCCACCTTCCTGCAATGCCTCATGGACGCCGCGGCGGACGTGCCGGACTGCACCCTGGCCTACACCACCACCTGGTGGGTGAGCGAAGAGGGCAACCGCCTGTACCACAACGGAATCGGCGGCGATACCACCGTATACTCCAGCCACGACTTCATCCAACACAAGATGTCCTGCGCCAACGGCATCGCCAACGTGAGCGAATGCCTCTTCCGCCGCAGCGCCTACCGCCCTGGGGAAACCAGCCGATACGAGCACATGCGCCTCTGCGGCGACTGGTATTTCTACGTGCTGCTGGCCGAAAAAGGCAGGGTAATCGAGGTGAACACCCCGCTGAACTACTACCGCCAGCACGCCGCCAACGTGTCGAACAGCGCCGAAAGCCAGGGACTTACCTTCTTGGAAGGCATCGAGGTGCTGGACTATATGAAGGCACACTGCGGCCTGACGCGAGACGGATATGCCGCGGGCTGGGGGCGCCTCTGGGCCACCTACGAGCGGCAGTATGCCTACCCTCCTGCGGTGCGGAAAGCGGTCCGCAGGCGCATCGCGGGCAAATACCCCGAAATCTACGCCTACTATCTGATATTCAAGGCAAAACACCTTCTGAAGAAAAACTGAACAAAAACGGGAAATCCGACGAAAACCACAGGTTCATAACAAGGTGGTTCTCAGCGGTTAAGAGACACCCTCTTCTTCCCCTCTCCTACCCCTCCTGCATATTGAAAGCACTATGGCAAGAGTCACGGTCCTGATGCCGACATACAACGTCGAAAAGTACGTCCGCGAGGCCATCGAAAGCGTCCTGCGGCAAACCTTCACCGACTTCGAACTGCTGGTGATGGACGACTGCTCCACCGACGGCACCCTTGAGGTGGTGCGCTCCATCAGAGACCCACGCATCCGCATCGAGCAGAATCCCAGTAACTTGGGACTTTCCGACAACCTCAACCGCGGCCTCAGCCTCATCACCACCGACCTGGTGGCACGCATGGATGGCGACGACATCGCCGAGCCGTTCTGGCTCCAGCGCGAAGTGGAAGTGCTTGACAATCAGCCCGAAATCGGCATCTGCAGCGGCGGATTCGAGCGCTTCGGCAGCCAGCAGTCGCTCGTGCGCTTCCCGGAGCACCACGAGGACGGGCTGGCCAACATGCTGTTCGAGTGCACCGTCATCGTGCCCACCTTCCGCATGAGTCTCTACCGCGACCACGGCCTGCGCTACAGCACCGACGCATTCCCAGCCGAAGACTACCGCTTCTGGGCTGAATGCCTGCGCGTTACGAAACTCTACAACATCCAGGAGACCCTCTTCCACTACCGCATGCACCCGACGCAGATCTGCACCGAAAAGCGCGTCGTGCAACAGGAGAAAGTGGCGCAGGTGAGGCTGTATATGCTTGAATGGCTGAGCGATAGGTTCTCCAAAGAAGAGAAGCACTACTACATCCGCCAGTTTACGCGCAAAGAAATAGATACGCGCGCGGACCTCGAAGAGCGCAAGGCGTTCGCACAGAAGATGATAGCACTGAACCGCAGCGTGGGCCACTTCAACGAGACCGCCCTGCGCCGCCGGCTGGACAAGCACCTGACGCTCAGCCTCTACGACACCGTCGTCACCCGATTCTTCAGCGACGGCTATTCGCTTCCGAAATACCTCCGCTACCTCCGCAGCGGCCTCGCCCTCCGCACCGGCCGCCACTACGAGACCAAGTTCCTGCTGAAAAGCCTGCTGATGAAGAAGATATGACACAGCGGAGCCCCGGAGGGGCGACACCATAAATAGCCGTGGGCGTGAGCCCACGGATGATACACTTGCACATACTGGAGCCCCGGAGGGGCGACACCCTCATGCAGAACACCTTTACAAAAATATTCATCCACACCACTTTCCACGTCAAAGACACCTGCAATATCGACAAGAGTGACTTGCCACGACTCTGCGCCTACATCAAAGGTATCGTACAGAACGAAGGGGGGACACTAATTGCCTCGGGTGGAACAAATAATCATATCCACCTGCTATTCACTCAACCTAAAACCGTCACCCTGTCGAACCTCATGATGAAAATCAAAGCCAATAGTAGTCGATGGCTCAAGGAAGTCGACCCGCAGTATCGCGCCTTTGCCTGGCAGGATGGCTATGGAGCCTTCTCTGTGAGTGCATCCAAGGTGGCAACCGTTGCCCAGTATATCATGACACAAGAGGAGCACCACAAAAAGAAAACATTTGCCGAGGAGATGGAGGAATTCATGGCAGCCTACAGCAATTAGTGTCGCCCCTGCGGGGCTCCTTTCCCCACTATCGGCATGAATCCCGTGGGCTCACGCCCACGGCTATTCAAAGTGTCGCCCCTGCGGGGCTCACCCATACCGTCTAATCAATGAGATTGAACCGCCTACATAGAAAACTCTACAAACTCACCCATCCTGTGGAGGGGGAGATATGGATGCTGCACCGCGTGGCGGAAGAGCGGAGCGAGCCGAAGGAGCAGCGCGAGCTGGAGGTGACGCCGCAGTGGCTGGAAAGCGAGATAAACGCCTACAAACAAAAGGGTTACCGCTTTGTGTCGCTGGACGACCTGCCCCGCCGCGGCCCCTGGGTCGTGGTAACCTTCGACGACGGCTACCACGACAACTATACGCTGGCCTACCCGTTGCTGAAACGCCTCGGCGTGCCATTCACCATATACGTCACCACCGCGCTGATTGACAACCAGATGGAGGCCTGGTGGTACCCCGGCCAGGCGCTGGGGATGAGCCGCGACGAACTGCGTACCCTGGCCGCCGAACCCCTCTGCACCCTCGGGGCGCACACGGTGAGCCACCCCCAGCTCGACACTCTCTCCCGGGAGCAGCAACTCGCTGAAATAGAGCAATCCAAACGACAACTGGAGGAGATGATCGGCCGCCCAGTGAAGCACTTCTCATTCCCCCACGGCGCCCACAACAGCGACACGCTGGACATCTGCAACGAACTGAAAATCAACACCACCGTGAAATCCTGGGGCGGCCCGCTACGCCGCGGCGAATGGCCCGACCCACTGCCCCGCATCGACAAGCAACAACCATGAGAGCCACCCTGGCCACCTGGCGCGGCGAGTGGCGACTGCATCGCTACAACCGCGGAAGCCAAATCAAATACTACAACTTCTGGACCGACCAACGGCCCGAAGAGATGTGGTTCAGCCGCTTCATTCTCAAGCATTTCGACAATATTCCGAAGGGCATCCGACTGAACTTCACCTCCATCCTCGGCGCCCCCTCCATTATAAACGACCGCCGCCCGGGGCACAACATCTTCTACACCGGCGAGAACATCCATGCCGACCGCTTCACCGCGCAACGCCGATGCTATGAGAGCCAGCGCTACGACCTCTCCATAGGCTTTGATACCGAGAGCGATAGCCACTATATGCGGCTGCCGCTGTGGGTGATGTGGCACTTTGCCCCGGAAGCCACCCTCGACGACATCCGCGCGCAGGTGGAGGCCATGCGCCACCCCACCGTCGGCGACCGCCCGCGGTTCTGCGCCCTCGTCAGCAGCCACGACAACGGCGGCCTGCGGGGCGAGATCATGGACGCCCTGGCCCCCCTCGGGCAGGTGGATTCCGCCGGCCGCTTCCGCCACAACACCGACGACCTGCGCCTGCGCTGCAACGACGACAAGCCCCGCTTCCTGCGGCAGTATCGCTACAACATCTGCCCCGAAAACTCCGACAGCCCCGGCTACGTCACCGAGAAACTATTCGACGCGCTGCTCTCCGGCTGCCTGCCCATCTACAGCGGCAGCGCCGGGCATCCCGAACCCGACGTGCTCAACCCCGAGTGCATCCTCCAATGGACGCCCGGGGCTGACAACCAGCCACTTCTGGACAAGATAAAGCACCTCGAGCAGCACCCCGACGAGTACCGCCGGCTGGCCGCAAAGCCACGCCTGCTGGAGGGCGCCGAGGAGCGGATATGGAAATACTACACCGACCTTCACAACCACCTGCAAGCCCTGCTGCAATGAGACAGGCCCTGCTGATTACCGCCTACCAAGACATCTGCCAGCTGAAACGGCTCCTCGAGCGGTTCGACGCCGACTTCGAGGTATTCATCCACCTGGACAAGAGGTGCCGCGAAGACCTGCAGTCCATCGGATGCAGGCAGAACGTGCACCTCATGAGCCGCTACAACGTGGAGTGGGGCGACTACAACCACCTGAAAGCCATCGTCCTGCTCATGGCCGAAGCCTATGCCCACAGCGACCTCGAATACTTCCATCTCATCACCGGCAGCGACTACCCCGCCATGCCCCTGGCCGACCTCAAGGCATTCTGCGAGCGACACAAGGAGGACAACTACGTGGAACACTTCCCCCTGCCCCACAAGGAATGGGGCTGGGAGGGCGGACTGAACCGTATCCAGTACTGGTGGCTGCGACCCAACGGGCACCGCACCTCCGGCGCCTGGCTCACCCGCAAGCTGAACAGTCTGCAACGGCGGCTGGGCCTCAAACGGAACTTCCCCTATTTCGGGGGAACACTCTACGGCGGCGGTACCTACTGGAGCGTGAGTCGAAAGGCCGTCGGCACCGCGATGGACTACCTCCAGCAGCATCCCGACTACCTCCGCCGCTTCCACCACACCAGCATCGCCGAGGAGATATGCCTGCCCACCCTCTGGGCCAACAGCGACATCCCGCTGACCAACAACTATATGCGCTACATCGATTGGGGCCCCGACGGCGCCAACCCCCTGGTCCTCACCGAGAAGCACTTCGAGGCCATCAAGGCTTCGGGAACCCTCTTCGCGCGGAAGATGGAGCGTGGCCTGTCGGATAAACTAATGGATATGCTCGACCACCTATGAAAACGCTGGCCACCGTCGTCATACCCATCATAGCCCCCACCGCCGAGGGCGACGAACTGCAGTCGCTGCGCCAGTGCCTCAAGGTGCTGAACCGATGGGACATACACTATATCTGCAGCCGAGAGCTGGACACCACATTCTATGAACAGCTGAATGCCGAACACGGAGTGCCCTTCAGCAAATGCACCTTCGGAGAGGAATGGTTCAACGGAGTGAAGGCATACAACAGGCTGTGCTTCAGCCCGATGCTATATGAAACCTTCGAACGGTACGAGTATATGCTCATCTACCAACTGGATGCCTACGTGTTCGAGGACCGGCTGGAAGAATGGTGCCGGCGGGGATACGACTACATCGGCGGCCCCTGGCTCTGCCCCTGGAGCGCAGCGGTGGAGAACCTGGACCATTGGGAAGTGGGCAACGGGGGCTTCTGCCTGCGCAACGTGCAGACATTCATCCGCGTGCTGACCACGCCCCGGCTGCTGCACAAGCCGCTGAAGGGGATGAATCGCTTCCGCTACGAGAACCGACAGCGACTGAAACAGAAGCCCTGGCTGGCGCTATGGCTGGCCTTCCGCGCCGCAAGCGGGTGGCACAACACGCTGGCCTACTACATCAAGCAGAACGGGCAGGAGGACAAAACCTTCGCACAATGCCAGTACAACGGCCTGATGCGGATGCCCGACGCCCGCGAGGCGATGGCGTTCAGCTTCGACATGCGCCCCGCCACCTGCTATAAACTCACCGGCAACCGCCTGCCGATGGGCTGCCACATGTGGTTCAAATATGACAATGAAACCTTTTGGTACCCCCAAATTTACAGAAACACAAACGGCTGACATTCAGCATCCTGAAAGCACCCTCTTCTTCCCCTCTCCTACCCCTCTAAATCTTCGGAAAGCACAATGAAAAAGTTCTCGATAGTGGTGCCGGTCTACAACGTGGAAGCCTACCTCGACGACTGCCTGCGCAGCCTGCAGGGGCAGACCTACGGCGACTACGAGGTGGTGTGCGTCAACGACGGCTCCACCGACGGCAGCCGCGCCCTGCTCGGCCAGTGGGCCGCGCGCTACCCGCAGATGCGCATTGTCGACCGCGAGAACGGCGGCCTCAGCGCCGCGCGCAACAGCGGCACCGAGGTGGCCGAGGGCGAGTACATTGTCTACGTGGACAGCGACGACTGGGTGAGCCCCGACATGCTGGAGAAGCTCGCCGCCGCTGCCGATGGAGCCGACATGGTCTGCTACGCCTGCCAACGCACCGACAACGAGCAGAAAGACACCCTTGCCGCGGAGACGTCCACAGGGTGGGACTACTACCGCCGCCATGCGCTCGAGGCACGGGTGGTGCCGTTCGTCTGTGTATGGCAACGCGCCTACCGACGCGAATTCCTGAACGCCAACCGGTTGCGCTTCCGCGAAGGCATCCTACACGAGGACAACCAGTTCACCCCCCGCGCCTGCCTGCGGGCCGCACGCGTGAGAGTGATACCCGACACACTATACTACTATCGCGTGCGCGAAGGAAGCATCATGACCACGCGCGGCCTGCGGAGCAAGGAGAGCTTCGTGCTGATAGGCAACGAACTGTCGGACCTCTTCGCCCAAGAGGAGAGCATCGACAAAACCACCGTCTACCAAGCACTTACGCACATCTACCAGATGGCCTTCGCCGACAACACACGCGAGGAAGACCGCCACCTGCTGCACCTGCTCGACTGGCGGGCCTACCGACGCGCCAGCCGCACCAAGGCACGACACAGACGCAACTACCTCGCGATGAGACTGTCGCCTGCCCTCTATAGATTCATTAATAAACACTGACCCCACTTGAGCAAGAGCATACACCTGCCCGGACTGAACGGCCTGCGCGCCATAGCGGCGCTGTCGGTGCTGTGGGGACACCTGTTCCAAGGCATCTTCGGCGAGTGGAACGTAGCTGGCGGCGGATGGACCCTACCGGCGGTCTACGACGGAGTTACGCTCTTCTTTGTCATCAGCGGATTTCTGATTACCTACCTGCTGCTCAACGAGCAACGGAAGAGCCAGACGGTGAGCATCGGCAAATTCTACATGCGCCGCATATTGAGAATCTGGCCGATATACTTTCTCTATCTGGTTATAGCGCTGACGGTTACCGGTTCGTGGCACGAAGAGGGGCTGTGGTACTACCTGGTGTTCACAGCCAACATACCGTTCATCATGTCGGTCGGCATCCTGCCGATAGCGCACTATTGGAGCATCAGCGTCGAGGAGCAGTACTACCTGTTCTGGCCGTGGCTGGTCCGGCTGACCCGTGGCCGCGGACGCCGGCTGCTATGGCTCGCCCTGGGGCTGTGCTGCGGATGGCTGGCGATGAAATACGGCCTCTACCTGACCTGCGGCACGACGCTGGTCTACCGCTTCTTCGCCGCCACACGGTTCGACTGCATGATGCTTGGTGTCATGGGAGCGATCCTCTTCTACCATCGGCAACCGCTATTCATGCGGGTGCTGGGCAACCGCTGGCTGGGCCTGGTGTGCCTGCTGGCGGTGGGATTCTCGGTGCCGTGGGCCGGCTACGTGCCGGCGCCGCTGCGTCCACAGGTGCTGGCGCTGCTCTCTCTGGGTGCCATCATGGGACAAGTGGTCGGGCACCCCGTTATCAATCTGGAAAACAGGATCATGGACTCCATCGGAAAAGTATCCTATGGCATCTATGTCATCCATCCGCTGATGATCTACCTGCTTTCGGCGCTGTGGCGCAGCTGGAACCCCGACCTGCCTGGGGCAATAAGCAACATACTGATATACTGCGGTGTAACACTTGCAGCCTATGCCGTGGCGTGGGTATCGTACCAATACTTTGAGCGCCCGTTCCTAAAACTGAAGAACAGTTTTGCCGTGGTGCAGAGCAGCAGTTCGATGAAAGACTAGCACATGGCAAAATTCTCAGTCATCATGCCCCTCTACAACAAGGCACCCTACGTGGGGAAGGCCGTGGAGAGCGTGCTGGAGCAGACATATCCCGATTGGGAACTCATCGTGGTGGACGACGGATCGCACGACGGCAGCGGCGACATCGTGAAGCAATACACCGACCCCCGCATCCGCCTCCTGCGGCAGGAGAACGCCGGCGTGAGCACCGCCCGAAACAACGGCGCCGCACAGGCTCAGGCGCCCTACCTCTGCTTCCTCGATGCCGACGACTGGTGGGAACCCGCCTTCCTGGAGGAGATGAACGGCCTCGTCGGGCGCCACCCCGGTGCCGGCATCTACGGCGCGAACTACTGGTTCGTGAAAAACGGGCAGAAACGCCCCTCCACCATAGGCTTCCCCGAGGGATTTGATGAGGGCGAGGTGAACTACTGCCGCCTGTATGCCAGCACACTGTGTATGCCCCTGTGGACCGGCGCAGTGTGCATGCCCAAGGCCGTCTTCGACGCCGAAGGCGGATTCCGGCCGGGCCTGAAGCTGGGCGAGGACTTCGTGCTGTGGGTACACACGGCATTGAAACACAGCACAGTGCTAACCTCCAAGCTGCTGAGCAACTACAACCAGGATGTGGACACCACCTGGCGCGGCACCCACCGCCTGCACCGCCCGCAGGACCACATGCTGTGGAACCTCGCCGACCTGGAACCCGAAGAGACGACAAACCCCGACTACAAGCAACTGATAGACAACCTGCGGGTGTACAATATGCAGTTCTACATCGTCGACCGACGCTACCGCAAGGAGGCGCGGGCGATGCTGGCCAAGGTGGACTGGAGCCGCCAGCCGCAACGCATGCGGCGCCTCTACCGCCTGCCGGCCTGGCTGCTCGCCATCCGCCACCGCGCGATGACCCTCGGGTCGAAAATCAAGCAGCGGCTGCGACGCACCCTATAGGTATCCCATAGGTATCCTATAGGTATTTACTTCGACTGTGACCCGATTTGACCGCATTTGACCCCAAAGACGACACGATAGATACATGCAGTTCAGCTATTCCATTGTAATCCGGACACTTGGCAACACCGGCGAGAAGTACCACCGCATGCTGGAGGCCATCGGCCGCCAGACAGTGGTGCCGCAGGAGGTGCTGGTGGTGATTCCGCACGGCTACGAGCTGGACCACAGGCTTGGCACAGAACGCATTGTGCGCTCCGAGAAAGGGATGGTGACCCAGCGCGTGGCAGGCATCAACGAGGCCGTGGGCGACTACCTCCTCGTCCTCGACGACGACCTGGATTTCCCTCCCGACTTCGCCGAGAAACTCCACAACACGCTGCAGGCGAGGCAGCTGGACTGTGTACTCTCCTTCTGCCGAGGTTGGCAGACCGCCTCTCCCTCCGCCCCCTCCGCCCCGACGAAGACCCCCCTGAAACAACAGGTGAAGAACCGCATCCGCAACCTGCGCGGCGCCTTCACCGGACAGGCATTCTACACCAACCGGCGGTCGGACTACTTCGACGTCACCACCGTCACCGCCGGCCACCGCACCTACCTGCGCGACGAGCAGGGGCTCTGCTCCACGGGCTCGTTCCAGTGCTTCTTCATCAAAAACGAGGTGGCCAAACGGGTGCGGATGCAGGACGAACTATGGCTCGAAGAGGGCACCATCTCACGCTATGCCTCGTTCGACGACGGCGTGTTCTACTACAAACTCTTCCTCCAAGGCGGCCGCATCGCCTACGCACAGGACACAGGCTACCTCCACCTGGATGCCGCCGCCGGCCGCCAGACCACCAACCCCATGGAAGCCAAGCGAATACGAATCTACGCCATGGCCAAAAACCGCATCATCTTCTGGCACCGCCACATCTGGGGCAGCCACAAGGGAGTCAAGACACTGGCCGGCGGGCTCTACTTCATGACCAACTACTTCGTATACAACCTCCTGGCGAACCTGCGACCCAAACACTGGCCTGTCATCGCGGCCCTGACACAGGGCTACCGCGAAGCCTTCCGATTCATAAGAAAGAAATGATACCCAAGAAGATACACTACTGCTGGTTCGGCCGTGGCGAGATGCCGCAGGCGGCCAGGGACTGCATGGAGACATGGCACCGGTACATGCCCGACTGGGAGTACAAACTCTGGAACGAGGACAACTTCGATGTCCACTGCAATGCCTACTGCTCCGAAGCCTACAAGGCCGGGAAATACGCCTTTGTGAGCGATGTGGCCCGGCTGGTGGCCCTGCGCGACGAGGGCGGCATCTACCTCGACACCGACGTGGAGGTGTTCCGCTCCTTCGAGCCCCTGCTCCACCACCACGCCTTTGCCGGTTTCGAGGGCTGCAAACGGGTGCTGGTGGCCACCTGCGTCATGGGCTCCGAACCCGGCACCGAATGGGTCAAAGAGCAACTCTCCCACTACGACCACCGCCACTTCCTGCAACCCGACGGAACCTTCGACCTCACCACCAACGTACTCTATATGACCACCCGCATGCGCGAGAACGGCTTCGTGCAGAACGGACAGGAGCAGGACTACAAAGACCTGCATGTCTTCCCCGTCGACTACTTCAGCCCCCGCCACACCACAGGCGAATACATACGCACCGAGAACACCTACAGCGACCACCTCGGCATGGGCTCGTGGACCGACCGCAGCGGGCTGATACACAAATTCGCCAACCTGGTGGGCCCCAAGAACATGACACGCATCATCAAACTCAAACGCAAACTGCTGGGATGAGCAACATAATCTACAAAGCACTGAGATACAGCGGCGCCGCCTGGCTCTGGCGCGAGACCGTGCAGCGAGGCAAGGTGACCTTCCTGCTCTTCCACGACATGGAAGCGGCAGATGCCGAGCGCAACCTGGCCTACCTGAAACGTCACTACTCGGTCATCGGCCTGCAAGACTATCTCGACGCCGTGCGCTCCAAGACGCGCCTGCCACGCAAGGCCCTGGTAATCACCTTCGACGACGGCCATGCCAGCAACCGGTCCCTGCTGCCCGTGCTGGAGAGGCTGCAGGTGCCTGTGACGATATTCCTATGCTCTGAAGTGGTTGGAACCCAGCGTCATTTCTGGTTCCGCCACAACGAAGAGATGAAGCCCCAGGTGGAATCCCTCAAGCGCATCCCCAACGAGGAGCGACTGCGCAAACTGGAAGCCTTCGGATTCACTCAGGAGCAGGAATACAGCGACCGGCAGGCATTGACCGCCAATGAGATAGAGGAGATGAAGGGGGCTGTAGACTTCCAGTCGCACACCTGCTTCCACCCCATCCTGCCCCAATGCGGCGACAGCACAGCCCGACACGAAATCATCGACTCCAAGAAGCATCTGGAAGAGCGCTTCCAACTGAATATCAACACCCTGTCCTACCCTAACGGAGACTATTCGGAGCGCGACATCAGGCTGGCCAAAGAGGCCGGCTACACCTGTGGCGTCACCGTCGACTCCGGCTACAACGGCCTCCACAGCGACCTCTTCCGCCTCAAGCGCTTCTCGGTGAACGATGCCCACACCACCGAAGAACTCATGGTGAAGGCATGCGGACTCTACGCGCTGATAAAGCACAAGTTACACAAGCCCCCCTACGGCTTCAAAACCTCTCCCCAATGAGAATCGCCCTCATGTGCGGCTCCTCGCTGGACGAATTCCAGCAGCAGTCCCTGACACCCATACTGAACGACGACACGATAGAGATTGTGGAGGCACTGATCGACTGCCGCCCCAAGCCGTCGGCCAAGAAACGCTTCCTGAAGAACCTCAAGCGCGGACGCGGAGGCTACATGCTGGTGATGCTGGTGAAAAGCCGTTTCTCCAAGCGCCGCCCCTCGGCGGGCAGCCGTGAGTTCCTCTCCGCCAAGGGCATTCCCTGCACCGAGACCACCCAGCCCTACGCCGAGGAGAACATACAGCGGCTGAAAGCCTTGCGTCCGGAGGCGATGGTGATGCTGGGCGGATTCGGCATCGTGAAGGAGCCGTTGCTGTCGCTGGCTCCGCAGGGCATCCTTTCCTACCACCACGGCAACATGCGCAAATACCGTGGCCAGCCGGTGGGCTTCTGGGAACTGTACAATGGCGAGCGGGAGATGGGCGTCACCGTGCAACGCCTGGCTGCCGGCATCGACAAGGGGACTCCCATTGTGGAAAAAACCGTCCCCATTGAGAAAGGCGACCGCGTGAACACCCTGTGCGAGAGAGCCTTGCATGCCAGTACCGACATGATGCACCGGGCTCTGCAACTGGTGGGCAAGGCCGGCTACACACCAGCCGCCATCGAGGAGTACGGCCCCGTGTATACCCTCCCCAACCTCCGACAATACATCGTTTTACAATTCAAACTCCTGTTCCGGTAAAGACTATGGTACCCTACTTTCCCAAAATAATAGCCAACAAAGGCATGTACCTGTATCTGGGAGCCTTGGCGGCAGTGTCGCTCGTGTTCATACGCCACAGCATGGGTATAGAATTCATACTGATAGGCATCATGTGGGTCGTGGGCTTCTTCAAGTTCTCCAGCATGGCCAGCCAGAAGTGGAAAGACATCCCTGCGCGCACGTTCACACGCAACATCTTCCTGACCGCCCTTGCCCTGCGCATAGCGTGGGCTATATTCAGCTACCACTTCTTCATCGCGAAGACAGGGCAACCCTTTGAATTCGAGGCTGCCGACGCATTGCTCTACTACTGGTGGGGCGTCGGATTCCAACACACTTCGCTGAGCGACATGTGGAAGGCGCTCTTTATAGACGTAGCCGCCGTGTCCGACTCCGGATATGCCTTCTTCCTGGGCCTGGTGAACAAGGTTACCGGCCCCAGCATCCTGATTCAACGCTTTGTGCTTGGAACCTTGAGTGCCTTCACCTGTGTGCTGCTCTACCATCTGGCCAAACGCAACGTCGGCGAGGAGGCGGGCCGCATGGCCAGCGTCTTTGCCTGTTTCTTCCCCAACCTGATCTACTACTGCGGCCTGCACATGAAGGAGACCTACATGATTTTCATCATTGTAGCGTTCCTGGAGCGCACCGACTACCTGATTCGCAACAAGAAGCACATGTGGTTGAACCTCGCCCTCTCCATACTGACGGTGGCCATCATGTTCACCCTGCGCACCGTGCTGGGTGCCGTGGCCATCTTCTCTGTGGCTTCGGGACTCATCTTCACCAACGCGAAAATCATCGGCAAGATACGCCGCTACGTGCTTATCGGCTGGGCGGTGCTGGCGGCCACCACGCTGGCCGGCGGTGTCATCATGACCGAGATCGAGGAGACCTGGGAGGACCGAGACAACAACCAGGAGCAGAAGCGCACCATGCAGGTGAACAAGGGCGTGGAGTGGGCCCAGTACGCCACCACCACCGTCATGGCGCCCATGATCTTCGTGCTGCCGTTCCCCACGATGGTGGATGTGGACCGGCAGTACAACCAGCAGATTATCAGCGGCGGCAACTTCGTCCGCAACTTCCTGGGCGGATTCGTCCTGGTGGCCTTGTTCAGCGCCCTGTTTGTCACCAAGAACTGGCGCAACCTCTCGCTCATCGGCTCCTTTGTGGTGGCCTATCTGGGCATCATCGCCTCCAGCGGATATGCCAATGCGGAACGCTTCCTGCTGCCGGGCGTTCCGGTGCTGCTCATCATGGCGGCCTACGGCGTCTCCATCCTCAATGCCAAATACTACCGGTTCATCAAGATATGGTATTACGTGGTCCCCATACTGGCCTTCGCCTGGGCCTTCTTCAAGCTGGGATCGCGCGGCATATTCTGACCTATGGACATACTGCTCATCTGTAACTATCGCCCGGGAGTGGGCGGCATCTCTGGGCAGGTGGAAATCCTGCAGCGCAAGCTGCGCGAGGAGGGCCACCGCACCGACATCTTCAGCACCAAGGGCTCTGTGTTCCAGCGCCTGCTGCTTCCCGCCAAGCTGAGAAAGGCGGGCAGGCGGTACGCCCTGTTCCACATTCACTGCTGCTCCGGGTGGGGCTTCCTGCCGGCCGTGGTGGGGGTGGGCGTGGGGCGCAGGCTGGGGAAACGCACGGTGCTGACCTACCACGGCGGCGGCGGGGAGAAGTTCTTCGAGCGGAACCCCAAGCTGGTGCGCCACTTCCTGCTGCGCACCGACCGGAACATCGTCCTCTCCGGCTTCCTGGCCCGTGTCTTCGATCGCTTCCAGCTGCCCTACACCGTCATACCCAACATCGTCGAGTTGGACCCCACCCTCTTCCGTCGGCGCGAGAGGCTGGAAGCCAAGTATATATGTACTCGTGCGCATGAGGAACTCTACAACATTCCCTGTATCCTCCGCGCTTTCCGGCAGGTGCAGCAGCGGCTGCCCGACGCAGCACTGACCCTGGTCGGCACCGGCTCGCAGCACCAGCAGTTGAAGCAACTCTCCAGCGAGCTGGGCCTGCGCAACGTGACCTTCACCGGACGAGTGGATAACAACGAGATTTACAGGCACTTGGACCAATCGGACATCCTGCTTTCGGCGCCGAGGGTGGACAACATGCCGGTGTCGCTCCTGGAGGCCATGAATGCGGGCCTTCTGGTCATCTCCAGCGCCGTGGGCGGCGTGCCCTACATCATCGACGACAACCGCACCGGCCTCCTCTTCGGGAGCGACGACAGCGACCAGCTGGCCGCGAAGATGCTGCAAGCCGTCGAGCAACAAGAAGAAAGCCTCGCCATGGTGCAGGAGGCGCATCGCGCCGTCAATGCCTACCAGTGGGAAAACGTAAAGGAAAAACTCTACACCGCCTATGGGATTCATCCATGAACATATCATTCTGCCGCTGAGCGACTTGGCCAAGGGCGAACAGGTGCACCGCCACTTGCGGGAACTGAAGCGGCTGGAGCAGGCCAGCGAGAGCGAAATGACTGACTACCAGTTGCAACGCCTGCACCTGCTGCTCAATCATGTGGCCACCGCGGTGCCTTTCTACCGCGAGTGGTTCGTGGCCAACAGCCTGGCACCCGGCGATATCCGCTCGCTGTCCGACCTGCGACGGCTGCCCATTGTGGACAAAGCCTTCATGCGGCGCGAGGGGGTGGAGCGCTTCACCGCCGACGGCCAACCCGACCACACCAGCATGGCCGCCCGCTCCAGCGGCTCCACCGGCGAGCCTTTCTCATTCTATATCAGCAAGGAAGCCTACTCGGTGAACATGGCCGCCAAGCTTCGCACCTGGTACCAGGCCGGCTACCGACTCGGCGACCGCTACATGAAAATCGCCAACGGCGCGCGCCACGGCCGCCTGAAAACCCTGCAGGACCGCGTAAACCGCTGTGTCTATGTGCCTTTCTTCGCCATGAGCGACGAGGCCCTGGCCGCCATCCTGGAGCAAATCGAGCGCACCCGCCCCACCATCATACGCTCCTACCCCACGCCCCTCTTCCTGCTGGCGCAATACCGCAACCAGCACCCGGGCTACCGCTTCACGCCACGCCACGTGATGACCACCGGCTCCATCCTCCCGCCCGCCTACCGCGCCGAGATAGAGCGTGCTTTCGGCTGCGACGTCATCGACTCCTACAGTTGCGAGGGCACGCCGAACACCTACGAGACCACCGCCCACGACGGCTATCGCGTCACCCGCGCCTACGGCATCATCGAGGTGCTGGACGAGAGCGGCGAGCCCGTGAGCGACGGCGTAGGCCGCGTGGTCAGCACCGACCTCTGGAACCTCGCCACCCCCTTCCTCCGCTACGACACGCAGGATCTGGTCGAGGTGCGCGGCGGACGCATCCAACGCATCCTGGGGCGCGAGTGCGAGACCCTCATCGACGCCGGCGGCCGCCGGTTCATGGTGCACAACTTCGTAGGCTTCTTCCAGGAGGACGACCGGCCGGTGCGCCGCTCGGTCACCGCCTACCAAGTGGTCAAGCGCAAGGCGGGCGGCATCACGTTCCGCCTCGTGGTCAACGAGCAGTACACCGGCAAGACAGAGCGCTACATCATCGACTTCTGGCAGGAGCAGCTGGGGCTGCCCGTGAGCGTCACCCTCGTCGACGAGATCCCCCTGATGAAAAACAACAAACGTCTCACCATAGTGGAAGAATAGCCATGCCGAGCAAAGAAATCCTCCAGTATCACGGCCTCGACAGCCGCGCGGGCCGCCTCAAGTACACCTTCGTCCAGCTGTGGCGCTTCAGCCTGTCGCGGCTGGCCTTCTTCGTGCCGTTCAAGGGGTGGCGCGCCGCCATGTGCCGCTGGAGCGGTGTGCACGTGGGCAAGCGCGTCTACATAGGGCACGACATGATTTTCGACCGCGCCTTCCCGGAGCAGATCACCATTGGCGACGACACCGCCATCGGCGACCGCTGCACCATCACGGCCCACGGCTGCATCCCCACGCAAACCCCTCTGAAAGAGATCTATCCGCTCACGGTGAAGCCCGTCAATATCGGCAGCCGCGTGTGGATTATGCCCAACGTCACCATCATCTACGGCGTCACCATAGGCGACGAATCCGTGGTGGCCACCGGTGCCGTGGTGACCAAGGACGTGCCTCCCCGTACCCTCGTGGCCGGCATCCCGGCCAAAGTGGTCAAGCAGTTTTAGCCCTCCCCTCTTGCACACCAAGAGGGGAAGAAGCAGGGAAGAACACGATACCTACAACACACTGATACACACCCTGTTGCAAACCTGCCGTTTCCCCTCGCGAGAGCACTTTTCCACCAAAAAGTCCGCAACCGCATAACATGCTGACACTATGAAAGTTCTGTTCCAACTGGGCCATCCCGCCCACTTCCACCTTTTCCGCCACACCATCGAGGCCCTGAACCGCGACGGGCACCGCACCTATATCCTCATCCGGAAGAAAGACATCCTCGAGGAGCTCCTCAAGGAGGCCGGCATGCCCTACGTGAACATCCTGCCCAGCGGCCGCAAGTCGGCCCTCACGCTGATGCTCCGCCTGTGGCGCGTGTTCTGGTTCACGCTGCGCCATGGAGTGGATGTCCTGGTGGGCTCTACGCCCGAGGTGGCGCAGGTGGGCTGGCTGCTCCGCCGCCGCTCCGCCGTCATGGCCGAGGACGACGCCGCCATCGTGCCCCAATTCATCCGCGCCGTCAAGCCTTTTGTGGACCAATACCTCTCGCCCGACACCTGCAACAACGGTCCGCTCGAGCCCCGGACCACCCACTATGCCGGATTCCACAAGCTGGCCTACCTACACCCTAACCGCTTCACTCCCAGCGCAGAAACGGTCGATAAGTACTTCCCCCACGACCAGCCCTACTTCCTCCTGCGGTTCGCCCAGCTGACGGCCTACCACGACGTCAGCGCCCATGCCGGCGGCATCACCGCCGACATCGCCGAACGCCTCATACAACTCCTTGAGCCTCACGGACATGTATACATCACATCCGAGCGCCCGCTGGAGCCGCAACTCGAACCTTACCGCCTGCGTATCAATCCGTTGGACATACACCACGTGATGTATTACGCCACCCTCTATATTGGCGACAGCCAGAGCATGGCCGTGGAAGCCGCCATGCTGGGCACCCCGTCGGTGCGCTTCAACGACTTCGCCGGACGCATAGGCGTGCTGGAAGAGCTGGAACACACCTACCGCCTCACCACAGGTATCCCCACATCGCAGCCCGAGACGCTTTACAGCACTGTGCAGCAGTTGCTTGACACCCCCAACCTGCGTCAGGAATACCAAGCCCGAAGGCAACAGATGCTCGCCGACAAAATCGACGTGACCGCCTTCTTCACCGAATTCATAGAGAACTTGAAATGAGAGACTTCACCCCCGAAACCTACCGGAATCTGCTCCGGGCCCTGAAAGCCCACGGCCGGTTCACCCTCCGCCACGACGTGGACCTGCGGCCCGACCGCTCCCTGCGCCTGGCGGAAATCGAAGCCGGTGAGGGTCTTACGGCCACCTATTACTTCCGCACCGTGCCCGAAAGCTACGACGAGGACTATATACGCCGCATCACGGCCCTGGGCCACGACGCAGGCTACCACTACGAATGCCTCACCACCTGCCATGGCGACATGGAGGCAGCCCTGGAGGATTTCCAGCAGAACCTCAAGCGGTTACGCTCCGTTGTGCCCATCGTCAAGGCATGTGCCCATGGCAGCCCCAAGTCGCCCTACAACAGCATGGACCTGTGGCAACAGCATGATTACCACACATTTGGAATAGAACACGAGTCAATGCTCGACACAGACTTCTCCCAAACGCTCTACCTCACCGACACCGGCCGCAGATGGGACGGCTACCGCGTCAGCGTGCGCGATAAAGTACCTCAGTATCAGGACCAATGGACACGGGAGGGACTGGTCTTCCACACCACGGACGACCTCATCCGCGCCCTCCAGTCCCCCTCGCATCCCATCCAGAAACGCCCGCTGCTCATCAACACCCACCCCCAACGCTGGATACCCTTCGGTGCCACATGGCTGGAAGAAGCCGCCGTGCAAAGGGCAAAAAACATTGTAAAGCAAGTACTTGTAACCATCAGGAAGCATTAGCATGAAACGCATACTCACCATTGTAGGCGCACGGCCACAGTTCATCAAGGCTGCCGCCATCTCCCATACTATCAGGGACTTCTATTCCAATCGCATACAGGAAGACATCCTTCACACCGGACAACACTACGACGATGCCATGTCGGGACGGTTCTTCACCGAACTGGACATCCCGCTTCCCAAGTACAATCTCGGTGTGGGTTCCGGCTCGCACGGACACCAAACCGCACTAATGCTCAACGGGATAGAGGAAATCCTGCTGAAGGAGCGCTACGACGGTGTCCTCATCTACGGCGACACCAACTCCACCCTGGCAGGTGCCTTGGCGGCATCCAAGCTGCAAGTGCCTGTCTATCATGTCGAAGCCGGCCTCCGTTCCTTCAACAGGGCCATGCCGGAAGAGGTGAATCGCATCGTGGCCGACCATGTATCCACGCTCCTGTTCGCCCCCACACAGACCGCCATGGGCAACCTGCAGCGGGAAGGGTTCGGACAGAGCCAGGCCATCTTCAGCGGCGATGTCATGCTGGACAACGTCCGATACTATACAGAACGCATGCAAACCACTGACAATCTGCCCGCACAACTGCTTGTCACCATCCACCGCGACTTCAACACCGACCATCCGGAACGCCTGAAAAGCATACTCACAACCCTGGACACCCTGGTGGAGCGCTATGATACCGACATCCTCTTCCCCGTGCATCCCCGGACAGGGCAAAAGATTGATTCCATGGGATATAGTCCGAAATCCGAACGCATCCGGATGAGTGCGCCCCTCTCCTACCTCGAGACCCTCGAGGCCATACAGCAATCATGGCTCGTACTCACCGACAGCGGCGGCCTGCAAAAGGAGGCCTATTTCTGCGGACGGGCATGTGTCATCCTGCGCCCCGAGACCGAATGGGTAGAGATTGTCGAGGCAGGTGCCGCCCTGTTGGCAGATGCTGACCAACAACGCATTATGGACTGCGTAGGACAACTTCGAGACATCACTCCGACCGCACCCACACAATTCGGCGACGGCCGCGCCTCTCATGCCATTATCCAACACATAATCTCATAAAAAATACCCGAAAAATTCAAAAAACATTCCTCAAAAACAGCCACATTTCATCCCGGAAACACCTGCAACATACAAAAAAATACGCTCATAACTATTTAAATTACAACCATTTTCATGTACGAATAGTAAATATTTATCCCTATGTGAAAAATATTTCGTACTTTTGCACGATTTTTAATGCGCCGCCCGCATTTAGTGAATATATACAAGAAAGCGCACAAAAGCACAAACAAAACACCAAGATGAAGAGCCTGCGCCATATAAAGAGCCTCGTCCTGACACTGCTCGTTGTAGTGTCTGCCACCTCTTGCATCACTCCCAGACGCATCAACTACCTGCAGGATATGACCCATGGGAGCCAAATACAGATTGAGGACAAATTCGAGGCAGTCATTGCCCCCTACGACAAACTCTCCATCAGGGTAAGCACATCCAGCGTAAGGCAGGAACTGACAACCCCTTTCAACAAACTGGATGGAGACAACATGGTGGATATCAACGGCGACATACTACTTCCGGTGCTCGGCAAGGTGCATGTGGCAGGTCTCACCAGACTCCGTCTGCAGGACACCCTCACCACCATGCTTCGCGAGGGCGGGTATCTGGAAGACCCCATCGTCATCGCTCATTTTACCAACTTCAAGATATTCTACCTTGGCCCCGACGGCCGTGGTCGCGTCATCAACATCCCTGACGAGAAGGCCCCCTTCATGGAGGTGCTTGCTCGTATGGGAGGTCTGGACAACTACACACGCCGCGACAAGATTGGCGTCATGCGCGAAATCAACGGAAAGATGGTGATGCGCTATCTCGACCCCCGCTCTACCGAGGTATTCAAGGATCCTTTCTATATGCTGCAACAGAACGATTTCATTATCGTTGAAGCCTATGGTGTCCCCACCGCCCTCCAGCAGTTCAGCTTCTGGACAGGTATGATTGGCACCTTTGCCTCCCTCGCCTCTTTGATTACTTCATTCGCCCTATACCGCTCCATCAGCAAATAAACGACATCCATGGCCGAAGAAAACAACATCCATACAGAAGCCTCGTTCCTGGAAGACAAGAAGCCAGCGATGAAGATACATGTCAAGGACATTCTCTTCATCATCCTGCGCAACCTGCACTGGCTGGTGATATGCGGTGCCATAGGTGCTGCCATCGCCGGCTTCCACGTGCGCCAGCAGAACCGCGTATATACCAGCAACGCACGTCTTCTCATCAGGAAAGCCACCGCTACCAGCGACGATGCCACCCTGCGCGAGGTTTCCATCAAGAACATGTTCTCCCGCAGCCCTCTCTACAACAGTTCGGTGAACAACGAGATGATGATATTCACCTCCAAGTCGGCCCTTACGGAAGTGGCTAAAACCCTAAAACTGAATATTTACTACACTACCAAGACCCGCTTTGTCAACCGCACGAAAGACCTCTATGGCGAGTCGCCGTTCACCATTGATTTTGTGGATGACGACGAGGAACTCAACACCAACTTCATCGCCACCATCAAAGACGACAACAGCCTTGAAATCAGCCAGGCTGGCTATTCCCCAATGACAGTTCCCTTCGAGGACACGATTGCCACCCCCTTTGGACGCATTGTTGCCCACAAGACCTGGTTCTTCACCGACAGCTACAAGGATGTACCCATCACGGTGACCCACACCAGCCTCAACGCAGCTGCCGACCGCTACCGCGGTGCCTTGCGCGTGTTCCGTCCCGATGAAAGCAACTCCATCATCAGCATCTCCATCAACGACGCCTCGCCCATCAGGGCCACGGAAATCATCAACGAGGCTATTAAGGTATATAATAATGATGCTGTCAATGACAAGAAGCGCATCATAGCAGAGACCTACGACTTCATCAATGGACGTATTTCACTGCTGCAGACCGACCTGGGCATACAGCAGAATGCTCTGGCCCACTTCAAACGCGAGAACAACCTGCTGAATGTACGTTCCCTGGGTGAGACCTACCTGGCTTCGAGCATACAGTCGTCGGAAGAGATTGAGCGTCTGCGCAAACAGCTTTCGCAGGCTCGCTATCTGGCCCAGCTCAATTCCTCTCTTGACAACACCCACCTCATCCCCCCCACCATTGAACTGAACGATGCCAATATCAGGGATCTCATCGCCCACCACAACGCGCTGGTGCTGGATTTGGACAAATACCAGAGTCCCAACAGCCCTGTGGTGAAGGCCAAGTTGGACGAACTGAAGAACCTACGTTCCAATATGAACCGCCTTCTGGACGGATATATAGGGATGCTGCAGGAACGCCTGGCGGAGACGCAGATAGTGGCATCACAGGCTGCCTCGAAGATGAGCCAGGTGCCACAGCAGCAGATCTATATAGACAATGTGGAGCGTGTGCAGAAAATCAAGGAGCAGCTCTATGTGCAGCTGCTGGGTCGCCGCGAGGAGCTGATGATTAGCCAACCTTCCATCGAGCCCAACGGTAAGATATTAGATCCCGCGCGTATCAACCGCACACCTATCGCCCCCAACGAGTCGAAGACCACCATGACCGGCCTGCTGATCGGCCTGGCCATCCCCGTAGGTATCTACCTGCTGCGCATGCTGCTCGACACGAAGGTGAAATTCCACAGCGATGTGGCGGCGGTGACCTCCACCCCGTTCCTGTGCGAGATACCTTCGCGCGAGAAGGACGACGACCGCGACCTGGTTGTCTCCGACCACGACTACGACACCATGTCGGAATCGTTCCGGTTGCTGCGCGCCAAGCTGGACTTCCTCGGCAAGGTAGGCGACGACGACCAAGCCCGTGTCATCATGTTCACTTCGTTGATGCCGGCCATGGGCAAGACCTTCATTTCCTCGAACATCGCCACCGGTATCGGCCTGACCGGCAAACGCGCCATCATCATTGACCTCGACCTGCGCCGCGGCTCCCTGACACGTCTTTTCTACTCGCGCAAACATGCGGGCCTTTCCAACTACCTGGTCGGCAAGGTGGACGACTGGCACACGCTTATCAAGAAGGACATCATCAATGCCGGTCTGGATTCGCTCTTCACCGGCCCCATCCCGCCCAACCCGACCGAATTGCTCAGCAACGGACGTATCGACAAGCTGATGGCGGAGATGCGCAAGGAATACGACTACATCATCCTCGACACGGCCCCCACCGGGCTGGTGGTCGACACCGATATCATCAAGCACCTGGTGGACAACACCATCTTCGTCATCCGCGCCAACCGCTTCGACAAGCGCATGCTCGGCACCATCGACGAGATGTACAAAGACCATTCCTTCCCCAACCTGGCCCTGGTGCTGAACGATGTGAAGTACAAGAAGCTCACGCCCTACGAGAAGAAGTACGGCTATGGGTATGGCTACGGATACGGCTATGGCTACGGGTATGGTTACGGCTATGGCTACGGTTACGGCTATGGCTACGGGAACGACGACGAGCGCGAGGACAAGGACTTCGAGTCCGAACAGGAAGCCAACACATAGGGAACACCATATATTCACGAAAATAAAGAAATAATAACAATAAAAATACAACCTACATGAAAAAAGCGTTTGCAATTTTACTGCTACTAATCACGACGGCGACAATTTCCGCCCAAGAGTACCAGCGCAACCGGAAGTGGATACGCCTCGGTGTAGACCGCGACACGCTGGCCTACTTGATTGCTTCGCCGTTTGACAACTGGTGGATTAACTTCAGCGGTGGTATTCAGACCTTTATCGGCAACGAACAGGATGCCGATGCCCGTTGGAACTACATGTACCACGACAAGTTCAAACCCAACTGGGGTGCCCGCATCGAGGTGGGTAAGTGGGTCATTCCCGATGTGGCTGTCTCGCTGCGTGCCAACTACTTCACGGTGCACAGCCAGGGCCTCTATGCCAAGAACCCGTGGCTGGATCCGGACGATCCCTCGGATGCGGAGTTGCCCTCCTACTACCCTAACAGTCTTTCCGGTGACCAATTCTACCACTGGCAGTTCATGCACGGCATCTCGGCCACGGCATTGGTCACCCTCGACTGGACCAACTTCCTCCATGGCTACGAGCGTGGCAAACGCCGCCACTTCCATGTCTACACCCCCATCGGAATGGGCGGTGCCTGGCTGTTCAAAAAACAGATCAACGAGAAGAACGCCAACCCCGACTACAAGAACGGCGACATGCGCTGGAACAAAGAGCTCACCTTCACCGGTGGCGTGATGGGCGAATACTATGCCAGACCGTGGCTCTCCATCAACCTGGCGGCCGAAATCCTGGGCACCCGCGGCACCATCGACTGGACCTACACGCAGGACCACCCCGAAGCTCCCCACAAGCACCGCGTGGTGGACTGGATTCCTTCGGTCTACCTCGGCCTGAAGTACAACATCCTGCGCGACTTCAACAAGTACAATCCCGAGACCGGCGGCCACGACCAGGTGCGCGACTGGGGCTTCGAGACCCTCGGCTCCTACGACTACCTCTCCGGCATCCCCGCCCGTCTTGACGACCTCTATCGCCAGCGCGACTCGCTGGAAGACCTGGCCGACGACCTCAACCGCGACCACCTGGCCAACCTCGCCCGTCTGCAAGACAGCATCGACGCCCTCGAGAAGCGCCTCGCCGAGGCTCCCAAGCCCACCGGCACCCCCGTCAATATCTTCGACGAGCTGATGGGTGTGAACGAGATTCTGAACCTCCCCTCCACGGTCATCTACTTCAAGCTGGACAAGTACGACATCGACTACAACGCCCGCCAGCGCCTGCAGCACTTCGCCCGCAAGATGAAGCAGCTCGACGACACGCTTGAGTTCTACCTCATCGGCGCCGCCGACTCGCTCACGGGCTCCATCCCGCACAACCAGTGGCTGTCCGGCAAACGTTGCGGCGTCACCTACAACATGCTGGTCAAGGACTTCGACGTCGACCCCAACCAGCTCATCCAGGTGCCCGTCGGCGGTATCACCGAATACGAACCGCAGGAGTACAACCGTATGGCCATGCTGATTCTCCGCACGCCTGTGACGGAGGAGATTGTGGAACGCTGGACGCGCAAACGTCAGCAGTGACCGCAGCACTGACCACTGCCTTCAGGGACGGAGCCTCGGGCTCCGTCCCTTTTTTGTTGCCTGCCGCCGACTGCGAAGCCTCGGCAGGGTCCGCCTGCAGCCACACCGAGCGCGAGGCGCGCCCCGCCGCGTCCACAGCGAAGCCGTAGACCTCCAGCCTGCAGCCGCGCCACTCGTCGGGCAACAGCATGGCCAGAGTTCCGTCGTCGCGCCGCGCCGCGGCCGAAAGGAGCCCCTGCCCGCTCTGGGGGCAGTAGGCATAGACATACACCGCGTCGCCGCCTCGACCGCCGCCGCGGCCGTAGCGCACACGCAGCACCTGGCCTGCATCCACCTCGCATCCCTCGAACCGCACCGGCGCCGTGGGTCCCTCGGAAAAGAGGAGGCGGCTGTAGTCGACGCTCCCGTCCAGGGCGAAGCAGCCCTTGTTGCGCTTCACGAAGAGGTTGCCCTCGGTCATCTGCCCGCGGGCCGCGGCGTCGCGCAGTCCCAGCAGCAACGCCGGACGCGCTTCGGCGGCGAAACGCACCATGCGCACAAACCAGTTACGCTCCGCCTGCTGCCCTTCGGTGTTCGGATAGCGGACACGGCGACTGTAGGCACGCACCACGGCGCGCCCCTTCCAAAGGTACCCCACAACGGTACCCACCTTCCCGGTGAAAGGCCCGAGAATGCCTTCTTGCAACTTTGCCATAAAAAAATGATTTGAGTGAGACAAAAAACCTTATATATATAAAATAAGGCCAAAATCGCGAAGCGCGATTTTTTAACAAAACTTTAACATTTCTCCCCCACCCCTCCGGCACCCTTGGGGGGGAAGAGGCAGGGAAGAACCCGACAGGGGCAAGACGCTGTGGGTCAGGCCACAAAAAAGCCGCGTCGGGCTACCGGCGCGGCTATGGATTGCGTTGGGGATGCCTATTTCAGCCCCAACTTTTTCTTCACGAGGGGCATGATGTCGTCGCTGTCCTGCGAATAGAGCACGGCGGCGGTGCCGGAGTCGAGGATATAGGTGTAGCCGCCTTCGCGAGCCACGTCCTCGATGGCCTTCTTGGCGCGGTCGATGATGGGCTTGAGCAGGTCGGCCTCGCGCTGCTGGAGCTGCTTCTGGGCATTCTCCTGGAAGTCCTGGATGCGAGCGCCCATGTCCTGGATCTCACGCTGCTTGGTGTTGCGGATGAGTTCGGTCCATCCAGCCTGGTTTTCCATGTACTCGTTGTAGCGCTTCTCCATCTCGCTCTGCATGGACTTGAGGGTGTTCTCGAGTTCCTGCACCTCGGCCTGCAGCACCGTCTGTGCCGAGTCGCGGCCGGGCATGATCTGCATAAGGTCGTTGGAGTTGATGTGTCCGAATTTCGGGCTCTTCTGAGCCATTGCGGTGCCGCCACAGAGGAGGAGGCAGGCAACCATTGCGATGAGGGTCTTTTTCATTTGTTGGTATTGTTATTTGAGTTTATTCTGCATAGGGGTGGCGGAGCGGCGGTCGGAGCGGTTCATCATGCCGTCGGGCATGCGCTCGGGGCGTCGCATTTCGGGGTTGGAGGGCCGGCGGTCCTTCTGCTGCTGGCCCTGGGGCTGCTCGGTGGCGGCCTCGGGTTTGTAGCCCAGCAGTTCGAGCACCTCGTTGCTGATGTCGTACTTCTTGTTGACGAACAGCAGCGTGGGGCTTCCGGACTTGTCGAACACCATGGCGTAGTTCTTCTCGTTGGCCACGCGTTCAATCATGGAGTAGACGCGGTTCAGCACGGGTTGCAGGAGTTCGGCGCGCTTCTTGTCGAGGTCGCCCCCGGCGCCGAAGCGCTGCTGCTGCAGTTCGTGAATCTCCTGTTCCTTGGATTTTATCTCCTCCTGGCGGCGGCGTTTGAGGTTGTCCGGCAGGAGGTAGCTCTCCTGTTCGTAGGAGACGCGCATGGCCTCGAGTTCAGCCACCTGGTCGGAGAGTTCCTTCTGCCATCCCTCCACGTACTTGTCCAGCCGCTGCTGGGCGTTGGCGTAGTCGGGGATGCTCTTGAGGATGTAGTCCGTATTGACGGAGGCGTACTTCTGCGCCGCGGCCGGAAGGGGGGCGAGGAGCAGGAGGAGGGCCAGTATGTGGGGTCGGATATTCATGGTATTAGTCAAGGCTTTGTCCGATGGAGAAGTGGAACTGGCTGCCGCCGGTGGGGCCGGAGAAGCCGTAGCCCCAGTCGACACCTATCTGGCCCAGCATGGGGAGGAAGAAGCGCGCGCCGATGCCGGCGGAGGTGTACATCTTGAAGGGCTGGAACTGCGAGATGTCGTCCCAGCAGTTGCCGCCTTCGAGGAAGCCGAGGACCCAGATGGTGGCCTGGCCGCTCTCGACGATGGGGTGACGGAGTTCGATGGTGAAGCGGTCGAACACCGAGCCGCCGGTGAGTGGGCTGAGGGAGTTGTTCTCGTAGCCGCGCAGGGGAATCACCTCGCGTCCGTCGAGCATCCACGAGGAGAGGCCGTCGCCTCCCAGGAAGTAGCGGCCGAAGGGGGCCTGGCCGATGTCCTTGTTGTAGTAGCCCATCCAGCCGAAACGGAAGCGGGTGCTGAGCACCAGGTTGCCCACCACGTTGGTGTACCAGGTGCCGCGGAGGTTCACCTTGTAGTATTCCACCCAGCGGAACTTGTCCTGCGGGGTGACCGACGGGTCGCCGTAGTCCTTGCCGCTGAGGAGCGAGTAGGGCGGGGTGAAGAAGGCGCTGATGGAGATTTCAGAGCCGCTGCGCGTGTAGTAGGGGGAATCGAACGAGTTGCGCGCGAGGGAGATGGAGTAGCTCAGGTCGTTGGCCGAGCCGTCGGTGAAGAGGGTGGAGAGGCTGCTGTAGTTGTCCAGTATGTAGTGCTTGTAGGAGATGCCGTGGGAGATGAAGAAGTAGTCGTCCGGCCATTTGAGGCGTTTCGAGAAGCTCAGGCCCGCGCCGGTGATCTGGAGGCTGTAGTAGCTGAGGTTGTCCTTCTTGTACCACAGGCCGTTGCTCATGAACGTGTGATATATCTGCCCTGTGAGCGACTGTGCGCGCTTGCCGCCCAGCCAGGGTTCGGTGAAGGAGGCGCTGAACGAGTAGTAGGAGCTGCCGTTGGTGGTGGCGTTGAGCGACAGCTTCTGTCCGTCGCCGGCCGGCAGCGGCACCCAGCCTTCGGGGTTGAAGACGTTGCGGAGGCTGAAGTTGTTCAGCTGGAGGCCCACCTGGCCGATGAACATACCGGCGCCGTAGCCGCCCTGCAGGTTGATCTGGCTGGTGTTGCCTTCCTCCACCTTGTAGACGATGTCCACCGTGCCGTCCTCGGGGTTGGGGTGGGGTTCCGGGCGGACGGACTCTTCCCTGAAGAACTTGAGCGCCAGCAGTTCGCGGTGGCTGCGCATCAGGGCCTCGCGGCTGAAAAGGTCGCCCGGGCGGGTGTGCAGCTCGCGCATGATGATTTTGTCGTTGGTGATGGTGTTGCCCTCGATGGAGACGTTGCGGATGCGGGCCTGCTTGTCCTCGATGATGCGGATGTCGATATCGATGCTGTCGTCCTGCACGGCCACTTCTATCGGCATGGCGCGGAAGAAGAGGTAGCCGTTGTCCATGTAGAGCGACGTGATGTCCGAGCCCGAGGGGTTATAGGTGAGGTTGGTCTCGAGAAGCTGTTTGTTGTAGGGGTCGCCTTTCTCGATGCGCAGGGCGCGGCGGAGCTGGTCGTCGCTGTAGACGGTGTTGCCGGAGAAGGTGATGTTGCGGAAGTAGAACTTGCGGCCTTCGTGGACCTTGACATTCACGTTGAGGCGCTCCTGGTCGGCCTTCTTGCTGGGGGCCGTCCAGACGCTGTCGCTCACCACGCGCGCGTCGCGGTAGCCCAGCTCGTTGTAGTAGGCCACCACGTTGTCGAGGTCCTCGCGGAAGTCGTTCTCGATGTAGCGCGATTTTTTCCAGAACGGCTTGGTGAAGAGGCGCAGTTTCCAGAACTGCTTCGGATTGGACCACAGGCGCTTGCGGTAGTGCACGTCGCGCGTTTTCCGCATCTTGCTCTGCAGCTCGGGGGTCGAGAGCTCGCTGTTGCCCTCGAAGGCCAGCCGCTCCACCTTCACCTTCTTGCCGCGTTTGACGTTGAAGGTGACCGTGAGGCGCCCGGTGGAGTCGTCGGCCACCGTGGTGGGGGTAACCTCCACGCGCGTGTAGCCCTTGTCGATGTAGTAGCCCTTGATTTTGTTCGACGAGGTGCGCAGCAGGTTTTCCGTCACCACGTCGCCCGTAACCATCTTGATCTGCTCGCGCAGCTTCTTGTCCTCGCCTTTCTTCACGCCGGTGAAGTTGAAGCGTTCCATGCGCGGACGCTCCTTGAGCACAATCTTCAGGAAAACCAGGTTGCCCTGGATGCGGGTGACGCGGATTTGCACATCCTCGAACATCCCCTGCTTCCACAGGTTCTCTATCGCCCCCGAGATCTTGTCGCCCGGCAGCTTCACCTTGTCGCCCACCTGCAGGCCGGCCACGAGCTGCACCACACGCGTGTCGAAACTCTCGGCCCCCTCGTAGGAGATGCCGCCGATTTCGTATGTCTTGGGAGTCAGATAGTCAAAGTCGTACTCCACATCACCGCCCACAACCGTCTGTGCATCAGCCAGCAACGGCATCCCGCACAGCAGGGCCACAAGCAGCAATAGTTTCTTGGTCTGTTTCATCAATTTTTTCACTTAACCCTACAATAACTCCCTTACGCGCGAATTATTATACATGCATGCAATTTTTTTTCCTCCGTGCCTCCGGCCGCTCCCCTGCCCCGCCCCAGGTGCACTCCTCGGGGGGAAGGAGAGGGGAAGAACATGATACATCCAACACCCTGGAAATCAGCCTTCCGAAAACCTGCCGTTTGGAGCCTGTCAAGCCATTTTCTGCTCCACCTGTGCGCCGGTTTTCCCGAAGCGCCGCTGGCGGCTCTGGTACTCGTGGAGGGCGGCGTAGAAGTCCTCGTGCCGGAAGTCGGGCCAGAGCTGCTCGCTGAAGTAGAACTCGGTGTAGGCCATCTGCCAGAGGAGGAAGTTCGATATGCGGATTTCACCGCCGGTGCGTATCAGGAGATCGGGATCGGGATAGTCGCGGGTGGCGAGGTAGTGGCGAAGGGTCTCCTCGTTGATGTCCTGCGGGTCGAGCCCCTTGCGGCAGATTTTCCTCAACGCCTCGGCCACCTCCCAGCGCGAACTGTAGCTCAGGGCCAGGACGAGTGTCATGGCGGTGTTGCCGGCGGTCTGGTTCATACAGCGCTGCAACATTGTCCGCGACCGCTCGGGGATGCGCTGCAGGTCGCCGATCATGGCAAGGCGCACGTTGTTGTCCATCAAGGTCTTGGTCTCCTCCTCGACGGCTTTTATCAGCAGTTCCATCAGGCCGTCCACCTCGGCTTGCGGGCGGTTCCAGTTCTCGGTGCTGAAGGTGTAGAGGGTGAGGTATCGCACCCCCGTCTGCACCGCCGCCTCCACCGCCTGGCGCACCGCCGTGAAGGCGTTGCGGTGGCCGAAGATACGCTCGTGCTGTTGCTTCATGGCCCAGCGGCCGTTGCCGTCCATGATGATGGCTACATGCTGCGGAACGCGCTCTTTGTCAATCTGTTCCAGAGTAATCATATTGTTGGGGATTTAGTTTTTGCAACGTTTTGTCCTCATCCATCCGAAGAGGGTCTCCAGGCTGATGCCCAAGGATACGTGGAGGTAGGCATACCAATCGTCGAGCGAGTCGTCGCCACGCTTGATGCCCGGGGCATTCACATAGCCCGGTTCCACCTCGCCGCTGCGGTCGGCCAGTTGCACGGCCAGGGGACCGTCCGATGCGTTGGCCTGCAGGGTGCTGTGATCTGCGTAGGTGGTGCTCACGTCGTCCAGATAGTCGGTCCACGTCTTGCGGAAGCCATACTCTGCCGCAAGGCTGAAGTGCTTGCCCAGCCTCCATTTGATACCCAGGCCGAACGGCAGCGACACCTGGGTGAGGCGGTAGACGCGCCGGTCGGGATAGGCCGCGGAGCCCTGCCCCTCTGTGTGGAGGGGTTGCAGGTCCACCCAGCGGATGCCGCCGCCGGGCTCTGCGATGCTGGCCTGGGGGTTGAAGTGGAACACCGCCAAGCCGCCGAAGAGGTAGGGGGTCCAGCGGCGGTCGGTGGGCATGGGGCCGAAGGGGGCGAAGTTGAATTCCGCCACGACCGCCGCCTCCCACAGGTCGGAACGGAAGTGGAGGTTGCGCAGGGGGATATAGTCTTTGTCTCCACTGGCGAGGAGGCCGTAGGTGGCCTGCAGGCGGAAGGCCCACCGGTTGTCCAGCCGCACCCTGAAGCCTGCGCTTCCGGCACCGCGGGGGATGGTGAGGGCGCTCTGGTTGTTGAGGTCGCCGATGTAGAACATCCCGCCGCCGCCCAGCAGCAGTTCGCTGCGGCTCAGCAGGTCCTGCCGCTGCGTCCACGCCAGCAGGGGCGACAGGAGCAATATGGCAACCGTCAAGAGTCTTGTTTTCACGCTATTGCCATTTGAGTGAGTTGCATATTCCCTCCACCTGCATGAGGTAGTCGCGCTTGTTGAACCGCGGGGCGTAGACGTAGCCGATGAGGTCGATGATGTCGCGGCCGTCGGGCGAGAGCATGGAGTAGCTCACAAAGGGGCCTCCCATGCGGTCGGTGGTCTCCATCAGGCGCCAGAGGCCGTGGGTCTCAATGCAGTAGGTGCTGCCCTTGAAGTCCACTTTGCGCGTCTCGAAGTCCACGCGGCGTTCGGTGCCCATGTAGCCGTCCGCCGAGGGGGAGGGCACGTGGCGACGCATGATGGTATCCAGGCGGTTATGGATTTTGTCGAAAGAAAGCTGCTCTTGGTTTTTGTAGGGGGTGACGTTGATGAGGACACCGAGACTGATGTCCTTCGTCTCCTTGCGTATCCAGGCAAAGCCGTCGTCGTCGGTGGCCCAGCGGAAGTCCTCGCTGAAGGTCATCTGGAAGCCGAATTTGTCCTTGACGCGCTGCATGAGATCCACATTGCGCACATTGCGGAAGGCACGCTCGATGCGCAGGTGCTCGGCGTCGATGATGGCGTCGATGATTTGGGGTTCGTGGCGGCGCAGCAGGCGTTGCAGCGAGGTGTCGCTCTTGGCCATCACCTCCACCACCACCTGCGGCTCCGCCCAGCGGTCACGGCTGATGAAGACCCTGTCGGGATTGTCCGGCGCGACCTCGCAGACCACTATGTTCCTGTGCATCTGGTACATCTGGGTGTTCTTGAGCGAGGAGACGGGGATGTTCACCACGTCGAAGCGCGGTTCCGGCTGGGGGAGGCAGCCTTGGGGTTGCTTGAAGATGGAGTCCAGCAGGGCCTTGGCGGCACCGCTGTACTGGCCTTGGTTGGCGGCCAGCAGCACCTCCTGGGTCTTGCCGGAGGAGCTCTTCTTGGAGAGCGCCTCGTTCTGGCGTCCTCCGCAGGCGGCCACCAGCAGCGCCGCGGCCACGAGCAATGCAATGTGTTTCATATCCTTGTGTGTTTGTTTCTCCATTGGTGGAAGTCCTCGATGGCCTGCGCGACGGGGGTTTCCTGCATCCCCAGTTCGCTCACGGCCAGGTGGTTGTCGTAGTATTCCCGCACCATCAGCTGTTTCACGTTGCGTGTGCTGACCTCGGTCTTCAGACCCAGGGCACGCGCCAGGTCCCCCACCCTGCCGGCCGCCAACAGCAGCCAGTCGGGCAGGGAGAGGATGGTCTGCCTATAGCCGCATATCTCGGCCTGCAGCCGGTATAGTTCCCTGATGGTCAGGCAGGCGTGGCTGTTCACCGCTATGTAGCGTCCGCCGCTTCTGCCCCGCTCGAGGGCATGGATCAGGGCTTGCGCCACATCCTGCACGTGCACGAACGCCTTGCCGCCCTTGGGGGCGAACATGAGGGGTTTTCCGTAGGCTGCCAGCAGCATGCGTCCGCTGGAGGGCTTGGCATCCCACGCCCCCAGCATGAAGCCGGGATTGACTACAACTATATGCCTGTCCGTCAGCCGGCTGGCGGCTTCCAGCAGCAGCACCTCGCCCTCGCGCTTGCTGTCGGCATAGTAACTGCCGAGGAAGGGCTTCTCCATCGGGTTCCGTTCGTCGGCGGGCGCGGCGGCGGTGCCGTAGCCGATGGTGTTCACGGTCGAGGTGTGCACCAGCACCCTCACGCCCGGCATCTCCTCCAGCAGCCGCACCAGCAGCCGGCAGAGGTCGCGGTTGGCGGGCAGGTAGTCCTCGTAGTGGCGAAGGGACATATCGGTGGTGCCGATGCAGTTGATGACGGCGTCACAGCCCTCGGCGGCGGCCCGCAGGGTCCCGTAGTCCAGCGGCGACCCCTCGCGCACCTCCCACGGTCCCTCCATGCCTATGCCTCCGGCACGGCGCACCAGGGCCACAACCCCGTGGCCCCCGTCCGCCAGCTGCCGCAGCACATTGTGCCCCAGCAGCCCCGTCGCTCCAAGCAGCAGTACCTTCATATTTCTTCATAACGCGCCTTCAGTCGTTTTATTGTATTGAGGGTGGCTGAACGCACATTGTGGATTCATCCGCGGGGTGCATCGCCGTTGTGCAAAGAAAAGGCAGGTAAAAAAATATTTTGCCATGTCAGGAAAATGTATTACTTTTGCAATCAATAGTAACTGACAATATTACAGCCTATGTCAACTACAATCGAAAGGAAACCAGCATTCTTCGATAATTGGAGGCTGTGAGAGAATGCCCAGATACATAAAAAGATGCAAACAGTCCACGCAAAGCAGCGAGAACCATTACACTCTTCTTGTGTATCTTGAAAACTCTCACATTCCCAATTACAAGAACGAGCATAACGCTTCGTTGTTTAGTTCACTTTCGGCTGCGGCCGCTACGGCCGAAACCGACTGCAAAAGTACACACTTTTTCCAACACGGCAAAATTTTTGTTTCTCATGCTTTGCCATGCAGGGTGTCCTGCGGAGGGGGAATTCCCTCCTTTTACGCATGTTTATCGCTGGCTGTCAGTAGGCTATCATCGCCGAGGGGATGATTCTGTCCACTATCACATACCGCCCTTCCACATGGAACACGACGCTCCACTTGCGGTTCCTGGTGTGCAGGACTTTCGCCTGCGGATGGAAAAGACGGGGGATGGTGTAGTCGCTCGGGCGCAGGGCGTCTGCCAGCCATGCCAGTTCCGCCACCTCGGCTTTCAGCCTCTCTACGTAGCGCAGAGCGTGCTCGCGTGTGCTGTGCCTACAGATAAAGTCCACCATCGCACCGAAGTCGTGCTCCGTGTCGGGGTGGTACCTTAGCGTGTACTCATTCATAGTGCCGGTTTACAGCCTCTTTGAGCCGCGACCAGTACTCCTCGTGCGTCAGGCACGCCTCGGGAGCTACGGGGGCATGGTGCGCCGTGGCGATTACATTGCTCCAGTAGGCGCGCTGCTCCGCCGGAAGGTCGTCCTGCAGGACCTCGTCCTCTATATCTACAAATGTCTGCATTGTACGAATCCGTATGTGCTAATCCGACTGCAAAAGTACACACTTTTTCCCACACGGCAAAATTTTTGTTTCTGCGGGGGCGGCCAGGCCCTGTCGTACAATAATTTGGGAGGGGTCGCGTTACGCATGATACAATATCATTTCATCATGGCGAAAAAGAAAGGAACAGTCGCACTCCAGGACACCCAAGCCCTTGAGATGCCAAATTGGCACCTCAAGACGGCGAATATTGAAACCCTAATCTATGTTGTCAGGAATTGCCAGGTGATGCTCGACAGCGACCTTGCACAGCTTTATGGAGTGGAAACCAGTTATTTGAACAGGCAGGTGAAGCGTAATATCGGGCGATTTCCCGAGGACTTCATGTTTGAATTATCGAGCGAAGAGCTTTCCGACTTGAGATGCCAAAATGGCACCTCAAGTTGGGGTGGCTCGCGCTACCTGCCGCATGCCTTCACTGAAAACGGCATCGCCATGCTGAGCGGTATTCTGCGCTCCGACACCGCCATCGAGGTCAATATCCGCATCATGAGAGCCTTCTCGTCCATGCGCCATTTCCTTGCCACCAACGCCCATGTCTTCCAGCGGCTGGCCTCGCTGGAAATGCACCAGCTGGAAACCGACCGCCGCATCGACCAGGTGTTCCAACGGCTTGACTCCGGCAGCCAGCCTCAACAAGGTATCTTTTTCGACGGACAGGTGTTCGATGCCTATCGGTTTGCCTCCGACCTAATCCGCAAGGCCCAAAAGAGGATTGCATTGATTGACAACTATGTGGACGACACTGTGCTGGCACTTCTGGACAAGCGTGCTCCCGGTGTCGAGGCCGTAATCTACACTTCACATCCAAGCCGCCAGTTCCGGACTGACCTGCAACGCCACAACGCCCAATACCCCGACATCAAAATCATGGAGTTCAGCAAATCGCACGACCGCTTTTTGCTGATCGACAGCGAAGTATATCTTATCGGAGCCTCAATGAAGGACCTCGGGAGGAAGTGGTTTGCCTTCACCTTACTCAACTCCGTCTCTGCATCCGAACTAGAGGGCAGGATTGATAGTCTCTCCACGCTCCTACCTGGGTAGAAGTAGGGAAGAAGAGGGGAAGAAGAGGGTGCCTCTTACGTACTGGTAATCATGCTGTTGCAAACCTGCCATTTGGGGTGTTTTGGCGGGTTTGGGGCGGAAAATTGTGCGGATTTGTAACTGGATGAGGGGCTGAGGATTACCTCCGTCCATCGATCATCCAGCGGAGCTGTAAGTGCCACGTCTGTCGGAGGTTGCCGTCGGTACGGGCATCGCCGGTGCCGATGTACTCCTGGTCGGGGTAGGCGGTGAGGGTGTATTTGGCTCCGAGGTTCAGCGACTCGGTGATGTCGTACCGCAGCACCGCCGAGAGCCGCCCTCCGCGTCCGTTGAGGCTGGGGATGGAGAACTGGTACTGCAGGTTGCTCTCGCTGAGGTAGATGCGGGCGTAGTAGCCGCCGATATCGAAGAGGGCGGCCTGCGCTGCCAGCTGCCATCGGCGGGAGGTGTGGCGAACCTCCTGTGCGAGCAGCCATCCGAACTGCCGTTCGGCGCGCTCGGGGTCGAACCATGCCGCCACGGCCCTGGTGGTGAAGCGCCAGGGGCCTAGGCGGTGGCGCAGTTGGAGTTGCAGCTGCCGCCGCAGGGTGCGCTCGCCGAGGTAGAGGGTGCTGTCCAGATTAGGCACGTTGCGTTCCTTGCGTCGCCAGGCGTATCGCACTTCGGCCTCCGTGCGTCGCCCCAGCGGACGACTCAATTGTGCCCGCAGCCATGCTCCGGTGGTGGGACTGTAGGCGGCGTATTTCAGCGACGGGAAGCGGTGGATATCAACACTTAACAGTGACGTCAGCCGCAGGGGCAGCCGGAGGCGCGCGTCGAGTGTGAGGCCCTGTTCGTTGCGGGTGGTGGAGAGGGAGTAGGCCTGTGCGTGGAGGTTGTGGTAGAGGGGGTCGTAGTGGCGGGCGGTGATGCCGAAGCTGTTGCCTCCGCCTGTGCTCACGCGCAGTCCGCCGATGCCTGCCATGCGGCCGTTGTGCCCCACGGATACCTCGCCGAAGAGCAGCAGGGGGCCGCGCTGGTAGAGGGCGTCGAGGCCGAGGTTCAGCGTGCGGTCGCCGCGGAAGTAGGTCCGGTTGTAGGCATAGTCGCGCAGGGAGAGGCTGTCGTCCAGCCAGGTGCCCACGGCGGTAAGGCCCGCGACGAGGTTGCCGTGCCTGAAGGTGCCGTGCAGTCCGCCCAGCCATTCCCCGTCGGTGCGCGAGCCGAAGGCCGAGAGGTCAAGGCCATGCCCGAGGGCGACGGTGGTGGCCAGGCCCTGCTGCCAGTCCTGTTCGTTGAACACGCCCGCCTGACGCACCCCCGAGGCATAGCGCACCGGCGAGGAGCCCGTGAGGTTGAACGGCGCGAGGCCGGTCCAGAGGGTCACCCCTTGTCCGAACTGCAGGTTGTAGCGTCCGACGACGAGGGTTTTCAAACGGCCAATATCACGCAGCATGAGGTGGTAGCCGTAGTAGTTGCCCCGTCCCCATGGCTCGGTGGGGTCCTTGTCGGCGCTGAGGCGGAGGCTGACGTGGTTCCTGTATTTATAGGTGTAGGTGAAGAGGGCGTGCAGGCGGTCGCCCTCGTAGTTGCCGTTGCGGTAGCCCTCGGCCTCCTCTACGGTGCCTCCGATGCCGCTCACGATGGTGTGATGTCCGCGCCACCACTCCATGCGGTTGCCCTCCGCATAGGGCTTCGTCTCCACGAAGGGTTCCAAGAGGGCCACCACAGAACTGTCGAAGCCTGGCACCATGTGCAGCTCGGCCACGCTGAGCAACTGGCCGTAGAGCATGATATAATTGCGCAAAGCCTTGATTTGAAACGGGGAAAGAAAGGGGAGGGTGGCCAGGGCGAGGGTGTCGTTCACGTTGACAGGTTCCAGGCGGAACTGCAGGAGCTGGTCGCTGAGCTCGGCGGCGGCCACTTCGGAACCCTCTTCGGTGAGCCATTGTTCTATGGCATCCTCCACCTGCGCCGTGGCCAGCACAGGCAGCATCAGCGTCAATATCAGCACAATACGACGCACTATGGACATACGGAAAGGGAGATTTGCGGGGTGAAGCCGAGGTATTCATGGCGCTCAATGGCGAGGTCGATGCCGTAGATGCCCAGACGGGCGCCGAAGCCGAAGGCCAGAGTGAGGGGGCGGGTGGCGAGACCGGTGCGGAGGAAATAGTGGCGGCGGTAACAGTATTCCACCCCGGCCCTCAGGCGGGTATGCTCGTCGCTGTCCAGTTCCACCACGGTGGTCAGCCCCATAACGGCATGGTATTCCACACCGATACGCGCCAGCCAGGGCTTTGATCTGTCCCATTGCCTACTGCCACCCTCGGCATACAGCGTCAGGCTTTCGTTCAACTGAGCCTGTATTCCGGCTTCGGCAGCCAGCCATTGCTGCGCCTCATAGTGGGCATCGCCCGTAGATACACAAAAGTACCCCCCCCGTATGCCGGCCGAGAGCCAGTCGGAGAGCCTCAGGTTATAGCCCAGGACGGCTTGGTGTTCGCGGTAGATTGCGTCGCCGAAGTGGCTGTATGCGGCTTCTATCCGGCCCCTGTTGCCAAGTGTCCACGCGGCATCCAGCATGCGGGTTGCCAGGCCAGACATGGCATACCCCTGGCGGTAGCTTAGGGAAATGCGACGCGAAACGGTATCAACAGCATGTATGCCGCCAAGGGATGCACTGCGTGCACTGAAGGGAACGGGGGAAAACTGGGCCGATGACACTCCACACAGGAGGAGGGAACTGACTATGACAGGCAACAACCTCATTGCGCCTGCTTGATAATACCTTGGGATTTCAGGGCGTTATAGGTCTTTTCTGCCGCCAGTTGCTCGGAGGCTTTGATTGAGAATTCGATGGCAGACTGCTGGGGTTTCCCATCGATCAGCACCCGGCTCTCATACTGCCGGCGGTGGTCACGCCCGTGTGTGAAGGTACGTACTATCTCGAACGACACCTTTTTATGCCGCTTCTGCCCCCAGTCAATGAGCTTGCTTTTGAAGTTCCAGTCGGCGGAGGCCAAGGTATCCACATCGACATAGGTACGCAAGATGCGCTCAACCAGCAGCTTTTTTGTAGCATTGAAGCCCCTCTCCAGGTAGATAGCTCCTACCAATGCCTCGAATGCATCGCCGCCGATGGACTTGAACGCGCCGGATTGATTGCGCTGATAGTCAATCAAATCGAGCAGACCTATCTGCTTTGCCAGAGAGTTCAGGCTGGCACGGCTGACGATTTTGGAGCGCAACTCGGTGAGGAACCCTTCGCCTTGCAGAGGGTATTTCCGGTACAGATAGTCGGCCACAACGGCACTCAGCACGGCGTCGCCGAGGTATTCCAGACGTTCATTATTGACACGATGGCCTTTATGGCTGGTGGAAAGCGAGCGGTGGGTGAGGGCGATGCGGAAGAGTTCGGTGTGCCTCGGTGTGAATCCGAAGACATTCTTGAAGAAGGCGTAGAACTCTTTGCTTTCGGTTTTCCTGCGGAAAAGGAGCATCGCTACGAGTACTTTCTGAAGGCTAGGCAGACGTTGTGACCGCCGAAGCCGAAGGCATTGCTGATAGCGAAGTCGACATCGCGGCGCTTGGCCTGGTTGAAAGTGAAGTCGAAAGCCGGTATCTCAGGGTCGTCGGTGAAGTGGTTGATGGTGGGCGGGACGATACCGTTCTTGATAGTGAGGATGGTTGCGATGGCCTCCACCGCGCCGGCGGCACCGAGGAGGTGGCCGGTCATAGACTTGGTGGAGTTGATAGCCATCCGGTAGGCGTGGTCGCCGAAGAGGCCCTTGATGGCCTTTGGTTCGGAGATGTCGCCGATGGGGGTGGAGGTGCCGTGGGTATTGATATGGTCCACGTCGGTGAGCGCCATGCCCGACTCCTCCACAGCCTCGCGCATGGCCTGGATGACGCCCAGCCCCTCGGGGTGCGAGGCGGTGATATGGTAGGCGTCGGCAGAGAGGCCGATGCCGGTTACCTCGGCATAGATTTTGGCACCGCGCGCCTTGGCATGTTCCAACTCCTCAAGGATGAGTGCGCCGGCACCTTCGCCCAGGACGAAGCCGTCGCGGTCCCTGTCGAAGGGACGGGAGGCGGTCCTGGGGTCGTCGTTGCGGGTGGAGAGGGCGCGCATATTGCCAAATCCGCCGATACCGGCCTCGATGACAGCGCATTCCGAACCGCCCGCCACCATAGCCTCGGCCTTGCCGAGACGTATGAGGTTGAAGGCGTCGCCGATGGCTACAGCCGATGTGGCGCAGGCGGCGGTGGTACAATAGTTTGGTCCGTGCAGGCCGTAGCGCATGGCTATCTGGCCGGCACAGATGTCGACGATGACTTTGGGAATCCAATAGGGGCTGAACCGGGGCTGTCCGTCCTCGGAACGGGCGAACTCACTGAGCTCATCCTGGAGGCTTTTCACGCCACCCATGCCCGAACCCCAGACAACACCCACACGAGACTTGTCGACATTGCTGTCGTCAAGTCCCGCATCGCGCAGGGCCTCGTCCACGGTCACCAGGCCGTAGACGCTGTAGCCGTCAAGGAGGCGGAGCTCCTTCCGGTCGAAGTGGTCAAGAGGGTCGAAGCCTTTCAGTTCGCACGCGATGCGGCTTTTGAACTTGCTGGCATCGAACCGTGTTATTGGACCGGCACCGCTCACTCCGCTGACGAGGGCCTCCCACGTGTGTGCGAGGTCGTTGCCGATCGGGGTGAGCGCGCCGAGTCCCGTAACTACTACTCTTTTCAACTCCATAAAGCGGAAAGAGCGGCTGCCCTGGAGGGCTTTACTTCTTTGCGTTCTCGATGAAAGCGATGGCGTCGCCAACGGTGACGATCTTCTCGGCCTCCTCATCGGGAATCGAGAGGTCGAACTCCTTCTCAAGCTCCATAATCAGCTCGACGGTGTCCAGTGAGTCGGCACCCAGATCGTTGGTGAAGCTGGCTTCGGGGACGACCTGACTTTCTTCAACACCAAGCTTGTCGGTGATGATGCTTGTTACTTTGGTTGCGATTTCTGACATTTTTAATCTTTTTTAGAGTTAAAACTGGCTGCAAAGAAACGAAATATTTCCAATATGTAAACATTTTTTAACATTTTTCGATTATGTTAAAATATGTAAAATATTGAGATAAAGGGATATAATAATTTGAAAAAATCACTTTTTTTCAGTTTTCGGAGGGCGCATTCGGGGGCAATCCCGCCCCTTGTGGACGCAAATTAGACCTTCCAGCAACCAAAATCGACCCAATATCGGTCAAAAACATTGCAACACATTGACTAATAGCAAAATACAACTTTTGGGCAATTCTTCAAGAAAGAGGGCATTTTCGCCAGAACGCAACGCGCTGATTCATACCGTATTATAGGTATCATCTTCTTCCCCTCTTCTTCTTCTCCTCGTCCTTGGCAAAAGGCTTCCACGGGGGCGGCACACGACAGGCCAATTCCCTCACCGTCTGGTATATAGGAAGCGGCGGCGAGGCCACGCATACCCATCGAAAGCGCCTACGGCGCAAAACCGATTGCGGGCTCATGACAGAAACCTATGAAGCGGAAGCGCCTACGGCGCAAAAAAACGATTGCGGGATCCGGACAGAGACCTATGAAACGAAAGCGCCTACAGCGCAATAAACGATTGCGGGCCCCGGACAGGGGCCTATGAAACGAAAGCGCCTACGGCGCAAAACCCGATTGCGGACTCCGACAGAAACCTATGATACGAAAGCGCCTACGGCGCAAAACCCGATTGCGGGCTCATGACAGAAACCTATGAAACGGAAGCGCCTACGGCGCAAAAAAACGATTGCGGGTTCATGACAGGGGCCTATGAAACGGAAGCACCTACGGCGCAAGTAACATGCCGTAGGCGTTTCCGTTTCATCGGGCGCCGCTATCTCTCGTATCATTGCCCGCGAAAGGGTAAGGTTTTCAACGCGCAGAGCGCACAGCACGGACAGAATATCCGCCACCGCGTCCAAAGTAGCCTGTGCTTTGGCCGTTAAATGCAGAGATACGACATTCTCCACAGGCGGCAGAATATTTTTCCGGCGGCTGGGGATTTTGCCGTATCTATCCTATGAAAAAAACACGAATGGCCACGAATTGTCCATTAATAATTAATGGTAAATTCGTGATAATTCGTGTCTAATAATTCTTTTTTCATGTATTTATGTTAAATCAAAAGTTTTTATGTAAATTTGCACCCTGAAACCAATGCTCAACAAGATGACAAGACTGGCCATTCTGGGCTCGGGCAACGGCACTAACGCCCAACAGATTACAGAATATTTCGCCGGACGCGGCGATGTGGAAGTGTGCTGCATAATATATAATGTAAAGGACGCCTATATCGCCGAGCGGGCGCGCCGGCTGGGCGTGGAGGCGCGCTATTTCGGGCGCAAGGCCTTCTACGAGAGCGGCGAGGTGCTGGCCTACCTGCGCGAACGGCAGGCCGACTGGGTCATTCTGGCGGGCTTCCTCTGGCTGGTACCGGAAGCGATGCTGGAAGCCTACCCGAACCGCATCATCAACATCCACCCCGCCCTGCTGCCCGCCTACGGCGGCAAAGGAATGTACGGGCACCACGTGCACGAGGCCGTCGTGGCCAACCACGAGCGCGAGAGCGGTATCACCATCCACCTGGTGGACCGGGACTACGACCGCGGAACCACCTTGTTCCAAGCGCGTTGCACCGTCGACCCCGACGAAACGCCCGACTCGTTGGCCGCCAAAATCCACCTGCTGGAAAAGGAACACTTTCCACGCGTGATCGACGAAACCATCCACCAACACCGCCCCACATGCGGATAGCTATCAACACACGGCTGCTGATTAAAGGCAAGATGGACGGCATCGGCTGGTTCACCTATGAGACCACGCGCCGCATGGTGAAGGCCCACCCCGAGCACGAATTCTTCCTGCTCTTCGACCGCAAGCCCGACCCGGAGTTCCTCTTTGCCGACAACGTGACGCCTGTGGTGCTCTGCCCCCAGGCACGCCACCCCGTGCTGTGGTACCTCTACTTTGAGTGGGCCGTACCCTATGCACTGAAACAAAACAAGATAGACCTCTACCTCTCGCCCGACGGCATGATGCCGCAGCGCCCGAAGGTGCCCACCTTGACGGTCATCCACGACCTCAACTTCGAGCATGCCGACGGTAACCTCCGCCCCTCGCACCAACGCTACATGCAGCGCTGGTTCCCCCGCTTCGCACACAACGCCACGCGCATCGCCACCGTGTCCGAATACTCCAAACACGACATCGCACAGACCTACGGGATTGATTCCAAGAAGATTGACGTAGTCTACGACGGTGCCCACGACAACTACCGCCCCCACAGCGAGGCCGAAAAGACGGCCATCCGCCAACGCTTCACCGACGGACACCCCTACATCATCTTCATCAGCACCATCCTCAAGCGCAAGAATCTGGCCAACCTGCTGCTGGCATTCGACAAGCTAAAAACCATGGAATCAAACACCTTGAAACTCGTAGTGGTAGGCAACCGCGCCTGGTGGCAGGACGAACTGGCCGCCGCCTACGAAGGGATGGTCCACAAAGAGGACGTCATCATGTGTGGACACGTGGAGCCTGCCGACCTTGCCGCCCTGCTTTCGGCCTCCGAAGCGCTGGTCTATCCATCATACTTTGAGGGGTTTGGCATCCCGATACTGGAAGCCATGTACGCCGAAACGGCAGTCATCTGCTCCAACACCACCTCTATGCCCGAAGTGGGCGGCGACGCAGCCCTCTACATCGACCCCTCCAACCCAGACGATATATATCATGCTATCAGCACCTTACAGAAAGAGGGAATACGCAACGACCTCATCGCGCGTGGTCGCATCCAACGCCAGAAATTCAGCTGGGACTCCACAGCTAACCTCCTGTGGACAAGCATGATGAACACCATAGAGAAATCATGAAGCTACGCTGGACCACCCTCTTCGGCCTCCTTGCCATGCTGCACACGGCTCCACTCCATAGCCAAGTACCTGATAACATGGTATATAACCCCTCTTTCGAGGAGCACACCCGCTGCCCGTCCCGTGTGGATGCGCTGGGGGTGATGAAAGAGGCCGATGCCTGGTGGCAACCCACCCGTGGCAGCAGCGATTATTTCCACTCCTGCGGCGGCCGCGAAACGCAAGTGCCCAGGAACAAGATGGGTACACAGGAAGCACACAGCGGCGAAGCCTACTGCGGTATCTACTGCTCACAGGAAAACTACCGCGAATACCTGCAGACTGAACTCAAATCCCCCCTGCAGGCCGGGAAACGCTACCGGCTGAGCTTCTGGGTGAGCCTGGCCGACAAGTCGCCCCACGCCGTAGCCTCGATAGGCGCCCTCCTCACCCACTCGCGCGTGGAAGACTCCACATGGGGCATCCTCATGCAGCGCGACGGCACCGACCTTGGCGGCGGCGCCTCACAGTATATAGCCACCTATCACGAGCCACAGGTCCTCAACCCCACCGACCACCCCCTTGACAACAAGAAGGAATGGACCGAGGTGAGCGGCGAATTCATAGCCCACGGCGGCGAGCGATTCCTGACCCTGGGGAACTTCCTGCCGCTCAACAAGTCGCACGTCGTGCCGCTCCAAGAGGGCAACACACCCTTGCCCGGAGCCTATTATTATATAGATGACGTCAGCCTCCTTTGTCTCGACAGCACAGCCCCCTCCCCCGTCAAGGCGATTCCCCTGCCGCCAGCCGGCACGGTCACACGCCTGGAGAACCTGCTCTTTGCCACCGGCGAAAGCGAATTGCTGCAGCAGTCCTACAAAGAGTTGCGCGACCTGTTGCGCCTCATGGAGGAGCACCCGGAGGCGAAGATAGAGTTGCGCGGGCATACCGACAACCGCGGTACCCAGGCCTACAACCAGCAGCTGTCCGAAGCCCGCGCCAAAGCGGTGGCCGACTACCTGATACGGCACGGCATTGAGCGTAGCCGCATCGCATGGCACGGCTATGGCAAGAGCGCCCCTATTGACGACAACGACACCACCACCGGCAGACAACGCAACCGCCGCGTGGAGTATGTCGTCATTCCCTGACCCTTCCTTATAGACACAACAAGCGAGGCTCTCCGCATTGGAGAGCCTCGCTTATTCTGCGTTGCACAGCTTACTATTCGATTACGCGGTAGAAGCTGACGCGGCGGTTGAGGGCGTACTGGATGTCGCCGAAGGCAACACTCTTACCCTTGTACTCGGTCTGGATACGATCCTCGGCAATGCCGTAGCGCTTGGTGAGGAGACGCTTCACCTCGTTGGCACGCTTCTCAGAGAGCTTCATGTTGTAGCTGTCGCTGCCAGTGTAGTCGGCGAAACCAACCACAAGGACTTTGACATCGGGATTGTCTTTCAGGACGCGGGCGACGGCCTTGACCTTGGCCTCTTCATCCTCGGAGACATTCCACTCATCAACACCGTACTGGACAGAGAAAGGCATGGCGTAGAAGGTGAGCTGGTCGGCCTTGATCTGGTCGATAACGGCCTGCAGGCTGTCGGCAGCGGCGCTGTTGCCACCAGGGCCGGCCTGGGCAAGAGCCTGGGCAAGCTGGTCCTCGAGCTCGGCAATACGGTTCTCAAGACGCTTCTCGTTGTTGCGGGAACCGGCAACCTGACGCTCGAGGTTGTTCACCTGGGCGTTGAGGGCGCTGAAGTTCTCCTGGGTCAGCATGGCCTTCTGGGCGGCGATGGCCTTGTCGGTAGCGGTGGGGCCGAAGCAGTAGAAGTAACCGACGCGCATAATGTTGTTGGTATTGTGCCAACGCTCGTAGGTGTTGAGATCGCTGACAAAGATGTCGGGAATGTCCGTGAAGTCGAAGCTGTACTCAGCGAAGATGTGATGGCTCTCGCCGAAACGCCAGCTAGCGCCGATACCACCGTCCACAAGGACGCCGATACGGCCCTGGTTCCAGTTGGTGTTGTCGCGCTCCTCGTCCTCTTTGTTGAAGAGGCTGCCGCTGAACTTGGCACCGGCGCCACCGAAGATGTAGAGGTTGAAGCGGCGGTCGGGGTTGTAGCCCAGGATGGCGTTGTTGATGGAGAAGAGGACATCAGCGGAGATGGTCCAGTGACGGTCCATGGCCTTGTTGGTCAGGGTGTCGGTGCGGGGACGGCCCCAAGTGGGACCACCAAAGCGGAGGCGCCAGTCGAAGACGTGGTTGAGCTTCTGCTGAAGGATGAGATCCATACCGATGTTGGTGGAAGCACGCCACCAGTCCTCGGTGAATCCGAGGGGACCCTGCCGGATTTCCCAGTTGAGATCGAAGGCACCGCCAATCGACCAGTTGCTCCAGAAACCATAGCGGGGATATTCCATCTTGCCGCTGTTCTGCGCAAGGGCACTAATCGATGTCAGCATCAGCGACATCACAACGCCCAATTTGATAACTTTTTTCAACATGTTTAAACGTTTTTAAATTATTACTTTCTTTTACGTGTTCCGTTTGTGCAATAATAATGTGCAAAGATATGAACATTTTTTCAAATATGGAAAATATTTTTTTTTGCATTTCGTTAATGGCAAGAAAATAACGCAGTTACAAAATCAAAAAAAAATCTTAAATGCCCTTGTAGGGCTTAAAGGTGAATGTTTTACACTCAAAAAAAGCAAAAATATGGAGCAACTTAACGTAAAAATCGGCCACTCTGCCGTAAAAACGACCGAAGCGACTGTAAACCAGTTACTACCCGATGCTCTTGCCGCCAGAACGCACTTGCTGAACGGCGACGCACCAGGCAGCGACTTCCTGGGATGGGTGAACCTGCCGGAGGAGGTCTCGCCCGACATGCTGGCTGGCCTCAAGGCCGACGCGGCGCGGCTGAGAGGGCAAAGCCGCCTGCTGGTGGTGATCGGCATCGGCGGCTCCTACCTGGGAGCCCGGATGGTGATCGAGGCCCTGCAGTCGGAATTCGCGTGGAACGAGCGCGACGCAAAACCCTATGTGGTGTATGCCGGACACACGCTGGGCGAGGACTACTACAACCAGCTGCTAACCCTCTTGGAACATGAGGATTACAGCGTCGTGGTCATCTCCAAATCCGGCACCACCACCGAACCGGCCGTGGCCTTCCGCATCGTGAAGGCACACCTGGAAAAGAAGTATGGCAAGAGCGCAGCCGCAGGCCGCATCGTGGCCATCACCGACGCCCGCAAAGGGGCCCTGCACGACATCGCCGTGAAGGAGGGCTACCCCATGTATGTGATTCCCGACAATGTGGGCGGCCGCTTCTCGGTGCTCACTCCGGTGGGCCTGCTGCCCATCGCCGTGGCCGGCTACGACATCGACCGCATGCTCGACGGGGCCCGCGCCATGCGCCGCGTGTGCCTCGAGGGCAGCAACCTGGAAGATAACCCCGCATTGAAGTATGCCGCCGTGCGCAATGCACTGTACCGCAGCGGAATAAAGGTGGAGATGCTGGTGAGCGCACTGCCCAATCTGCGCTATATGGCCGAGTGGTGGAAGCAACTCTTCGGCGAAAGCGAGGGCAAGGATCACAAGGGCTTGCTGCCTCACAGCCTGAGCATTACGACCGACCTGCACTCGATGGGCCAGTATGTCCAGGAAGGCGAGCGGCTGATGATGGAGACCTTCGTGCGGGTGAAGCAGCCGGCGACCCACGTCCCCGTGCCCACCGACGAGGAGAACCTGGACGGCATCAACTACCTTGTGAACAAGACACTTACCGAAATCAACGACTGCGCTACCGAGGGCACCATTGAAGCCCACGTGTCCGGCGGCGTTCCGGTGGTGGAAATCGAGGTGGAGCGTATCGACGAGTACACGCTCGGCCAGCTCATCTACTTCTTCGAATTTGCCTGCGGCGTGAGCGGCTACATGCTGAAGGTCAACCCCTTCGACCAACCCGGCGTGGAAGCCTACAAGAAAAACATGTTCCGCCTGCTGGGGAAACCTGGATTTTAAGCAAAATTAACCTAACTACCTAGAGGGTTCCGGCAGGGACCCTCTAGGTATTCCCTATGTATCCTGTAGGTATTTACTTCGACTGTGACCCGATTTGACCGGATTTGGACCACTAAAGGGCAAAATCCAACGCCCGGCACCCGAAGGGCCCCTGACATTGAATTCAGATTCAGCGGTTTAGGACCTATCCGAGGTCCCGAACCGTCTGTTTTTTCAGAAGGGGAGGTCGCCGAGGGGCTCGGTGTCGCCGTTGATGATCTCCACCAGCGGATTGTTCACGGCTCCGCCCTCCTCGGGACGCTGACGGCTCGAGAGAAGCAGGAGGCTTTCGGCCACCACCTCGGTGACGTGGCGCTTGTTGCCTTCGCGGTCCTCCCAACTGCGGCTCTGCAGTTTGCCTTCGATATACACCTGCATCCCCTTGTGGAGGATACGCTCCGCCACGTCGGCCAGGCCGCGCCAGCACACGATGTTGTGCCACTCGGTGATTTCCACCTTCTCGTTGTCGCGGTTGCGGCGGCTCTCGGTTGTGGCCAGGGGGAACGACGCCTTCTTGACGGGGGCGGCCCCGTCGGAGGGGAACGACACTACGTCTGGATTCTTACCTACATTTCCAATCAGGATTACTTTGTTTACTCCAATCATAAATCGCGTTTATCTATTTTTGCTCTTACGTAAATGAGGGTGCGAAAGTACTACTTTTTTTCGACATACGGGAAGTAATTTTTTTCACAACCCACGCAAATACCTGTCTATCAACCTCGGCAACGGGATATTATTTATCCTATCCACCTCCACAATGTGCATATTCGGGGGCAGAAGAGGGGGTGCCGAGGGCAATTCCGCCCGGAAGAAGCAGGCGTGCAGGGTGCGGTGGGTGAGCTTGTGCAGGGCCTCCTGCGGGGGCAGGAAGCGCGGCTCAGCCACGCCGAAGGCCTCCCCGAGGTGCTCCGTCGCCGTCTCCGCCAGGCACCGGCGCGACGGCTCCTCCTGCCACTCCAGCAGCGGGAACTGCCACAGGCCGCGCCATATCCCCTTGCCCTCGCGCGGGTGCATCACGGTGAACTCCCTCCCTGCCTCGCGCCAGCGCAGGTCGAGGTAGAGCATCCAACAGTCCTTGGGGCTGACCTTCAGCATCTTAACCGGGCGCTGCTCCACCACACCCAGCCGCAGCGCTGCGCACTCGTCGGCGAAGGGGCAACCCCCGCAGTCGGGCCTCGGCGTGCACTGCAGGGCTCCGAAATCCATCAGCGCGGCGTTGAAGCGGTCTGGCCGCCGGCGGTCCATCTGCTTGAGCAACAGGGCTTCAAACTCGCCGTAGGCGGCATCGGTGCCGATAGGGGTGGTGATGTTGTGGAGGCGGCTGATGAAGCGGTACACATTGCCATCCACCACCGGATAGGGCAGCCGGAAAGCAAACGAGGCGATGGCGGCCGCCGTATAGCGTCCCACGCCCTTCAGCGCGCGGATGCCCTCATAGGTGGAAGGGAAGCGGCCGCCGCACTGCTCTATAATGTAGCGCGCGGCCGCATGCATGTTACGCGCACGAGAGTAGTAACCCAGCCCCTGCCAGAGGCGCAACACCTGCTCCTCCTCGGCGGCGGCCAGGGCCTCCACCGTGGGGAAGGCATCCAGGAAGCGGTGATAGTAGTCGCGCCCCTGCTCCACCCGTGTCTGCTGCAGGATGATCTCCGAGAGCCAGATGCGGTACGGGTCCTCGATGCCGCGCCATGGCAGCGACCGCCCGCAGTCGCTGTACCAGCTGTCCATTTTTTGCCAAAAAGCCATCTCCAGGGATTAAAAACAACACATAACTGCCTGAAAAAAGTATGTTAAAAAGCAAATTCCAGTTTTACGTACAATCTTTATTTTCAGTATATTGCGTTATACAAAATGTTAAAAAAAATTAAAATGCGGCTTTTCAGCGCCGCCGCGCTTTGCCATGTCGGAAAAAGGTAGTACTTTTGCACCCGTTTTCGCGCCAAAAAGCGAACCGATAACGTAAATAAACAACAAAAAGTATACAGCAATGTCGAAGAAATGTGAAATTACCGGAAAGAAAGTGATCGTGGGCAACAACGTGTCGCACTCGCGCATCCACACCAAGCGCACCTTCGCCCCCAACCTGCAGACCAAGAAGTTCTACATCCCCGAGGAGGACATGTGGATCACCCTGAAAGTCTCCGCCAAAGGCATGCGCATCATCAACAAGAAAGGCATCATCGCCGCCCTGAACGATGCCGCCGCTGCCGGCCACCTGCAGTTCTAAACCCCGAAGACCCAAAGTCTTACATAATTCAATCAATTTACAAACCCTTAACAAGAAAGAGGTATTAACAATGATCGTAGTTCCCATTAAAGAAGGCGAAACCCTTGAAAGAGCCCTCAAGAAGCTGAAACGCAAATTCGACAAGACCGGAGTGGTGAAAGAGATGCGCCGTCGTCAGCAGTTCACCAAGCCCAGCGTCATCAACCGCGAGAAGAAGCTGAAGGCCATCTACATCCAGCACCTGCGCCAGCAAGAACTGGACAAATAAGCCTTCGTCAATGGAGCAACGCCATTGAAAGAAGAAAGCCCCGCCGCTCGAAGCGACGGGGCTTTTGCTATTGCCTCACTACCTTCACCCGTTCCACGCAGCCCGTATCCGGATGGACCTCCAGGAGGTACACCCCGGCAGGCAGGGCCGAGAGGTCCACCCCCTGCGGGCGCTCCACTGCATATAGCAGCCGCCCTTCCATGCTGTAGACCAGCACCTTCGCAACCTCCACACCTGATATCCAGACCCATCCGCTTGTGGGGTTCGGGCTCACGACCAGGCTTCCGGAAGCCACCCCGCTGATACCCACCGTGTCCTTCTCCACCGTCAGCACGAGGGTCACCAGGCTGTCGCAGCCGTGCACCGTGGTGCCGCTGTAGAGGTAGGTGCCGCTCTCGTCATAGTCTGTCCCGTTCCACACGTAGTGGTTGAGGGAGACCACTTCCAGCGTGTCGCCGGTCGAGTGGTGAAGTGTGAGCTGCAGCGTGGCCACGCTGTCGCAATCTTCTGCCGACAAGGTTGAGTAAGTGTAGGTTCCCGGAACCGTATAGGTGGCGCCGTTCCAGAGGTACTCATCGCATGCCTCCACATCCTCGGCGGTTCCCTGCAGCGTCACCGTGGTGAACTGTGCCGTGAAGGCAGTGTCCGACGCAACCACCACCTGGCGTGGATTCTCCGTGCTGCCATCGCTCCACTGGCTGAAGGCATGGCATGCGCCGGCTGTCGCCAGCAAGGTGGCAGTGTGCCCCTCCTCATACTGGCCGCCACCCGCAACGGTCCCCGTCGCCTCGTCCTCCGAAACGGCTGTCACCGTGTAGTATACCGGCGGCGGCGGCAACTGTGTGGAGAGGCCGGCACGTATCAGGAACGTGCGCTGCACGGTGGTGGTCGACCAGTTGCTGCCGTTGGTATTGGCGTAGGCCGCATAGTGGCTACCGCTGTAGGTGCCGGTGCAGGCGGCGTAGGGCGTGTCGTCGTTGTAGAGCACTATCCAGAGCGGAAGCGCGTTGTTCAGGGCCACCGGCTGGACCATCGGGCGGGTGAACCACTCCCCGTCGCCCGTCGTGGCAAAGGTGTCGGCGGCCAGCATGTTGGAGGCCGAAGGGGTATTGCCGTTGTATACGCGCAGTTGGTAAGTGCCCCCCTTGAGGTACACCATCACCGAATCCAGGTGCGTGTGCGAACCCAGCATCGACGCCTCGAACTTCGTGCCCCAATAGTAGGACTGCGGCGAAGAGTAGCCCCAGGAGTTGTAGTACAGGCCGTTGTCGTACTGCAGCACATCGCCGGCGACAGGCTCATAGACGGCCGTATAGGTGATGTCGCCACCCACAATGATTTGCCTGGGGTTGTAGCACATGCCGTCACTCCACCGCGCGAAACGGTAGCCGGCATTGGCCTGTGCCGTGAGGGTCAGCGTGTCGCCGTAGGCATAGGTGCCGCTGCCAGACACCGAGCCGTGCGTCGCCACGTCGGGCACGGCCGAAAGGGTGCAGGCAGCCAGCGTGTTCGTATCGGGATAGATGCCCACTATGGCGCGGTTCTCCATATTGTAGTGGCTCGTGGCGTTGCCACCGGCGCCACCCGGGGCGGGATTGAGGGCCCCGATGGCATAGTAGCCGTTATAGGAGGAGCCCCACCCCCAGTTGAAGTGAAAGTGGCCGGCGTTGTCGCGCCCGTCGCACACGAAGGCATGTCCGCCCGACACGTCACGTCCGCTGTAGATCACAGGGCGCCCCACCGCCAACTCCGCGTCGAGCAGAGCCATCCACACCGAATCGCCCATGCACTCCTTGCGCATGCTGTGCAGCGACTTGGCGTAGCGGAAATAGGTGCGCAGGGCACGTTCGCCCGTGATGGAGGTGAGGGAGTTGGTCGATGTGGTCGTTGCCGACGAGGAACCGGTGCCATAACTCATGCCTACCGACACGCCCGCGTGGTAGACCAGCGTGGCCACGGCGTTGACCTTGTTGGTGTCAGTGACGCTGCTTACGGAGTTCGGCATGTTGGCCCAGTCGTAGGTGGTGGCGCCGAAGTTGGCGCTCTGCACGCCGTAGGAGCCGCTCGTGTAGGAATACGACCCCTCGCCCACCAGCGGATGGTTCCAGTACTTCATCAGCTGCGCCAGGGCGATGGCCACGCATCCCGCCTTGGTGGCGGTGGTGCCGTTCCTGGGGCAGTACTTGCTGTAGAGCGCCCCCTGGGTCCACAGGGTGGTGAGCATCGGCGACACCACCGTGGCGTACAGTGGCGTGTCCCCCTCGCGCTCCAGCAACTCGCGCCACTGTTCGCGCACCGCGTCCGAAGCCTCGACGCCATGCGTCCGCAGGCGGACGATTTCCTGTTCGTAGCCCCGAAGCCAATCGGCCACCTCCTCGGGCAATTCCGGGTCGAAGCCCGACGTGGGCGAATAGGCCAGCACAGGCATCACCCTATTGTCGCCCGCCACCAGCACAAATCCCCCGTCCGCAGCTGTGAAGAGCCGCGTCTCGTTCAGGCCGCACTTCTGCGAGCAGTCGGTCAGCGGACCGGCCAGCGGCCGCCCCAGCTGCCGCTCCATGAAGCGGGTGGCCACCCGCCGCGCCGTGGCCGAATCGACCGCAGCCGCCTGCAGCGCCACTGCCGCCAGCAACCCGGCCAGCAGCAGCATCGTTCTCTTTCGAGTTCTCATATTGTAGTGTTTAATGGATATTCCCCAGGTATCCCCCTGCCTTCCGGCAGGTATCCTCCAAGGCTGTTCTTTAACTGTTCTATAACTGTTCCATAACTGTTCTTTATCTTTTCCCCTTACTCTGTTACAATTCGGGGGCACCGCGAGTGAAGTGCCCCCAAAAAGTTGGACGGATTAATAAAATCAGTTAATTAGTCTGTAGAAATGAGTTCGGTATTGCACCGGGCTCATTTTTAGTTTCAGTTTGATGCGTTTGTTGTTGTAATAGTCGATGTAGTCGGCCAACT
>JAGAYN010000004.1 GCA_017940465.1 Bacteroidales bacterium | reverse complement strand
GGCTCGGCGGCGCGGAGGGGGGCGGCGGGGCGGTCGCTCTCTTCGGCGGCGCGTTCGATGACGCTGGTGGTGCCGAGGATGGCTTCGGTCGACTTCACTATCTGGCGTGGCACGATGTGGTGCTCGATGTTGTAGCGTATCTGCTTCTCGCGGTGGCGGTTGGTGAGGTCGATGGCGCGCTGCATGGAGCCGGTGATGCTGTCGCCGTAGAGGATGGCCTTGCTGTGCACGTTGCGGGCGGCGCGGCCGATGGTCTGGATGAGGGCGCGGTCGGAGCGCAGGAAGCCCTCCTTGTCGGCGTCGAGGATGGCCACGAGGCTTACCTCCGGCAGGTCCAGGCCCTCGCGCAGCAGGTTCACCCCCACCAGCACGTCGAAGACCCCCATGCGCAGGTCGCGCATAATTTCCACACGTTCCAGCGTGTCCACGTCGGAGTGGATGTACTTGCTTTTGATGCCGAGGTTGGTGAGGTAGGAGGTGAGTTCCTCGGCCATGCGCTTGGTGAGGGTGGTGACGAGCACGCGCTCGCCCTTGTCGACGGTGTTCTCTATCTCGTCCAGCAGGTCGTCCACCTGGCTCACCGCCGGCCGCACCTCCACCACGGGGTCCAGCAGTCCGGTGGGGCGAATGACCTGTTCCACCACCACCCCCTCGGCCTCGGCGAGCTCGTAGTCGGCCGGCGTGGCGGAGATGTAGATGGTCTGTCCGGTGAGGGCGTGGAACTCGTCGTAGGTCAGCGGGCGGTTGTCGAGGGCGGAAGGGAGGCGGAAGCCGTATTCGACCAGCGAGGTCTTGCGCGAGCGGTCGCCGCCGTACATGGCGCCTATCTGGGGCACGGTGACGTGGCTCTCGTCTATGACCAGCAGGAAGTCGTCCGGGAAGTAGTCGATCAGGCAGAAGGGGCGTGTGCCGGGGGCGCGGCCGTCGAAGTAGCGGCTGTAGTTCTCGATGCCGCTGCAGTAGCCCAGTTCCTGTATCATCTCCAGGTCGTAGTTCACGCGCTCCTCCAGCCGCTTGGCCTCGAGGGGCTTGTCGATGGAGAGGAGGTAGTCGCGCCGCTCGAACATGTCCTGTTTGATCTGTAGCAGTGCGGGCGCCATGGTCTCCTTGGAGGTGAGGAAGTTGGAGGCGGGGTAGATGACCACCTCGTCGAAGCGGTCGAGACGCTGGCCGCTGACGGGGTCGAAGCTCTCGAGGGTCTCTATCTCATCGTCCCAGAAGGAGATGCGGTAGCAGAAGTCGGCGAAGGAGGGGTAGACGTCCACCGTGTCGCCCTTCACGCGGAAGCGGCCGTTGACGAACTCTATCTCGTTCCTCACATACTGCCCTTCCAGCAGTCGCAGCAGGAGGTCGTCGCGCCGGATGCGGTCGCCCACGCGAAGGGTGACGGTGCCGCGCTTGAACTCCTCGGGGTTGCCGATGCCGTAGATGCAGCTCACCGAGGAGACCACGATGACGTCGCGGCGGCCGCTGAGCAGGGCGCTGCTGGCGCGCAGGCGGAGGCGGTCCAGCTCGTCGTTGATGGCGAGGTCCTTCTCGATGTAGGTGTTGGTGGAGGGGATGTAGGCTTCGGGCTGGTAGTAGTCGTAGTAGGAGACGAAGTATTCCACCGCGTTGTCGGGGAAGAACTGGCGGAACTCGCCGTAGAGCTGGGCGGCGAGGGTCTTGTTGTGGCTCAGCACCAGGGTGGGGCGTTGCAGCTGCTGGATGACGTTGGCCACGGTGAAGGTCTTTCCGCTGCCGGTGACACCCTGCAGCACCTGTGCCCGAGTGCCGGCCCGCACCCCGTCCACCAGTTGCCGTATGGCCTCCGGCTGGTCCCCCATCGGGGCGAAATCCGATTTCAGGTTGAATTCCATCGCGTCCTTCCGGCGAGCGTCCGAGGCGGGCAGAGGCGTGAAAACCAATGGGATGCGCCATGCCATGCCTGCGCTTGCCGGTTGCAAAGGTACGAAAAAAACGCGATGTGGGGCATAAAAATCTGCGGGGGTTCTTTTCGGGGGTGGAGTCGACTCGGAGTTGACTCGGAGTTGATACGGAGTTGTCTCGGACTTGGTATCTCCCCAGGGTGGGGTTGTGATAATTTTTTGTATCTTTGCAATGGGAACCGGTTCCCTGTAATTACAATAACGCACTGATGACAAGACGGGCACCGGGGCGGGGCGTTGCAACTTCCGGATGACGTTGGCCGCGGTGAAGGTCACCCCGCTGCCGGCGCCGCCCTGCAGCATCTCTTTATTTCTTTCAGTGGCAGCCTGTCTCCCCGTTGAGGAGCATCTGCTGACTGGTTTGTATCATGCCGAAGGCATAGCGTCTCATGGCGGCGGCGCGCGCGGGGTATTGGTCAATCAGGTCCTCGGTGGAGCGGTCTTTGTAGCGGTACAGGCTTTCGCGTCCGTCCTGTTTGGCACGGTAGAGGTAGAACAGTTCGCCGTCCACGACACCGATTTTGTCGTCGGCCGAGAAGTAGGCGTAGGGGCGCTCGTAGCGCAGCAGGTCGATGCCCAAGCCCAGTATGTTGTCGGGGGGCGCCAGCCCCATCAGCCCTAACACTGTCGGTGCCACGTCGATTTGCAGCCCCAGGCGTTGCATGCGATTGGGGGCTATGCGGCCCGGGGCGTGCAGCAGCAGGGGTATGTGGTTGTAGTTGAGTGCCATCTCGTAGACAGGCTCCAGCGCCTCGCCGTGGTCGGCTACAAAGACAAACAGTGTGTTGTGGAACCATTCGCGCTTGGCGGCCATTTGCATGAAGCGCCCTATCGACCAGTCGGCGTATTCCACCATCTTCTTGTTCATCTCGCGGTGGCGCGGCTTGAGGCTGATGCCGTCGGGGTAGAGGAATGGCGAGTGGTCGCTACAGGTCAGGATGCAGGTCAGGAACGGGCCTCGGTGCGCTATGCTGTCGCAGTGTTCCAGGGCGTGGTCGAACAGCAGGTGGTCGGGGATACCGTAGGCTCCGCGGGGCTCGTCGGCGGGATAGTCCGGCAGGCTTACCACGCGGTCGAAGCCGTTCTTGGGCAGGAAGGCGCATAGGTTGTCGAAGTCGGCCTTGTGAGTGATAAAGAAAGTGGTGCTGTAGCCCGCATCGTGCAGTGTCTGCGGCAGGCCGCACATGGCGGGAATGTTGATGTGGTTCATGGTGTGGCGTGCCAGAATGGCAGGGTGGCTGTAGAGGGTGGAGTAGATGCCGTTGTAGGTATGGATGCCCGCCGACCATATGTCGGCAAAAGTCAGCGAGCAGTCCATCAGGCTGTCCAGGCATGGGGTGAGGCTTGTGGCGGGGTCGTGCAGGGCGGTCTTGCGCACCGTCATGCTCTCCATGAGCACCACCACCACGTTGGTGCCTTCATCCAGCTGCGGTAGTTCTGCTAACGCGGTATGGGGGGGGGTAGATTTCATCTCTTCGACCACGGCCTGTGCTGTCGCTTCGTCGGTAAGCTCCACTGGCCGATTCTCCTCCTTGTTGCGCTCGGCAAGGCTCTTCTCGAAGGTGAACACCGGGTTGAGGCCTATCTGGTTCAAGAATGGGTCGTTGCAGAAGTAGGCGTGGCGCACGTTGAGGGGGCGCTTGTCCAGGCCCCTCATGCCGATGAGCAGCAGCCCCACCAGCACCACGGCCAGCGGGATGGCCCAGACGTAGGGCAGATGCTCGTCGAGGTGCGCCACCAGCACGCGCCGGTAGATGAGCCTCCCCAGGAGCCACCATCCCACGCTCACCACCACAAAGGCTATCAGGTAGGCCACATACTCGGGGTCGCCGAAGATCATGGATACCACTGTGTCTGGCGAGTCGCTCCACGCCAACACCACGGCGTCCAGCCTGTTAAAGAAGAAGCAGAAGTAGGGTATATCGGCCGCGCAGGCGAAGAAACACACCGTGTAGAGCACCATGGCGGTGTAGTGTGCGATGGCGTAGTACCAGCGCTTCTTGATTCTCGCCATCTCGCCCACAATCATCATCAGCAGCGGCAACGCCAGCACATAGCCGCTGACGGCGGTGTCGAACAGGAATCCTATCCACAGCGCCCGGGCGTATTCGCCGCCGAAGGGCGACACCTCGGCCTTCACTCCGTAGGCCACCGTCTCGGCAATGCGGAAGCATGTGAAGAATGCAATGCCGAGTAGATAAATGCAAATCAGGTAGTTAAACCTTGAACTTCTCTTTTTCATAGGTTGCAAAGGTACGAAAAAAACGCGACGTGAGGCATAAAAATCTGCGGGGATGCTTTTCGGGGGTGGAGTTGACTCGGAGTTGACTCGGAGTTGATACGGAGTTGTCTCGGACTTGGTATGTACCCGGGGTGGGGTTGTGATATTTTTTTGTATCTTTGCAGTGGGAACCGGTTCCCTGTAATTACAATAACGCACTGATGACAAGGCAGATACAAGTCGACCTCACCCCCGAGGAGTACCATGACCCCGCCCTCCTGCGCCGCCGTTGCGGTGTCGCCGGGGAGGAGCCGTTGCGCATCCTGCGGCGCACCCTCGACTGCCGTCGGCGCAACGTGCTGTACCATTGCACCGTGGAGGTCGGCCCGCCCGACCCTGCCGCCGCCCTCGCCTCGGCGCCGCCCCGCTATGAGCCGCTGCGCCCCGACGCGCCGCGAGTGGTCATCGTCGGCGCCGGCCCGGCCGGCCTCTTCGCCGCCCTGCGCTGCCTGGAGCGCGGCTTGAAGCCGGTGATTGTGGAACGTGGCCAGCCCGTGGAGCGGCGCAAGCTGGACATCGCCGCCCTCGGCCGCTCGCGCGTGGTTGACCCGGACAGCAACTGGTGCTTCGGCGAAGGCGGCGCCGGCACCTACAGCGACGGCAAACTCTACACCCGCTCGACGAAGCGTGGCGACGTGGGGGCTGTGCTGCGTGCCTTCGTGGCCCACGGGGCCGACCCCGACATCATGCTCGACGCCCACGCCCATATCGGCACCGACCGCCTCAGTCCCATCATCGCAGCCATGCGACGCACCATCGAGGGCTGCGGCGGAGAGTACCACTTCGGCTGCCGGGTGGAGAACCTCATCGTGGAGGACGGCGTGGTGCACGGCGTCGTCGACCGCAGCGGCACGCGCTTCGAGGGCATCGCCGTGCTCCTTGCCACGGGCCATTCCGCCCGCGACATTTACCAACTCTTCCACCGCCGGGGCTGGCGCCTCGAACCCAAGCCGTTCGCCTTGGGGGTGAGGGTGGAGCATCCGCAGGAGTTGATCAACCGCATCCAGTACCACGGCGCGGGCTATTCGCCCCTGCTGCCGCCGGCCGCCTACAGCCTCACCGCGCAGGCGGCGGGCCACGGCGTGTTCTCGTTCTGCATGTGTCCGGGCGGCGTCATCGTGCCGGCCGCCACCGGGGCGGGACAGCAGGTGGTGAACGGCATGAGCAACGCGCACCGCAGCTCGCCCTATGCCAACAGCGGCATCGCCGTCACCGTCGGCCTGTCCGATGTCGAGGGCGACGACCTCTTCGCCCTGCTGCGTTTCCAGCAGGAGGTGGAGGGGCGCATGTTCCACGCCGTTGGCGACACCATCGCCGCCCCGGCGCAGCGCCTGACCGACTTCCTCGGCCGCCGCTCCAGTTCAAGGCTCAACAATAGCAACTACCTCGGCCCCACCGTCAGCGCCCCGCTGCACGAGTTGCTGCCGCCCTTCGTGGTGGAAAGCCTGGTGGCGGGGTTCAAGGAATTCGACCGCAAGATGCACGGTTTCGTCACCGGGGAGGCATCGCTGCTGGCGGTGGAGAGCCGCACGTCGAGCCCCGTCCGCATCCCGCGCGACAGCGAGACGCTTCAGCACCCGCAGCTCCAGGGGCTCTACCCCTGCGGCGAGGGCGCCGGCTACGCCGGAGGCATCGTCTCCGCCGCGCTCGACGGCATACGCTGCGCCGATGCCGTCAGCCTTCAAAGGTGAAGCTCAACAGGAACGTGCGCGAATTCAGGTTGTCGAAGGAACGGATGTATACGTCGGGGTCCTCCACTTTGAGGTCCACCAGTCCGAAGGCCATCTTCAGCTCGATGGCGAATTTTACGTAAGGAAGGAAGAAGTCGAAGCCCAGGCCGAGCGTGTAGTGCAGGTCGTGGGCCTGCAGGCGCACGATGCTTTGGTCGGTGCGGTTGCGGTTTTTGCGCAGCGAGGCGATGTCGAAGCCATAGCTCACTCCCCCCGTGACGTAGGGGCGGAAGTTGTGGTAGCGCATGGCGCGGAACTTCACCTCCAGTGGCAGTTCGCCGTACACCGACTCCACGTTGCGTTGCCGTTCCGACATGGGGTGGGTGCGGAAGTAGCCCTCTTCCCAGTAATAATTGACGTCGCGTGTGATAAGGGTCAGACCCGGCAGCAGGCGCAGGCTGAACCATTTGCCCATGCGCAGGTCGCCAATCATGGACACGTGGAACCCGGGGGCGTAGTAGGACGTTACCCCTTGCAGGCTCTCGCGCAGCTCGTCGTCTTCGCTGAACGAGAGGTCGAACTTCGAGTTCGTGTAGCCTACCTGGATGCCCCAGTGCAGCAGCTCCTGGTCGAACTTCCCGAGGTTGCCCACCTGGGCATGCAGGGCGTTGTGGGTGGTGAACTGCAGGGGGAGGACTACCATGGCCATGATAGTCTTCGCGAGGCGGCGGTATGTGTCGGTGCGTTCCAATTCCCGGTTTCCAGTTTTCAGTTCCCTGTAATCTCGCCACGCAGCGACTGTCCCAGGCGTATTTTGATATGCTCCTTGTCGGAGGGGAAGTTGCCGAGGAGGTACATCAGTTTGGTGATGGCGGCCTCGATGGTGATGTCGCCGCCGCCCACCACGCCTATGCGGTCCAGGTCGCAGCTGGCGGCATACTGGCGCATCTTCACGGCCCCGGCCTTGCATTGGGTGACGTTGAGCACAATCACCCCGCGTTGTATGGCGGCCTCCAGCGCGTCGATGAACCATCCGTCGGTCGGCGCGTTGCCGGACCCGTAGGTTTCTATCACCACCCCCTGCAGGTCGGGCGTGGCGAGCACCGATCGCACCACCGCCTCCGTGATGCCGGGGAAGAGTTTCAGGATGGCCACCCGCCGGTCGAATCCCTTGCGCACCGTCAGGGGCTCTGCGGGCAGTGGGAGCAGGAGGTGCTCCTTGAAGGTGATGTTGATGCCGGCTTTGGCCAGCGACGGGTAGTTGTAGCTCTCGAAGGCGTCGAAGTTCTCCGCGCTGGTCTTGGTGCTGCGGTTGCCGCGGTAGAGGTGGCTTTCAAAGAATATGCACACCTCCGGCACGCGTGCCAGCCGGCCCGAGGCCACCTCCAGGGCGCAGATGATGTTCTCCCTCCCGTCGGACCGCAGCATGCCCAGCGGCAACTGGCTGCCGGTCAGCACGATGGGCTTGCCCAGGTTCTTGAACATGAAGCTCAGGGCCGAGGCGGTGTAGGCCATGGTGTCTGTGCCGTGGAGTACCACGAAGCCGTCGTACCGCTCGTATTCGCGCTCGATGATTTCCGCGATGTCCACCCACAGCGAGGGTGTCATGTTGGAGGAGTCTATGATGTTGTCCAGCGTCACCGAGTCGATGTCGTAGGCGCAGGCTTTGAGTTGCGGCACGGCGTCGATGATGCGGTCCAGGGCGAAGGGGTGGAGCGACCCGTTCTCGTCCTGCACCATGCCGATGGTGCCGCCGGTGTAGACAATCAGTACCTTGTTGTTCATACGCTCCATTAACGGCCTCTGCCCGGTATTATTGTGCGGCATGTGCGAAAAATGCCCCGCCGCCTGCAGCCGCCCCACGGCCACCCTCCGGCCACCCACCAGGTATCCCCCTCCTGTCCGGCAGGTATCCTGGAGGTCTGTTCTTTAACTGTTCTATAACTGTTCTATAACTGTTCTTTAACCGACCGGAATGTGGGAAAACCGCAAACCCCTCAGAGCGAGGGGTTTGCTTTTGTTGTCCCACGAGGATTCGAACCTCGACAGGCAGAACCAAAATCTGTAGTGCTACCGTTACACCATGGGACAGCGCCGTTTGGCCGAAAAACGGGTGCAAAGATACGACTTTTTCCCCACCTGGCCAAATTTATTTTCTAACCCCCTGTATGGCAATGCCCTGATGCCTGCGGCCGGCGTCGCCGCAGGGGGCCGTGGGGGCTATCGGGTTCGCTGGATTTGGTATATGGTCCTCCATGCCACGTTGAGCAGGCTGACGCCGGAGGTCATGTAGCGCAGCCAGTCGGTCTCGCGGTAGGACTGTTTTTTCTTCAGGTCGTTGGGTTCCACGTATACGATGTCGTTCTGCTGCAGGTAGTAGCAGGGCGACTGGAAGACCTCCTTGCGCGTCAGGTCCACCGTGTCCACCCGCTGCCCCTCTTCCACTTCGCGCACCACCACCACGTTGGTCGCCAGCCCGAAGGGCGTGATGTCGCCGCAGTAGGCCAGTGCCTCGAACAGCGTCAGCCGCGTGCTCTTGCCCGGCACCACACGCGGACGCGCCACCTCGCCGATCACCGTCACATGGAAATTCATCAGCTGCGCCGTCACCACGGGGTCGCTCACGTAGGTCCCCTGCCGCAGCAGGCGTCCCACCTCGCGCTCCAACTCCGTCAGCGTCATGCCGTTCACCTCTATCAAGCCCAGTTCGGGGAAGTGGATGTAGCCCCCGGCCGACACCAGGTAGCCCAGCCGATGCTCGCTGGCGCCCAGTGCGTTGGTCTCGCGGTTGAAGCGGATGACCGACTCCGGCGTGCGGCTCGAGACGTGGATGTACACCTCGTCGCCTGGCGCCAGTGTCACCGGCGTGCGCGCCGGCAGCTCGGTCGGCGTGTTGCGTGGCGCGTCGCTGATATAGGGCTCCTGCTGCGTGCGGCACCCCGCGGCCAGCAGCACTGCGGCCGCCGCCACCGCCACCAATCCTCTCTTGCTCATTTCTCCCCCTTCTTTTGCCACGGCATGGTGATCGTGGGCAGTTCCACACTCTTGAACGCCGAGAAGAAGGCGTTGCCCGACGGCTTGTCCTTGCCGAAGATGTCGGCCACCGTGTCCTTGTATTTCTCCATCAGCTGCGCGCGCCTCAGCTTCAGCGTGGGCGAGAGCAGCCCGTTGGCGGGCGTCCACTCGTCGGTCACCAGCCGGAACAGCTTGATCTGCTCGTGCGGCGCCAGATCGTGGTTGTAGACGTCCAGCACCTTCTTGAATTTCTCGTGCACCTGCGGCATGGCGATCAGCTCGGCGTTGTCGCGGTAGTGCAGCTTGTGCTTCAGCGCCCAGTAGTGCAGCGTGTTGAAGTTGGGGCTGATGATGGCCGCGGCGCTCTTCTCGTTCTCCCCGATGACCATCACCTGCTCGATGTATTCCGACCCGCGCAGCATGTTCTCGATCAGCTGCGGGGCCACGTACTTGCCTGCCGAGAGTTTGAAGATGTCTTTCTTCCGGTCGGTGATCTTGAGGAACTTGCCCCCGACCAGGGTGCCGATGTCGCCCGTGTGGAACCATCCCTCGCGGTCGATCACCTGGGCCGTGTACTCGGGGTCCTTGTAGTAGCCCAGCATGATGTGCGGCCCGCGGGTCAGGATCTCGCCGTCCTCGTCGAATTTCATCTCCACGCCCTCCAGCACCGGCCCCACGGTCCCGATCTTCACCTGGTGGTGCGCCGGGTCGTTCACCGCTATCACGGGCGACGTCTCGCTCAGGCCGTAGCCCTCGTAGATGCTGAAGCCCGCCGCAGCGAAGATGCGCACCATCTCGGGCTGGATCGACGAGCCGCCCGTGATGATGGTCAGCCGCTTGCCGCCGAATTTCTCGCGCCACTTGCTGTACACCAGCCTGTCCAGCACCTTCTGGTTGAACTGGTAGAGGGGCGAGAACTTGCGCAGGCCCGAGTAGTCGTAGTGCCGCCCGTGGCTGAAGGCCCAGTCGTAGATCTTCTTCCGCACCCCGTTGAAGTCCTTGCCGGCGGCGTAGAGCTTGTCGTACACCATCTCCAGCACCCTCGGCACCGCGCAGAACCCGTCGGCCTGCAGCTCCTGCATGTTCTGTTGGATGGTGCCCATGCTCTCCGCGTAGTAGATGCTGATGCCCAGGTACTGGTAGTGGTAGTTCATCGAACGCTCGTAGATGTGGTTCAGCGGCAGGAACGAGAGGAAGCGGTGGCGGCTGTCGCACGGCTGCACCTGCGCGTGGGCCAGGAAGTTGCTGCACAGGTTCCGGTGGCTCAGCATCACCCCCTTGGGCAGCCCCGTCGTGCCACTGGTGTAGATCATGCTCGTCCAGTCCTCCGGACGGATCTCCCGCTTGCGCCGCTCTATCTCGCCCATCCACTTGTCGCGGTTGGCGATGCCCAGCTTCAGGATCTCCAGCGTGCGGTGCTCGCCCTCCACCTGCGTCAGCGTGTAGACCAGCGGCTTCCCCTCCAGCTGCTCCAGCGCCGGACGCAGCCGGTTCAGCAGCATGCGCGTGCTGGCAAACACAGCCGTCGCCTCGCTGTGGCGCAGGATGTGGAGGTAGTTCTCGGTGGAGAGGGTGGGGTAGATCGGCACATGGATGATGCCGCTCATCGCCAGCGCCATGTCGATGAAGTTCCATTCCGGGCAGTTCCCGCTGATGGTCAGCACGCGGTCCCCCTCCTTCAACCCTATCTCGCACAGGCCGTAGGCCAGGTAGTGGGCGAACTTGTAGTAGTCGTGCGACGAGTAGCGCACCCATTCGCCGTCCACCTTGCCGGCCAGTATGTCGTCTTTCGGATACTGCTCCACCAGGTGGTCCAGCAGGTCGAACGTTCTTGTAATCTCTGTCATCTTTGCTCTGGAAAAAAATCGGTCATTCCTCCCCGCGCATCCCGCTCTCGCGCAGGAAGGCCGCCAACTTGCGGCTCACCGCCTCGTTCGTCTCGCGCGGGTAGCGCTTGGTGGTGAATATCTCGCAATAGTTGCGCGTGCCGTTCTGGCGCACCATCTCCTCGTTGAAGGGGTCCTGGTCGCGCACGGCGTGGATGCGGCGGATATCCTCGTCGCTGTAGTCGTGGTACCGCTCGCGGTGCAGCACACCTTCGGGCCCTATGCGCTCGCTCTTCCGGCCCTCCTCGGCCGGATAGCCCATGGCCAGCGCGATGACCGGCACCACGCCCTCCGGGCAGCCCAGCAGGGAGGCTATCTCCGCCGTGTTGTACAGCACCGTGCCTAGGTGGCAGAAGCCCAGCCCGCGCACCTCGGCCGCCAGGCACAGGTTCTGCGCGAACAGGCTCGCGTCCACCAGCGCCGACGCCCACCACAGCAGGTTGCCGTAGGGCTCGTCGCAGCCGTTCACCTGGCAGTAGCGGTGGTAGCGGTGCACGTCGGTGCACACGGTCAGCAGCAGCGGCGCCGTCGCGCACTGGCCGAAGTGCTGCTCCAGCAAGCGGCTCCGCAACGGCTCCTCGCGCGTGGCCACCACGCTGTAGAGCTGCATGTTACCCGTGTTCGAGGCCCGCAGGCCGCATTCCACAATCTCCTCCAGCAGCGCCTCGCCGACGGGCTCGGCGGTGAAGCGGCGTATGCTGCGGTGTCGCAGCAGTGTGTCAATCATGTTTGTACTCAATGCGTTATGCTCTTTTTGTGCAATTATTACAACGGCAAAGATACGAAAATATTTCCGATTGGCGTAAACTTTTCATAAAAACAGGGCGAGGGGCGGCAGCTCCGCTGCCGCCCCTCGCCTGTGTTCGGGCTCCCGCCCACGCCCCTTCCGGCGCGGACAGATAGGCTAATTAGAAGAAGGTGTTGTTGTCCCTGCCATAGGTCTCGTGTGCACTATAGTCATCAATGTTGCTGTTGCTTGACTGTACGGAGCCGGAGAAGCCTCTCTCCGCGGCAATAGTCACCACCGTCAGTTCCGGTGCAGCGTAGCTCTTCTTTATGTTTTTCATCGTTTTGTCTGTTTTGTTGATTAATACCTGTTTTCTATAGGGCCTCCCCTCGCCATTACTTGGAGGATCCAGCAGATACCACCTTCACCAGGCGGATGGCGTCCGCAGAGGCGACTATGGCTTCGGTGGTTGACTGGATCGAGAGAGGATTTGTATTTATTTCGATGATATAGTTGTCCTTGGACCAGTATGTGGCGATAAGCTCATCATATATGTAGGAGAATTCTTCAGTTTCAACGTTAATGTTCACATGGTAGGGGAGGTAGGCGGCACCCAGGTTAATGGCCTTCTTGGCAGCAGTGGAAGTAACATCTTGACTGTTATTGTCCGTGTATTTTTTGTGGAGGTTATCCCAACGGAGAGGTTCGTTTTGGTTCTCTATGGTATTCACGATGCCATCACACTTGTCGGGAAGGATTAGAATACCTATTTGGTAGTCATCTTCATTTTCATCTTTAGCATAGACCGGTATTATGCGAGGGAGCAGTGTATTGTTAAGGTTCGATTTGTTGTTGGCGTTGAACAGATATTTCCACTCATCTTTTGTGAGCACGTCAAATCCCTGTTCCCCATTTATCGTCAAGGTGGTGGGGTCCATCATCTCTCCGTAGTCGTGATATTCCAAATCATCGTGCCACAGAGTGTATGCCGGTTTTTGCGGGTCGACGAAGAGGCTGGTCTTATTATTATTCCATGTTTCGTCTCCTATGTTCATGTTTGAATAGTCGATGAGATTCCACACGTCTTCGAAGTCCCATTGGCCATTGTTCCAGAGAAGGTTGCCAGAGGTGAACTTGACGGTACGTCCGTTGCTGTTGACGGTGAACACGGCAGCGTCTTGTCCGCTGAAGGGCCAGTTTATATTCGCATAGGCGATTTTGCCGTAGTCAAGGTTATTCAAGTAACTGGATGACCTCTTTTCTTCCTCATTGCCTTGACTATCCGTAATCTTAATGGTGAAATAGTTATAGTTATTTCCGGTAATGTTTATTTTGTTGACGGGGAAGAAGAAGTATTTTTTGCTGTGAGAGGCGATGGTGATGGGTGAATTGTCCGGAGCTACCAGTTCAATCTCCCCTTTCGTAGTGCTACCGGACCCTAAGGTAGACTGGGTTGACCAATTGGAGTGGTCTGCTGTGATGTCGATGTTGCACTCGGTGCGCCAAAGGACGCTTTTGTCGGCGGTTAGGGATATTTTCTTTATCTTCAAATCATCGTTTCCGATATTGTCAATCTTGACGGCGATAATGGCGGTGAGGGCCTTGAACTTGAGGGGGCTGTCGGGGGCGGTGGGGTTGTCACTCTGTCCGTCGTTCAGGGCGGCGCGGTAGGCCACCATGGGGAGGTCGAGGATTTGGTTGCCGTTCTCGTCGGCTTTATACTCGTAGCTGCTGGGGAGGTCTATGGTGTAGGTGGTGCCGCTGCTGTGGCGGGGGTTGAGGTTGGTGTTGGTGAAAGCCACGATGGCCTGATCGGCGCTGAACTCTTCACTCTCGGGCACGGGGATGGAGGCCTGCTCGCCGGCTACGGTGACCGTCTGTGTGGAGAAGGTTCCGCCAACATTGGCGATGTGAATCTGGTCACCGGTGTGCCACTTGAACTGGTGGACGGCCGGTGCACCGGGGTCATGGGAGATCATCTTGCTTCCGGAGCCGATGGTTTCGGCCACGAGGGCGAGGCGGCCCGTCATGTCGATGGGCGGGTCTCCAGCGAGAGGGGCTTCGCCGTCGGCGACCTCTTTCTGGCAGGCCCCAAAGAGCATCCCTGCCGTCAAGGCAAGCATGCTGAATTTAGTTAAATTGCTTTTTTTCAACATGTTGTATTGTTTTTGTTTGTTTATTCTGACTTGCAAAGGTACAACTTTTTTCTGACTTGCAAGAAAAAAGTTGTATTTTTTCAAATGGGTGATAATATATATAGGTATAAGTGTTGTCGCGTCCCTTCGGGACGCTTGGTGGTGTGTGTGGGTAGTATAGCACCGCACTGCGCTGCGCTTGTACGGTGTTACAAGAGGCGCTGCCCCTGTGGGGCAGTCTGGCGACCATGTTCCATAGGAAGCCTCGAAGAGGCTTGACCTCCTGTGGGGCAGTCTGGCGACCATGTTCCATAAGGAGCCTCGAAGAGGCTTGACCTCCTGTGGGGCAGTCTGGCGACCATGTTCCATAGGGAGTCTCGAAGAGGCTTGACCTCCTGTGGGGCAGTCTGGCGACCATGTTCCACAGGGAGCCTCGAAGAGGCTGGACCTTTCATAACACCGTACAAGCGCAGCGCAGTGCGGTGATGCACAGCAAACCTCCTCCCCACATGCGTCCCGGAGGGACGCGACAAGTCACCAAAATCCAGGAATCTCCCGGAGACCCTGTAGGTATCCTCCAGGTATCCCCTAGGTATTTACTTCGACTGAGGACCGATATGGACCGTTATGGCCCACTTGCCGTTTTCAGAGCGAGAGGCCGCCGTCGACGCAGAGGACCTGGCCGGTGATGTACTGTGCGAGGTCGGAGGCGAGGTAGAGGGAGGTCTTGGCCACGTCGAGTTCGGTGCCGCCGCGGCGCAGGGGGATGTCGTCCATCCAGCCTTTGCGCACGTCTTCGGGCAGCTGGGCGGTCATGACGGTCTCGATGAAGCCGGGGGCGATGGCGTTGCAGCGTATGTTGCGCGAGCCCAGCTCTTTGGCCAGCGACTTGGTGAAGCCCAGGATGCCGGCCTTGGAGGCGGAGTAGTTGCACTGGCCCGCGTTGCCGTTCACGCCCACGACCGACGAGGTGTTGATGATCGAGCCGGAGCGCTGCTTCATCATCATGGGGGTGAAAGCTTTGCAGTAGTTGAACACGGAGCGGAGGTTGACCTCGATGACGAGGTCCCAGTCCTGCGGGCTCATGCGGAGCAGGAGCTGGTCGCGTGTGATGCCGGCGTTGTTGACGAGGGCGTCGAGGCGCCCGAACTGTTTCTGCACCTGGTCGGCCACGGCGAGGGTCTGCCCGTAGTCGGCGGCGTTGCTGGCGATGAAGGTGCTCTGCGGCTGCAGGGCCTGCAGTTCGCGGAGGAGGGCGGTGCTGTCGTCGTTCTCCTTGAGGTCGGTGAAGATGACGGTGGCACCTTCTTCTGCGAAGAGGCGCGCGGTGGCCCGGCCGATGCCGCGCGAGCCGCCGGTGACGAGGGCGATTTTGTCTTTTAGAAGCATTTTTTTTGGAATTACTGGTTGTCAATCAATGCGAAGGAGAGGATGCCTTTGACGCAGAGTTTGCCGTCGACTTTGCCCTCGGCTTCGCAGTGGAAGATGAGGCCTCGGCGGTCGGTGATGCGTCCGCGGAACTCGATGGTGTCGCCCGGACGGACGGGCTGGCGGAAGCGGGCCTCGCGGATGCCGCTGTAGAGGGGCGTGCGGCCGGCGGCCAGTTCGTCGCGCACCAGGATGCAGCACGACTGGCCCATCATCTCGCACAGGATGACGCCCGGCACGATGGGGTTGCCGGGGAAGTGGCCCTGCAGGAAGTACTCGTCGCCACGCACGTGGTAGTGCGCCACGGCCCATTCGCCTTCCATGGCCACGTCGTCCACCAGCAGCATAGGCTCGCGGTGGGGGAGGAAGGTCTTGATTTCGTCTCGGTTCATATTGAAAATGAAGAATTAAAAATGAAGAATTAAGAATTTAAATCGATGTTCTTTTTTGTTGTTTTAATGGAGGATATCAATAGGGCAATTATTTCGCTGCAGTCGGAGGCCATGCTCTGGAACTCGCGGTCTGACAGGCAGTCGGTGTCGTGCAGGAGGTTGAGCCAGTGCATGGTCTCGTTGGCTTCTTTGAGGGCGATGTGCAGTTTCGAGATGAAGTCGGCCGGACTTTGTGCGAATTCGGATTCATGGACGTTGGCAGAAACGGAGGTTCCGGAGCGGAGCACCTGTCTGTATATGGCCATCAGTTTCCAGTCGTTGCCCGTAAGGTGGAGGAACATTTTGGTTATCCTGACGGCAAAGGCATAGCTCTTGGTGTGTAGTACGGAGTCCTCGCGTTTGTAGTTCTGCATTGGCTTGCTGAAGAGTGATTCTTCATTTATCGTTCTTCATTCTTCATTGAAACGGCGCAGCGCGACGCAGGCGTTTTGGCCGCCGAAGCCGAGGGAGTTGCTGATGGCCAGGTCGGCCTGCCACTGGCGGGCGGTGTGGGGTGTGTAGTCGAGGTCGCACTCGGGGTCGGGCTGGTCGAGGTGGATGGTGGGCGGGATGACGCCGTGCTTCAGCGCCAGGGCGCTGATGATGAGCTCCACCGCGCCGGTGGCGCCCAGCATGTGGCCGTGCATCGACTTGGTGCTGCTGATGACGGCGCGGCGGGCCTCCTCCTCGCCGAGGGCCTTCTTGATGGCCGCCGTCTCGCCCTTGTCGTTGAGGGGTGTGCCGGTGCCGTGGGCGTTGATGTAGAGGTGTTCGCCGGCCTTGAATGCGGCCTCCTCCAGCGCCAGGCGCATGGCCTCGGCGGCACCGCGCCCCTCGGGGTGGGGGGCGGTGTAGTGGTGGGCGTCGCAGGTGTTGCCGTAGCCGCACACCTCGGCGTAGATCTTGGCCCCGCGCTTGAGCGCAAGCTCCTCGCTCTCAAGAATGAGGATGCCGGAGCCCTCGCCGAGGACGAATCCGCCGCGGCGGCTGTCGAAGGGCAGCGAGGCGGCCATGGGGTCGGTGGCGGTGGTGAGGGCCTTCATGTTGGCGAAGCCGCCGATAGCCATCTGGCACACCGACGCCTCGGCGCCGCCTGTGATGACGGCATCGGCCCGGCCCTCGCGGATGAGGCGGTAGGCCTCGCCCACGGAGTGGGTGCCGGTGGCGCAGGCGGTGACCACAGGCAGGTTGGGTCCCTGCGCGTTGTGGGCTATGGCCACGTTGCCACCCGCAATGTTGGCGATCATCTCGGGGATGAAGAGGGGCGAGATGCGCCGTATGCCGCTGTTGATGAGGTTGGAATGCTCACGCTCGAAGGTCTGTATGCCGCCCACGCCGCTGCCCACGGCGGTGCCGAGGCGGCGCGGGTCGATGTCTTCGCCCACGCGCAGGCCGCTGTCGTCCATGGCCTGACGGGCCGCCGCCAGGGCGTAGAGGGCGAAGAGGTCGTTGTGGCGAATCATCGACTTGTCGATGTCGTAGTCTTCGGGACGGAAGTCCTTCACCTCGGCGGCGATCTTGACGGGGAGGTCGGCCGGGTCCATACGGGTGATGGTGCCGATGCCGCAGACGCCTTTGAGGAGGTTGGCCCAGAGGGTGTCGATATCGTTGCCCAGGGGGGTGATGCAGCCGAGGCCGGTAATATAAACTTTGCGCATAATTATATTGTATTCTATATTATTAATATTTCAAAATGATTACACCGGTGACAAATCCCGCCCCGAAGGCGCTGAGCAGGAGGGTGTCGCCCCGGCGGATGCGTCCTTCGCGCACGCCGCTGTCAAGCAGCAGGGGTATGCTGGCCGAACTGGTGTTGCCGAGCATCTGCACATTGGTGGGGAACTTGCTCTCGGGCTGGTTCAGCTTCTCGCGGATGGCCTCGTTGATACGCAGGTTGGCCTGGTGGAGAAGGAAGTGGTCGATGTCGTCGAGCGAGAGGCCCGCCGATTCGACAATCTGGCTGATGTCGCGCGTGGCGGAGGTGACGGCGTTGCGGAACACCTCGCGCCCCTTCATTTCCAGCGCCTTGTGCGTGTCGATACCCTCACGGGTCTCGAAGGGTGTGGGCTCCATGGGGTTTTTGTAGACGATGACGTCGGGCATGGGCACCGAGGTGAGGTGGCTGGCCACGAGGCTGTCGCCCTTGGTGACCACCACGGCGGCGGCGGCGTCGCCGAAGAGCACGGAGCAGTTGCGGTCGGTCCAGTCGCAGAAGCGGGTGCACTCCTCGGCCGCCACCAGCAGTATGTTGCGGGCACGGCCGGTGGAGAGCAGGGCGTCGCAGAGGTCGAGGCCGTAGACGAAGCCCACGCAGGCCACGTTCACATCCATCGTAGGGCAGTTGGGGCCCTTGATGCCCAGCCCGTTCTGGACGATGGCCGCGAGGTGGGGGGTGACGTAGAGGTTGGATACATTGGAGCAGATGATGTAGTCGATGTCGTCGGGGCAGAGGCCGGAGGCGTCGATGGCGCGGCTGGCGGCCTCGGTGGCAAGGTCCTCGAAGCGTTCGGTGGTGATGATGTGTCGTGTCTTTATGCCGGTGCGTTCGGTAATCCATTCGTCGCTCGTGTCGAGGAACTCCGACAGCATGTCGTTCGTGACGGTTTTCTTCGGTATAGCGCTACCTGTTCCGATTATTTTCATGTTAAAATTTATTAAATTTCAGGGTGCAAATTTAAGGAAATATTTTTGAATAGTATGTTAATGTGAATAAGTTTTTTTTCGACCACATGAAAATCAATACATTGGGATAGTTATCAAGAGCCCGCCCCCGTCCGCAGGGACTGCAATATGCATGCAGAGGCGCTGCTATGTCGCAAATATTGTGTACCTTTGCATCTTCAACTCATAGAACCTAAACGTATGCAATTCAGGCTCACATACCAAGAAATCAGTGAATTGATAGAAAAGAAGGCCGGGCGCAGCATCCCTGTCCTCTACGGAGGTCCCCACACGGTGCGCATTGCCTATGACGTGAACATGCTCTTCAAGAGCGCCAGCGTGGGCGTGGACCTCACCGTGGAGAGCGTCCAGGACGGCAATGTCATCCTCTCCTACAACGGCGGCATGGGTATCGATTTCATGGTGCGCACCGCCCTCGGCCATGCCAAGAACCAGCCTGGAGGCGACATGATCGACCTCCTGCCCGACAACCGCATCGCCCTGATGCTCAGCAAGAACACCCAGGCAGGCTCCCTGTTCGAGCATATCGACCTGCAGGATATCTGCTTCGATGAGCAATATGCCATCGTGCAGTTCCAACCGAAAGCCTGAGGAAACCGGGTTAGGCGTTGTGGTACTTCTCGTGCCGCAGGATGGTATGGGCCCGGTAGAGCTGCTCGAGGAAGAAGAGACGCACCATCTGGTGGTTGAAGGTCATCTGTGAAAGCGACAGCTTGTGCTGTGCTGCTGCATAGACTGCCGGCGCGAATCCATAGGCTCCTCCGATGACAAACGCCAGGCTTCGCAGGCCGCTGTTCATCTGCCGCTGGAGGAATTCCGAGAAGCCCACCGAGGTGTATTCCCTGCCGTGCTCATCGAGCAGCACGGCACAGTCTACACGTTCCAACTGTTTCATTATCAGTTGCCCCTCGCGCTCCTTGAGTTCCTCGGGGCGTAGGCCGCCGGCATTCTTCACGGAGGGGATGACAATCAGCTCGAAATCGCAGTAGTGCTTCAGGCGACCCACATACTCCTCGATGCCGGCCTGCAGGTAGGGAGTGTCGGTCTTGGAGACTACTATAAGCTTGATATTCATGTTGATGAGCGGTGCTTCGGGTCAAACCGGGAAGGCCATGCGCAGCAGTCCGGGGCGGAACTTCGTCACCTCGAAGAAGGGTGTCTGCACAGTGCTGAAGGTGCGGTAGAAGAGTTCGGTGCCGGGCTCCATGCTGCCCTCGAAGTCAAAGGCCCGTGTGAGGGGGGAGAGGTGGCGCAGCACCTGCCACATCAGGTAGGTCATGGCGTTGGGCGGGGCGTCGGGCCCGATGGCAAGAAGCAGGCTGTAGCCGCAGTTGTCGTCGTAGGCCACAAACCATCCCGCCTGCAGCCTGTCGTCGTGCGAGCGCAGCCCCCAGAGCACCCCCTGCTGTCGGGCGAGGGCGGCATGGCACACGTTGAGGATCAACCCTTGGGGGGTGAAGTCGTGTCCGCCGCGGCGCAGGTAGTAGTCTTTGTGGAACACGGCGAATTCCTCGGGCGAGAGGCCGGTGTCCACCGTGCAGGCGGCCGCCACCTCGTCCATGTGCCGGCGGCGGACGCGCGAGGCTTTGCGGAACAGCTCGTCGGGATTGGCAAGCGAAGGGAAGCGGTAGGTGTAGCGGGTGGTCTGCCGGTAGCCCTTCCAGTAGAATGGAAGCCAGTTGGTTATGGAGGGGGAGAAGTGCTGTATGTAGGCGCGTATGCCGAGGGCCTCGAGCTGTGCCACCAGGTCGCCCCCCACGCGCATCTGGAAGTCCAGGTCGTCGTCGTCGGCGTTGTACCAGGGACCGCTGAACTGCGTCAGCTCAGGCTGCAGGATATATCTTATACCATATTTGGAACCATAGAGGTAGGGCAGGGCTCCCTCGACGGCGCCGTCCTTGCGTTCTGCCAGCAGCACGTCCCATTGCTTGCCGCGGCAGACGGTCTCCATCCACCAATATTGCTGAAACAGAGGGATACGTGACCCCTCTGTCTCGCACAATAGGCGGTATTTCTCCTTGTTGGAACTCACTGGATTTTGATGCTTACGCGATTGTTCGCCACGCGGCCTTCATAGGTGCTGTTGTCGCCTATGGGCTCGGTGTCGCCCTTGGCTTCTATCTCGATGCGCGAGGCTTCCACGCCGCGCAGCTGGAGGGCCTTCTTGATTTCCATGGCACGTTGGCGCGAGATGCCGACGCAGTAGTCGGCCGTGCCCTGGTTGTCGGCATGTCCTGCCAGGAGCACCCCCTTGCGGTCGTTGCCTATCAGATACTCGGCCAGGTCGTCCAGCACGGGATTCCACGACTCCAGGATGGTGGCGTCGTTGGGCAGGAACTTGATGTCGGGGAAGGTGCGGCTGGCGGTGTCGGCGGCGAAGAGGGCTTTCTTCTTCGAGCCGAAATAGAGCAGCATGCCCACATGGATGATATCGTCGCCACGCTGCGAGTTGAAGTAGTTGGCCCCTTTGAAGTAGCGGTAGTCGATCTCGGCCACCTTGTAGGTGAACTTGTTGCGCATCTCGTTGCGCACTTTCCAGCCGTTGAAGGCGTCCAGCGCGGCCAGTGCCTCGTTGCGGGCCTGTTCGGCGAGGGCTTCGCGTTCGGCCTTGTTGGTGATATCGGGGTTGATGGCATAGATCGCGCACATGGTCATGGTGGCCCGCGACACTTTCTGCACATAGTTCACCACGGGCTGCAACTCGCCCCAATCCGGACGCGAACTGCTGGCTACGGACATGATATCCATATAGTTGTAGGGGGTGTAGTAGACGGTGGTGCTCTTGGTGCTGAAGGTGGTGAACTTGTCGTAGGTGGCGAAGTCGCTTTCGCGCACCTTCTGGCGGCCTTCCACATAGGGCGACTGCTGCTTCTTGCTGTTCTTCCGGGCTTGTCCTTGGCGGTTCTGCGCCAGGGCCTCGGCGCCACAGCCCAGCATCAGGGTGGCGAGTATCAGGCAGAGGGTTCTTTTCATGGCGGTATAGGGTTTCTGTTTATGGATTATGTGCCGGTGTAACGGCGAATCTTGCATTCTATTGTTTCTCGGTGTCGGTGAGCGACCCGTTCTCGCACACTATCACGCGGGCGGGATACTTGTCGATCATCATGAAGTCGTGCGTGGAGATGAGCATCGTGGTGCCGGTCTGGCGCCCCACGTCCACCAGCAGCTGCATGATCTCCGCCGAGGTGACGGGGTCCAGGTTGCCCGTGGGCTCGTCGGCCAGGATGAGCGAGGGATTGTTGATAAGCGCCCGGGCGATGCCCACTCGTTGTTGCTCGCCTTCAGAGAGTTGCGACGGGAGCGAGTGCGCCTTCCCGGCCACCCCCACCGCCTGCAGAGTCTTCTCTATCTGGTTGGCTATCTCGTTCTTCTTCTTCCATCCCGTGGCCTTGAGCACGAATTCCAGGTTCGAGTACACGTTGCGGTCGCCCAGCAGGCGGAAGTTCTGGAACACGATGCCTATCTTGCGCCGCAGCAGCGGTATGTGTCTCCGCTTGAGGTTCACCACATCGATGCCGCACACCGTGGCGATGCCGCTGTCGATCGGACGGTCCGCGTAGAGGCAGCGCAGCAGCGAGGTCTTGCCCGCACCGCTCTTTCCGATGAGGTAGGCGAACTCACCCTCCTGCAGGTCGAGGCTCACGCCCGACAGCAGCGGGCCGTTGTCGGTGCTGATGCTGACGTTCTCCAGGTGTACAATCGTCTTGTTTTCAGTGCTGTTGTCGCTGTTCTCCATGGGCTTGCTGTGTCTGTTTTATGCTGCAAAGTTACGAAATAAAAACCACATGGCGGCAAGAAAAGCCCGACAACTTCGCTATCCGCTGGAAATCAATGCAGTATGCATCGGCGCAAAAACCGCACGATTTTTGGAGAAAATCCGTAAAAAGGCCCGAAATCGGCAAAATGCGATGCGCTGGTTTCCAGTACCTTACAGACACCCTCTTCTTCCCCTCTCCTTACCCCCCTGGGGCCCTCCAGGAGCCCTCCCGGGACCCCATCGGATTGCAACACGGAAAAAATATTTTGCCAGGTCGGAAAAAGTGCGTATCTTTGCACTTCGGTTCCGGACACCGGACGGAACGTAAGGGAGTATAGCTCAGCTGGTTCAGAGCGCCTGCCTTACAAGCAGGAGGTCACTGGTTCGATCCCTGTTACTCCCACCCGAGAGCCCTCCATGCGGGGGCTTTTGACATTATTTAAGAAAAAAAATGCTTGCCGAATGGCGGAAAGGTTGTACCTTTGCAAATGAAATCAAGACGGAAAACAGTATAAACCATTAAAATACAGTATTATGAAGAAAGTTCTATCATTCTTTGGCGCTGCCCTGTTCGTGGCCGCCATGACCGTTTCCTGCGGAAACAACAAGCCCGCCGAGGCTGAAGAGGTGGTCGACGAGGCCATCGAGACCGTTGCCGAAGAGGCCGCCGCCACCGTCAGCACCGCCACCGTGGACATGGACCGCCAGGCCATGCTCGCCGCCGCCGCCGAGGCCGGCCGTGCCAAGTGCAACTGCTACAAGAAGGACGCCTCCAGCGTCGAGGCCTGCATCAAGAGCATCCTCAGCCAGAGCTACGCCGCCTATGAAGGCAACGACGAGTTCAAGGCCGCCATGGAAGCCGAGTTCAACAGCTGCGTGAAAGAGAAAGTGGCTGACGCCGCCAAAGAGGCCGGCGACAAGGCTGTCAAGTCCGCCGCCAGCGCCATCGCCAACAAACTCGGTGGAAAATAAACCCTTGCTGAACCGGAAACAGGTCCGCCCCTAACCACGGACCTGTTTTTTTTGTCCCCTGCAGCCCGATGAAGAAAAACTGCCTGCCGCTCCTGGCGGCACTGCTGATGGCCGCCTGCTCCAGCCACCAACGCCCCGAAGGGGTGCTCCCCCCCGACGCCATGGCCGCCTTCCTCGAGGAGGCCTACCTGCTCGAGGGCTTCTATGCCATTGAAACCCAGCACCGCTACGACACCCTCCTGCCGCAGGTGCTGGCCGCCTACGACAGCATCCTCCTCCGCCACGGCGTCACACGGCAGGAGGTGGAACGCAGCTTCGACTACTATTCCACCCACGCCGACGAGTACCGCGCCATACAGGACAGCGTCATCGCCCGACTGGACCGCCTGGCCGTCGCCGACAGCATCGCCCCGGCGAGGGACGAGCTCGACATGGCGTTCTGACTACAGCGTGTGCGCCAGCCACCGCCCGTCGCGCTTGCGCAGCTGGACGGTGTCCGTGAAGTCCTTGATGGGCGTCGTCTTGTGGTAGACGGCATAGGCCGTCGTGTCCGACGTCTGCCGCGTCTTCTTGATGGTGATCTCCACCGGCGAGTCGGAGGCTATGTAGGCCGAGTCCACAAACTGCATCAGGTAGCGGGCCGTCTGCAGCGTCTTGCGCGCACTCTCTTCCGTGCAGTATGCCTCGGCCGCGTCGATGTCGTAGACCGACGTCGCCATGCAGTAATTGTATGCCGCCTCCGCGATGTCCGCGTCCCTCTTCCCTCCGCCGCACGCCGCCGCCACCGCGCCAGCCGCCAGCAGGGTGTAAATGAATTTATATTTCATGAAGTTCTAGTCCGCAATTATCAGAATACCATGGGAATTTGCCATCGGCGCTGATAAGGGTCATATTTCGACGTATGGCCGTGGCAATGATAATGCGATCAAAGGGGTCGGAGTGCTTTCCCTTGGCAATCTCAGGGATTGGGATGTCGTATAGGCATTCCATTATTTCCGTTGTAATGGGTAGAATGTTTACGTTCCAGTCTTCGGAAAGGACCTTTTGTATAACGGATGGCCTATATGTCGTTTCAATGCGGCCGCCTTGCTGAAGTTGTACAATTTCGATGAGTGAAGCCTCTGAAATTGAAAAATCATCTTCACAATACAGGGCACTCTCCAAGATATATTTTGGAAGGCGTTTGTCTTTTGTGAGTAGCCATACGGCGACATGTGTGTCTAGCAAATACCTCATGCCTCAAGATTGAAAGGGTCGGGAACGAGCTCTTTGAATTCACGTAGTTTACGGACTTTAAGTCGTTTGCGTACCTCTTTTCTTTTTGGGGTAGGTTTGGGGTGAATGTTTATTGTATCCATGTGAATATTGTGTTTTCAAATGCAAAGATACAACTTTTTTATAATGTGACAAAATTTTATACAACAAAAAAGGAGAGACTTCTTGTAGTCTCTCCTTTTCTGTGGATTTTCACTGACGTAAAGGTTATTGTCTAGCGACGGCCAACTTTCTTATCAGTGACGGTGGTGGTACCATCGGCGTTGTTGGTGACAGTCGTGGTGGTTTCAGTTCTTCTACCAACTTTCTTGTCTTCAACACTCTTTGTACCATCCTCATTATTGACAACTTTAGCGGCCTCGTTGACAACCTCTTCCTTCACGGTGGTGGCGGCCTTCTTGGCAGCCTTGGTGGCGGTGGTTGTGGCGGTGGCGACCACGGTGTCGATGATTTCAGGGACATCCTCGGTAACCATCTCTTCAACAGCGGCCATGGCCTCATCGGCGGTGCTGTCGACAGCCTCGGCGGCCTTGTTGTTGTTGCAGGCCACGGTCAGAGCCATAGCGGCAGCAGCAAGCATCAAAACTTTAACTTTCATGGTTGTGTTGTGTTTTAATCTCTATACTTGGTGATTATTTCCAGTTAGCGTTGGTCATCGTGACGGTCAGCTTCTCGCCGGAGTTAAGCTCACCCATTTCCGAAGAGACAATACCAGTGATGGTGTGGGCCGCAACATCGATGCTCTCAATGGTGATGAAACCGGTCTGATTGCTCACGATAGCAGTGGCATCGTCGTTCTCGTAGTAGCGAGCATAATTGCCTTCAGTGGCGAAAAGATGGCTGCCATCCTTGGCAGGGCACTTGAAGGTGACAGAGGCCTGATTCGCATCGCCCTCAAAGATGCTGGCGTTAATCATGTCTTCTTCAATGTCGGCAGACATGTCATTGGAGGACCAAGACTTGTCGCCAAACTGAACGTTGATGGTGTAGGTCTCGTCATCGTCGCTGCCGCAGGAGACAAAGGCCATCGAGCTGGCAATCAGGGCAATGCCCATCAGTTTGAAGATGTTTTTCATTTTTTTGTGATTTTTTGTTGATTAATAATGTGTTTTAAATTTTTTGCAAAAGTACGAACTTTTTCTGATATACAACGGGTTTGTGCAATTTTTAGTTTTTTTTAACACTTCATCGCCGCACGTCCAGCGCATCGCGCAGCCCGCTGGCCAACAGCATGAAGGCCAGCACCACCACCATGATGGCCGCCCCGGGCAGCAGCGCCAGGTGGGCGCTGTCGAGCAGCAGGTAGCCATAGTTCTCCTTCACCATCATGCCCCACGAAGTCATGGGCGGCTGCACCCCGATGCCGAGGAAACTCAGCCCCGCCTCGAGCAGGATGGCGCTGGCGAAGTTCGAGGCCGCCACCACCACCACCGCCCCGGCGATGTTGGGCAGCACGTGGCGGAAGAGGGTGCGGAAGGTGCTGTAGCCCAAGGCGCGGGTGGCCTCCACATATTCTTTCTCCTTCACACTCATCACCTCGCCCCGCACCACACGCGCGATGTCCACCCACATCGTCAGGCCCACCGCCACGAATATCTGCCAGAAGCCCTTGCCCAGCACAAAGGTGATGGCGATGACCAGCAGCACCGTCGGGATGGACCACACGACGTTGATGAGCCACATGACGAGGCTGTCCACCCAGCCGCCGTGGTAGGCCGCCAGGGCGCCGAGGGTGATGCCGATGAGGAGGGCGATCAGGATGGCGATGAAGCCCACCGAGAGGCTCACGCGCGAGCCTATCATGAGCATGCTCAGCATGTCGCGGCCGTAGCGGTCGGTGCCCAGGAGGAAGGTGCGCTGCCGGATGGATGCCTCGTCGGCCGGCAGGGCGATGGGGTCACCGTTGTAGGGGATGGCGAGGATGCTGTCTCGCGCGCGTTCATATTTTGTAATAGGGGTGGCGAGGTAGGGGAGCGGTTCGCCGTGGAGCATCCGCTTCAGCGGCGAGAGGCGCCCGGGGGCAGGGGAGAGAGGGGTGCAGAGGAAGGTGGCGCGGGAGAAGGGCTTGAGGGTGGCCAGTTCGAGGTACTGCTGGTTGCAGTGCGGCGTGCGGTCGGGGGTGATGAGGTAGCCCAGCAGGGCCACCAGCATCAGCAGCCCGATCACCGCCAGGCTGGCCACCGAGAGGGGGTTGCGCCTGAAGCGTCGCCACATCATGCGGTCCAGCGACTGGCCCGCCAGGTCGGCGGCGCTGCGTTTTGCGAAAATCCGTCCCACTTCCGCTCAGGGCATTAGAGGAATCCCAATTCCAGCTTCACCTCGTCGGGGATGCGGTCCATGGTCCAGGGCGGGTCGAAGGTGAGTTCCACGTCGACACTCTTCACCTCCTTGATCCAGCCGATCATCTGCTTCACCTCCTGGAACATGTATTCCGCCTCGGGGCAGTCGGGGGCCGTCATGGTCATGAGCACCTTGACGTTGAGTTCCTCGTCGACATCGATGTTGTAGATCAGCCCCAGGTCGTAGATATTGACAGGGATCTCGGGGTCGTAGATGTTGCGCAGGCAATTGACTACGGCGTCTTTGACGGTTTCTTGGTTGGCTTGCATGTTATCCTTTCATTTTATAGGCCAGTGCATACATCTTCATCTGTTTCACCATGGAGGTGAGGCCGTTGGAGCGGGTGGGGGAGAGGTGCTCCTTGAGGCCGATGGCGTCGATGAATGCCAGGTCGGCATCGAGGATGTCCTGCGGGGTCTGCCCGTCGAGGGCCCGTATGAGGAGGGTGATGATGCCGCGGGTGATGACGGCGTCGCTGTCGGCGCGGAACCACAGCCTCCCGTCGCGGTGTTCGCAGCTGAGCCACACGCGGCTCTGGCAGCCCTTGATGAGGTTCTGCTCGGTCTTGTCTTTCTCCTCGATGGCGGGGCAGTCCTTGCCGAGCTCGATGAGGTAGGCGTATTTGTCGAGCCATTCGTCGAAGGAGGCGAACTCGTCGATAATCTGCTGTTCGATTTCTTTGACAGTCATGTTTATTTGGGTGCTTTGTGAATCAGGTAGGCCGCCGCCAGGCCGAAGACGATCTGCGGCAGCAGCACGGCCATGAAGGGCGAGAGGCTGCCGTTGGTGGCGAAGACGGTGGTGATTTTCATGAAGACGATGAAGGAGAAGGCGATGGCAATGCCGATGGCCAGGTGCATGCCGATGCCGCCGCGGCTCTTGCGGGCAGCGATGGCCACGCCGATGAGGGTCATCACGATGATGGCCAGCGGGTTGAGCAGGCGCTGGTAGAGCTCTATCTTCGAGGGCTTTACTGTACCGGTGCCCCGCATCTCCTCGCGCTGGATGTAGCGGATGAGTTCGGGTGTGTTCATTGTCTCCACGCGGGTGGACTTGATGTTGAGGTCCTCGGGCAGCACGTGGAGGTCTACCGTGGCGGTGGTCTGCTGGGTGAGGGTTTCGCGGTGGTTGCTGTCGATGGTGCGGAGCGAGTAGCCGGTGCAGTTCCAGGTGGAGGTGGCGGTGTCGAAGGTCACCACGTCGGCCGCCTCGCGTTGCAGCAGGCGCCCGTCGGGGTCCAGCACTTCGCGCCGGAACTTGTAGGCGCGTTGGCGCGGCACATCGTAGCTCTCCACATACACCTGCACCCCCCGTTCCGACTGGAAGTGGAGGTTGGAGTAGTAGTTGGTGGCTTTCGACTTGACGTATTGCTCCTCGAACTCTATCAGGCTCCGGTTGGAGATGGGGATGACGAAGTTGCCCAATATCAGTACCGCCAGCGCCACCAGCACGGCCCCGTACATGTAGGGCCTCAGCATGCGCTGGTAGCGTATGCCCGAACTGAGGATGGCCACTATCTCGCTGTTGCCCGCCATCTTCGAGGTGAAGAATATCACGGAGATGAAGATGAACAGCGGGCTGTAGAGGTTGACAAAGCCGGGGATGAAGTTGAGGTAGTAGACAGAGATCACCTGCCACAGCGTGGCGTGGTGGGAGAGAAACTTGTCCAGCTTCTCCGACACGTCGAAGGTGATGACGATGATGATGATGAGCGCCAGCGCCAACAGAAACGTCTTCAGGTACTTGCCGAGGATGTATCTGTCGAGCCTGTAGTGCAGTGGCGACTGGCGCATCGCGTAGGGGTTACAGCAGTTGTTTCTGGAAGGCCGTGAGGCACTCCAGTACGTTGGTTTTCACGTGGATGAACTCGTCGATGCCATAGCCTTTGTAGGTCTCCACCATCTCCTTGGGGAAACCGGCCAGCACGAGGCTTTTCACCTTGCCTTTCAGGGCTTTGCATACGGGTTCGGTCAGTTCGGCATACTCGTCGTCGCTCGAGCAGAGCACCACCACGTCGGCGCCGCTCTCGAGGGCAGCCTTGGCGCCCTCTTCGGGGGTGGCGAAGCCGGGGTTGTCGATGATTTCGTAGCCAGCCACGCCGAAGAAGTTTGTGGCGAAGCCCGAGCGGGCCTTGCGCATGGCGAGGTTGCCGTAGGTGAGCAGGAACACCTTGGGGCGGCGGGCGGCCTTCTCGGTCTGCATGCGCAGGGCCTCGAAGGGTTCGGCGCCGCGGTAGACCTTGAGGGTCTTCACCTCGTCGCCCACCTCGCACCGGCAGCCGCAGTGGCCGTCCTTCTCCACCTTCCCGCCCATCTTCTCCAGCAGGTTGGGGTACTGGTTTGTGCCCAGGATGGTGGTCTTGCGGGTGGCTATGTTGTTGTCGCGCTCGCGGGCGGTCTTCTCCACCTCCTCCTGCACGTGTCCGGCGCGGAGGGCCTTGCAGTAGCCGCCCAGTTCCTCCACCTTCATGAAGTGCTCCCAGGCGCCGCGGGCGATCTGGTCGGTCAGGTTCTCGATGTAGTAGCTTCCGGCCGCGGGGTCGACGATTTTGTCGAGGTAGGATTCCTCCTTCAGCAGCAGCTGCTGGTTGCGGGCGATGCGGTAGCCGAACTCGTCGGCCTCCTTGTAGGCGTTGTCAAAGGGCAGCACCGAGATGCTGTCGGCACCTGCCACGGCGGCCGACATGGCCTCGGTGGTGGAGCGCAGCATGTTCACGTAGGGGTCGTAGACCGACTGGTTCCAGCGGCTGGTGGTGGCGTTGATGTAGAGTTTGTAGGCGCAGTCGCACTCCGGCTTGTACTGTTCCGCGATTTTGCTCCACAGCAGGCGGGCGGCGCGGATTTTGCCCATCTCCATGAAGTAGGTGCTTCCGATGCCGAAGTTCACCTGCAGGCTGCGGGCGGCATGCTCCATCTTCACTCCCATGTCGGTCAGGCGGCTCACCAGCTCGTTGGCGGCGGCCAGGCTGAAGCCCAGCTCCTGCACGCTGTTGGCGCCGGCGCTGTTGAGCAGGCTGCCGTCCACCGTCAGCACACGGAACCCGGGCAGCTCCTTGGCGGCGTACTCCACCAGCTGCTTGGCCATCTCGAGGTCGCCCTCTTCGGTGCGGTGGAACTTGCCGTGTTTCAGCGCATAGCGGAACATGTCGAAGTTGCACGAGCCGTTCAGCTCCTCGGTTTTGTAGCCCTCCTTGCGGGCATACTCCACGTAGGTCTTCAGCAGGCCCAGATAGTCGACCGAGCACATGAAGTTCAGCTGCACAGCGTTGATATAGAGGCCTTTGAGCAGGATGCCCATGTCGGCCACGCTCTTCACGTTCTTGGTGCAGAGGCCCAGCGAGGTGACGCCGCGTTCCACGGCGTCCAGCGCCACGCGGTTGGCCTCCTGCAGGTCGGCGATGTGGATGTCCTGGCGCACCTCCCACACATTGCCGCTGGTCTGCTTGCCGCGAGTGTAGGGCTTCTGTCCGGGGTTGCTGTCCAGGTATTCAAGACCTTCCAGGTCCTCGGCGCGGTAGTAGGGCTTCACTTTGAAACCCTCCAGCGTCCGCCACACGAGCTTCTTCTCGTAGTCGGCTCCTTTGAGGTCCTTGTTGATCACCTCCTCCCATTTCTCGGTCGAAACGGGCGGGAATTCGCTGAATAATCTGTTGTCTTCCATTATGTTGTATCGTTTATTGTTTTCAGTATGCAAAGGGCAAAGATACGACTTTTTTTTGATTCGCGCACAAAAATATAATAATGCCCCCTCCGCACCCCCCGCGGCCCCTTTTCCGGACAAAAGGTTCAAAAGGGTCCATATCGGTTCACAGTCGAAGTAAATACCTACCAGATACCTACCGGATACCTACTGGATACTTAGGGGCTCCCCACCGCCCCCGGCTTCCGTCCCGCTCGGACACATCCATCTTTTCGTGCAGATAATCAGCATGTTACAAATAATATCTTGCCCGTATGGGAAAAAGTTCGTATTTTTGCAGTTGGAAAATGCAATTTGGAACCCGTATGATAGCCACAGCAATCAATCCTGCGCAGCGTCTGATTATTGAATCGTTCGCGGCGAGCCGTGACGAGGAGGAACTGAATGACTTGATGGACGTTCTGCGCGACTTCTATGCCCGCCGCCTGAAGCGCGAGATGCAGCGTCTTTGGGACAGCGGCGACCTTGACCAGGCCGCCCTCGACCGGCTGGATGGAGAGCACCTTCGCACCCCGTATCGTGCCCTATGAAGAATGTGGTGCTCGATACCAACTGCCTGCTTCAGATTCTTGGCGCCAGGAGCAGGTATGCATTCTTGCTCGACAAATTTTTGAGGGAGGAGTTTGTCCTGTGCGTCTCTACTGACATTCTGCTGGAGTACGAGGAGATACTCTCTCGGAAAGCCTCGCACACTGCGGCCGACCTCTTCCTGAAGGTGGTAGACCGTAGCAGGAACGTGGTGCGCCGTGAACCGCACTATAGGCTCGGTATCATCAGGCAGGATAATGACGACAACAAGTTCACCGACTGCGCTTTTGCCTGTGGAGCGGACTATATTGTTACCAACGACAGCCATTTCTCCGATGCTGCCGACTCGCCGTTTCCGGTGTTCGAGGTGCTGTCGCTCGAAGGTTTCGCCGAGATGATGAGATAGGGTGAACCGATATGGCCCACTTTAAGTGGGCCATATCGGTTCACAGTCGAAGTAAATACCTACTGGATACCTGCCGGATACTTAGTGGGTCGCCAGTCGCGGCCTATACGTTCAGCAGGGCGTGGAGGGTGGCTTCGTCCTCGGGGGTGAGGCCGAGGGCGGCGGCTTGCCCGTGTTCTTCCTGTGCTGTGGGCGAGATGTTGAGGTATTTGCGGTCGAAATAGTCCTCCTTTATGTAGGCCAGCAGGTAGTGGTGGATGGCTTTCGGCTCGATCATGTCGGCCGCGTTGAGGTATTCCACCGCCTTGTCGATGTCGGCCCGCTGGGCGAGGAAGGGTTTCTTGCCCCGCAGGAGGCAGATGGCCGCCATGAAGTAAGGCTCGGCACTGTCGTAGTTGTTGTCGATGGCTTTCTCGAACAGCGGCATGGCTTTGTCGTAGAGGCGCATTTTGAGGAAGCACATGGCGGCGTAGCCGGCGGTTTCCTGGTTGGAAGGGTCGGCGGCGAGGGCTTTGCTGTAGCCTTTGAGGTACTTGTTCACCAGCGGCATCTCCATGCCGGCCAGCGAGGAACTGCTCACGGTCACCGGCTGGTTGCACTGCGGACACACCGTGGTGCCGGGGGCGATGGCCTTGTCGCAGCAAGGACACAGGTATACGTTGGCTTCTGTCATTGTATTGATATTGTTTTGGGGGTTATGCTTTTTCCGACACGATGCGGTTGCGGCGGCGGACGAGGTCGGTCAGGTCGTCGCAGAGGCGCAGCACCGCCTGCTCGTCGTTGGCCTGGCAGGCATCTTCCAGGTCGCTCAGGGAGTTGAGCAGTTTGCGTTCCAGGGGTGAGGCCTCCGGACAGGAGCGCAGGGGGCTGCTCGACACGAGGTCGTTCAGTTGGCTCACCTTCCGCTGCAGGTTCCGGTCTTGGGTAAGGCCGGCGATGTACTTGAGCCGTGAAGCGCCCTCCTTGACATAGGCCAGTTCCTGCTCGTGGCGCTCTTGCTGGGCGGCGGTGTCGGTGTTGGCGGCGAGATTGACGATGAGGTAGAGGGCCAGGAGGCCGAGCAGGAGAGTGTTGGTAATCACTGCCGCCGCCACGCTGACGGGAGTGCCGAGCGCCTGGAGGATCCAGGCCGCCACCACGCCTTCCTGTCCGGAGAGGTGGCCGATCAGCCACTCCCACAACCCCTCTTGCGGATTGGCTTCAGCGTTGATATACATCTGGACCAGTTCGCTGTTGAGGGAGTCGGTGATGAAGAGGGCGTTGATGACCAGTGTGATGAAGAAATAGAGTGTGGTTCCGGCGTAGAGGGGCCGCCGGTAGTCGGCCTCGGCCTGGTTGCCGCGTTTCACCATCAGCGGGGTGAGCAGCATGAGCAGCAGCGCGAGGTGGATGAAGGCGTAGCCTATCCATACCGAAGGGGGCAGGTGCCGGGTGCCGGCGGTGATGAGGAAGAAGCACACGTTGAACATGGCGGCCAGCACGAGGGCAATGGCCAGCCAGGGCAGATGTCTTTTCATAGGGCTAAAGGGTGTTGAGGATTTCTTTTTTCTTGGCCTCGAAGTCTTCGGTCGAGATGAGTCCCATGTCGAGCATCTGTTTCAGTTTCTGCAGCTTGGCCATCGGGTCGTCGGTCTGCGGGGTGGGTTGGGGTTGGGGCTGCATGGCCTGCATGTTGCCCATCATGCCGCCCATCATGCCCATGGCGCCGATGCCCATGCCTACGCCCATGCCGGCCGAGGCCAGTCCGCCGCCGCCGGGGTTGTTGGATAGGTTTTTCATGATGTCCACCTGCTGCTGTGCCTGCCAGGCGGGGTTCACCTGCGCGCCCTGCATCACGTCCATGGCCATGCGCTGGCGGATGACCTTCTCCATTTCGGGGTCGGCGGCCTCGATTTTGAGGTGGGCCAGCGAGAATGCCTCCATCAGCAGGCCGTAATCCTCCACGATGGGCGCCAGGAGGGCCTCGATGATGGAGGCCATCTCGGTGCGGTGGCCGCTTGCCAGCGCGAACACCGCCTTGCCGGTCTGCGCCTTGAGGCGGTCGATGGCGTTACTGATGGCGTCGCTGATGTGTTGGTGGAACTGGTTGGCGAAGTACTGGTTCAGGTCGTCGGTGGAGGCGAGGTCGACGTTGGCGCCGATGAGTTTGGTGAGCAGCAGCGAGGAGTTGCTGACATTCACCTTGTAGGCGCCGTAGCCTTTGATGCGCAGTTCCTGGTAGGTCTCGTCGAAGTACTGGATGGGGCTCTGCGTGCCCCAGTTGATTTCCTTGCTCGGTGCCGTGCGTACAAAGTAGACCACGCAGTTGAACGCCGACACGCCGCCGCTGAAGGCGTTGCGCAGGCGGCTGATGAAGGGGTAGTTCTGCGTGGTGAGTTTGTAGGTGCCGTTGGTGAACACCTGTTCGATGGTGCCCCCTTTGACGAAGAGGGCCTCTTCGCCGGGCATGACGACGAGGGTGGAGTTGGTGTTGAAGTCCTCCTCGGGCTGCCGCCAGATAAGGAGGTCCTCCGGACCGGAGTCCTTGATGACGTCCACCCAATGTTTTTTGCCGCCCACATAGGCGTCTTCGTTGGCGTTGCGATTATTGAAAAGTCCCATGGTTGGATGTTTTTTTTGTTTCTTTCCGTTCGGGTCAGGGCCAGTCGGTGTGGTAGTCGTCCCCCACGCATGTGTGCAGCAGCCTGTGGACAGTCTTCCAGCATCCGCGTATGACACCGTATTTCTTCAAGGCGAGGATGCAGTATTCGGAGCAGGTGGGCAACAGGATGCAGTTGCGCCGGATGCCCTCCGGCATGTAGTGCTGGTAGAGTTTTACCAGTCCGATGAACAGCATCCGGAGGTTGCCGAGGAGGGTGACGGTTCCGGCCACCCACAGCGTAGCGGTCAGGCTCCAGTGGCATCCGGCGAGCAGCCATACGAGGTAGCCCAGTCCCAGTCCCACCGCCGCAGCCAGCAGCACCAGTCCGGTGAAGGAGAAGATGTTGAGCCGCGGATGCACCAGGTCTCGCTCATGGACGTACCAGCGCACGTATTCTTCGTCGTAGTCCTGGCCGTAGACAGGCTCGCTATACTGCTGAAAAGCGGGGCCGGTTGGGTTGTCGGCCCCGCCCATTGAATCGGATGTCACGAGGTGGAATCAGGCGTTCTTCTTCTCGCGTATCTTGTTCTTCAGTCCCTGGATGGAGCGCTCGTTCTCCTCGGTGGCGTGCATCGAGCAGAGGAGTTTGTCGCCCATGGCGCTGAGCACAAAGTCGTTGTATTCCACACTCTTGCGGCCTTTCTTCGATTTGATGCAGCTGAAGTCGTAGATTTCTTTCTCCACGGTCTCTGTGGTGTGGTTGACGTTGGTGATGTCTTTGTAGAAGAATTCCTCGGCGGTGACGGTCTTGCTGTCTTCGTCCATGTTGAAGCGGTAGTTGTAGACATAAAGTTGCTTGTCGCCGGCGAAAATCCAGGTGATTTCGTAGGCCGAGCTGCGCCACTTGTCGTCCTTGCCAAGCCTGGCGAAGGTCTTCTTCTCGTCGAAGTGGTAGCCCTCGAAGTAGATGGGCTTCACCTCCTTGACCATGTCGACGTCGATGCCCAGCTTGTTCAGAGCGGCATCCATCGAGTTGATCTGCTTCACGCGTTCGGCAATCATGGCTTCGTACTGGTCGTCGCTCATCCTGCTGAAGAGGCTGATGACGCCGCCGACACAGCCGCCGAGGGGCCTGAAGTAGTTGATAACCTTTTTCTGCTCCGGAGTGCGGTTTTTCTTGAACTCTTTTGCGGAATCTTCGTAAATACAACCCATAGTGTATTGAATTTAATGTTTGTCCGCCTCTTTTGGCTTCGGCGGTCTTGCCTTGTTTCCGCCGCAGGCCCGTGGGACGGAGTGCTCATACAACAAGAAAGTGGAGCCATCCATTTGTGACCCTATCTTGTTTGTGTGGGCTTGGCCTCCCAATAGTGTAAAATAAAGGTTTTATGAGCAACTCCACTGGAGCGTATCGCATCGGTATGACAATACACATCACTTGGAGCATCTGTCCATCCTCTATTCCTTACACTATTTTTAGCGAACGGCCAAGTTCACAAACTCGGAATAAGGCGATAATGCATCTTTCTCGGCAAACGGACCTATCTGTTTGCGACTGCAAAAGTACATACTTTTTCCGATATGGCAAAATAATTTTTTTCGTGGGTGCTCTCCCTGGCGGTCTGCTGGAGGGCTCCTATGGGGGTAGGAGAGGGGAAGAAGAGGGTGCTTTGGAGAGCCTGGAAATCAATCCGTTGTAAATCTTCCAAAATTGGCTTTCCAGCCACTTTTGGACGCTTCTCTCGCTTGTCTTTTCGCAGCAGTGTAACCTATGTGTGTATCAAGTATTTGTGTGATATTTTTGCCGCATCCGGCTATTTTTTGTACCTTTGCAGGCGGATATGAACCCTGCAAGCGACATTAAACCATTCATAATCAGTTCGGCATCGGCTGGAAGCGGCAAGACGTTCACCCTTGTCCGCGAGTACCTCCGCTTCGCCCTGTCCGGCGACGAGGGGCGCATCAAGGACAACTTCCGCCACATTCTGGCCATCACTTTCACCAACAAGGCGGCCAACGAGATGAAAACCAAGATAATGGATTCCCTCGACCTGCTTGCCGCACGGGGGTGCGAGGGGCGCGGGGACTCGCTGGGGGCGCAGCTGTTGCAGGCGCTGAACCAGATGGATTGCCACCGGACGCGCCCCCTTGCCGAGGGAGACCTCATGCGCCGCGCCGCCATGCTCCGCACGGCCATCCTCCACCGCTATTCCGACCTCGCCGTCTCCACCATCGACAGCTTCATGCACCGCGTCGTGCGCACCTTCGCCCACGACCTCGGACGGCCGGTGAACTTCGAGGTGCGCATCGAGCAGGACGACCTGGTCGAGCAGGCGGTCAGCAGCCTGATGTCGCTGGTGGGCACCGAGGGGCACGACGACCTCACGCGCGCCGTCTCCGCCTTCGCCGTCAGCCGCATGGAGGAGGGCAAGGGCTTCGCTATCGAAGGCTCGCTCGCCACCCTCGCATCGCAGCTCTTCGCCGAGAATGCCGGGCAGTACCTGGCCTTGCTGCGCGACTGCACCCTCTCCGATTTCATCGACATCTACCGCCGCTACACCGAGTCGAACCGCCGCTTCGAGCAGCAGCTCAAGTCGCTGGGTGCAAGGGCATTGGAGCTGCTTGCTTCGGCGGGTATGGACGAGTCGGTCTGCAACCAGGGCGGGCGTGGCTACCTCTCCTTCTTCAACAAACTGGCACAAGGCGCCGTATCGCAGCCAAACAGCTATGCGATAAAGGTTTTCGAGGCACAGGACTACTGCGGGGCCACCCTCTGCAAGGCCAAGGCCTACACCCCGGCCGCCGATGCCGTTGCCCAGCCCTTGCGCGAGGTCTATTTCGAGGCGCAGAGACTTCTGGAAGAGCAACTTGTGGACTACAACACACGCACCCTCCTCCTCGCCAACCTCTACTCCGTGGCCCTCCTCGGCGAGCTGGAACGGTGCCTCCGCGAATACTCCGACACCAATGAGGTGATGCACCTTTCGGAGTTCAATAAGCTGATCAACAGCGTGGTGCTTGAGCAGGACGCCCCCTTCCTCTACGAGCGCCTCGGCAACCGCTACAGTCATTTCCTCATCGACGAGTTTCAGGACACCTCTGTGCTGCAGTGGCAGAACCTGGTGCCGCTGCTGGCCAACGGCGTGTCGCAGAACAGCGAGTCGCTGGTGGTCGGCGACGCCAAGCAGGCCATCTACCGCTTCCGGCAGGGCGATGTGCGCCAGTTCATCCGCCTGCCCAAGGTGGAGGGGATGCCGCAGCACAGCCGCACCCTCAGCCGCGCCCGCTTCGAGCCCCTCTTCACCAGCCAGCGCAGCCTCCGCGCCATTGTGGATTTCAACAACCGGTTCTTCTCCCATGTCGTCCGCAAACACTTCGCGGACAATGCCTTGGCGCGGGAGTCGTACATCGGGCCCAGCCTCGATGTGCAGCCCGAGGGGGAACGCCTCTTCCAGCGCGTGGCTCCGCGCCACGCCGACGGGCCGGAGGGCTTCGTGGGCATTGACTTCGTGGAGACCTCCGACCCCGAGGCTATCCCCGCGCAGGTGCTCTCGATAATCGCCGACTTGGTTGAAAACCACGGCTTCAGCTATCGCGACATTATGGTGCTGGGCCGCACCCGCCGCGAGTTGGCTGCCGTGGGAGCCTACTTGTTGGAACACAGCGAGGTGCCGCAGAGTTCGGCCGAGTCGTTCTACCTGCGCGGCAGCCATGCCGTGATGGCGCTGGTGGCTGCCCTGCGCTGCCTGGCCGATCCGGCCGACCGTGTGTCGGCAGCCGACCTCATGCTGCGGCTGCAACGGCTCGGTGTCCTGCGCGCGGGCCACCTGGATGCCTTCCTCGAGGGCCAGGGGTTCGACCTCGTGGCCGTGCTGCGTGCCGAGGGGATGGATTTCAATCCCGACGTGCTCCTCTCGCTCGACCTCTACGACTGCTGCGAGCAGCTTCTGCGACTCCTGCGGCTCGACGGGGTGGACACCCCCTACGTGGCCTCGCTCCTCAACCGCGCCGCCGCCTTCTCCGCCCGCCACATGCAGAGCATCGGCGACTTCCTGCGCTGGTTCGACGACCATCCCGACCTCTCCGCCGCCTGTTCCGACGAGGGCGACGCTGTCCGCCTCCTCACCATCCACAAGGCCAAGGGCCTCGACGCGCCGGTGGTCATCTGCCCCTTCTTCACCCCCAGGCCCAAGCCCTACAGGCTGTGGGTCAAGGTGGACCAGAGCCTCCCCTCCGACGGCAAGTCCCTCCCCGCCGCCTTCGTCACCCTCGGCAGGGACTCCTCCACGCGGTTCGACTCCGAGCGCGACCGCGAACGCGAGGAGACCGAGTTCGACGACCTTAATATATTATATGTAGCGCTCACGCGCCCGAGTGAGCGGTTCCATGCCGTCTGCGCCAAGCCCAATGGCGACGCGCTGACCTACAGCGCCTTGCTGGCCGGTTACCTCACTGCCGACGGCACCCCCCTCCAGGAGCACTACGGCTTCGGCAACCCCGATTCGCCCCGTAAGGAGGGCGGAAGGAAGGAGGAAAGGGCTGAGGATGTGCGCATTGACAGGCTCTCGTATCCGGAATGGACCTCCGTGGTGCGCGTGGCCTCCCCCTCGGAGCGCGCGCTGACGCCCCTCCTGGACGGGCACCAGCGCTTCGGCATCTACGCCCACGAGCTTCTCTCCGACATTCAGCATGCCGACGACCTCGAGCCGGCCATCCGCCGCTTCGTGAAGCGGCAGCCCACGGGCATCTTCGACGCCGACTTGGAGCGCCTCCAGGCCCTGGCGCGCGACGTGGTGTCCAATCCCCTCTCCGAGCGCTTCTTCCGTGCTGGCTATCAGGTGAAAAACGAATGCGCCATCGTCAATGGCGACACCGAATGCCGCCCGGACCGCGTGGTCATCGCCCCCGGGGAGACGTGGGTCGTCGACTTCAAGACAGGCCGCGACCTCGGCGAGGTGCACGACCGGCAGGTGCAACTCTACTGCCGCACCCTCGAGGCCATGGGCTATCCGCAGGTCTCCGGCTGGCTGATCTACGTCGATTCCACGGTCACGGTGAGGGCGGTCCCCAGGGGATAGCAGGCACATACCTGCCAAAGACGAAGAGGGGAAGAAGAGGGTGGGTCTTACATGCTGACAACCAGCCTGTTATAAAAGCGGGATTTTGGCCTCTTTCCCAAAAATGGAACGGAATTTGTAACTGGCTGACTTGCTTGCGGTTATAAAAATTATCACTTTTTTTGACAAAAAATTGCCGCCGGTATGATTTTTTTTAGTAATTTAGCGGTGTAAAACAAAGGGTCGAAAACCCTCCGAAAACGGAACAAATAATTAATATACAATAACATGGAACTCAAGAAAAATCCAAAAGCCGACCTCGAAAAACGCCGGGGGCTCTATCTGGAGATAGGCTTGGTGGTCGCTCTTGTCGCTTCCCTGGTCGCCTTCAACGTCAAGTCGTATGAGAAAGAACTCAAGGAGGCTTTCCAGCGCGAGGCGATAGAGGAGGTCGAGGAGCAGATCCTGCAGACTGACATTCAGGAACCGCCACCCCCTCCGCCACCAGAAGCACCCGAGGTGACCACCGTCATCGAAGTGGTCTCTGACGACAAGGAGGACATCAAGGAGGTGTCGTTTAACGCCGAAATCGACGAGAGCACCAAGAATATCGACATCGTCCCCGTGGTGGTGGAAGAGGAAGAAGACGAGACGGAGACCCAGATTTTCACCGTTGTGGAGAATGATCCGGAGTTCCCCGGCGGTATGGAAGCCCTCTACAAGTACTTGGCGCAGAATATCAAATACCCCCAGCTTGCCCGCGACAACGGCATCACTGGCCGTGTGTATGTAACCTTCGTCGTCGAGCGCGACGGCAGCATTGCCAACCCCAAGGTGCTGAAAGACATCGGAGGCGGCTGCGGTGCAGAGGCCATACGCGTGGTGAAGTCCATGCCCAAGTGGAACCCTGGCAAGCAGCGTGGTAAGGCTGTCCGTGTCCAGTTCAACCTGCCGGTCAACTTCAACCTCAAGTAAACGCCTTGATTAGCGTCAATAACCTCTCGGTGCAGTTCACTGGCACCGAGCTTTTTAAGAACGTAACATTCAACATCGCCGACCACGACAGGGTCGGCCTTGTTGGTTTAAACGGCGCGGGCAAGTCCACGCTGCTCAAGATTCTCTGTGGGTGGCAGGAGCCGGAAAGTGGCACTATCGTCATGGCTACGGGCCAGACCGTAGGCTACCTGCCGCAGGAGATGGTGCCGGACTCTGCCGGAACGGTGATAGAAGAGGCCCTGACTGCTTTCAGTCAGCTCGACGAGTTGGAGCGGGAACTGGAACGTCTCTCGTTGGAGATTGCCGAACGCACTGACTATGAGTCTGCGGACTACACGCGGCTGTTGGAACGTCACCATGAGGCGACCGAGCATATCGCCCTGCTGGGCGGTGGGCGTCGCCGCGAGGAGGCCGAGAAGGTGCTGCTGGGTCTGGGCTTCAGGCATTCAGATTTCGGCCGCCCTGTGGCGGTGTTCAGCGGTGGGTGGCAGATGCGTGTGGAGTTGGCCAAACTGCTTCTGCAGCGGCCTGACTTCCTGCTCCTTGACGAACCCACCAACCATCTCGACATCGTCTCCATCCAATGGTTGGAGAACTACCTGGGAGCCTATGCCGGTGCCGTGGTGCTTGTCTCGCACGACCGCACCTTCCTCGACAATATCACGCGCCGCACCATTGAGATTACCGCCGGACGTATCTACGACTACAAGTGCCCGTACTCCGAGTATGTGGTGCAGATGCAGGAGCGACGTGCCAGCCAGTTGGCGCAGCTCACTAACCAGCAGCGGCAGGTCGCTCAAATCGAGGCCTTTATCGAGCGTTTCCGCTACAAGGCCACCAAGGCCAAGCAGGTGCAGAGCCGTGTGAAGATGCTGGAGCGCATGGAGCGGATCACCGTCGACGAGGTCTCCACGGAGAGTATCCATTTCCAGTTCCCTCCGGCGCCGCACAGTGGGAAAATCGTGGTGGAGGCACAGCATCTGGGCAAGGCTTATGGCGACAACCAGGTGTTCTCCGATGTGGATTTCCTGCTGACAGCGGGGCGCAAGGTGGCATTCGTGGGGCGTAACGGTGAGGGTAAGTCTACCATGGCCAAAATTATCGTGGGGGATATCAACGACTACGCCGGCACGTTCCGCCTCGGTGCCGGCGTGTGTGTGGGTTACTACGCACAGAACCAGGCCGCTATGCTCAATCTGGAGAAGACAGTCTTCGAGACGATCGATGACATCGCCCAGGGGGACATCCGGCCCAAGATACGCAACATTCTGGGCAGTTTCCTTTTCGATGACGACGATATTGACAAGAAGGTCAAGGTGCTTTCCGGCGGTGAGAAGGCGCGGTTGGCATTGGCCAAGCTGCTGCTCTCGCCGAGCAACCTGCTGATTCTCGACGAGCCTACCAACCACCTGGATATGAACAGCAAGGACATTCTCAAGAATGCCCTGCTGCAGTACACGGGTACCTTGATTGTGGTCAGTCACGACCGCGATTTCCTCTCCGGGCTTACCGATGAACTCTACGAATTCCGCGACGGCGGGGTGCATGAGTTCAAGGGGGACATCATGGAGTTTCTGGAGACTAGCCAGGGTGGTGGCACTAGTGGAACTGGTGATTCTAGTAGAACTAGTTCCACTAGTATTGCTAGTCATACTAATGGTTCTGGTAAGGAGAAGCCTCTTTCCAGTGGCAAGGCTGCCTACGAGCAGGCCAAGGTGCAGGAGCGCGAGCGCCGCAAATTGCAGAGTCTTGTTTCACAAAAAGAAAAGGAGATTGAATCCTTGGAGGAGGCTATCGCCGACAAGGATGCCGTTCTGGCTTCGGGCGAGGCGCAGTCCCCCGATTTCTACAAGGAATACCAGTCCCTCAAATCCCAACTGGAGCAGAAGATGCAGGAGTGGGAAGATGCTGTCATCGCCGCGGAGGGCCAGTAGAAGCCTATAGGGCTTCGGCGGCGGCGTGGGCGGTGGAGAAGGCGATTTGGAGGTTATAGCCGCCGGTGTCGGCGTCGAGGTCGAGGAGTTCGCCGACGATGTAGAGACCGTGCACCAGTCTGGATTCCATTGTTTTAGGGTTTACTTCTGCCAGGGAGACGCCGCCTTGGGTGACGATGGCTTCGGTGTAGTCGCGGGTGCCGGTGAGGGTGAAGGGAGCACCCTTCAGCCAGTCGCGCAGGCGGCGGCGTTCGTCGCCGTTGATTTGGTGCAGGCGTTTGTAATATTCAATGTGCAGTTGCTTGAGGGCCAGTGGGATAACCTCGGCTGGCAGCCATAGGCGGAGTGCGTCGTGGAAGAGGCGTGTGCCGTTGGCGGCGAGGTCGGCTTGCAGGCGGCGGTCCAGTTGTTCGGCGGAGAGGGCGGGTTTGAAGTCGAGTTTGGCGATGAGGGGCTGGCCTTGGTGGAGGGGCCGCGTGGCGTGGCGGCTGGCGGAGAGCGCCAGGGGGCCGGCCAGTCCGTCGGGATTGAAGGTAAGTTCGCCGAGGGGGGAGGTGTAGATCGAGGATTGGGGATTGTGGATTGAGAGTTGCACGTTGCGCAGTTGGAAGCCGATGAGTTCCTCTGGAATTTTCTCCTCGCAGCGCAGTGCCACCAGCGAGGGTACGGTGTCTATCACCGTGTGGCCCAGCTCTTTGGCCATGAGGTAGCCGGCGCCGGTGGAGCCTGTGGTGGGGTAGGAGAGGCCGCCGGTGGCGAGGACGATGTGGCGGCAGGGGATGCGCTCACCGCTTTGGAGGATGATGGCAGTGGTCTGGCTCTCAAGGGTTTCTATTTTCTTGACGGTGCAGTTTTTGCGTATGGTCGCCAGGGGGCTTTGTTCCAGCAGGTTGATGAGGGCGAGGAAGATGTCGAGTGCCTTGCCGCTGGCTGGGAAGACACGGCCGCCGCGTTCCTCGGTGAGTGCAACGCCGTGGCTTTCAAACCACTGCATCAGTTCCTGGTTGAAGAAGCGCCCGTAGGCGTTGCGCAGCCACACGCCGCCGTCCTGTCCGGGTTTGCGGGTGGAGCCGGCGGAGGAGGAGCCGATGTGTGGGAGCGTTTCGCGCAGGGGGTGGGTGTTGGTGAGGTTGCAGCGGCCTTTGCCGGTGATGCGGAGTTTGCGGCCGCACTGGTCCATCTTCTCGAGCAACAGCACTTTGCGCCCGCGTTCCACGGCGGTGGCGGCTGCCATGAGGCCCGCCGCGCCGCCGCCCACCACAATTACGTCATAGTCCATTGGTTTTCAGCGGCTCAGATTTTTGCGGAGACGTTGATGAAGTCGGCCGGGTGGATGCAGAGCACAGGTATCTGTGAGCGGTGGACGATTTGTTGTGCGTTGGTTCCCAGGAAGATCTGGCTGATGATGCGGTCCTGTTCGGTGTTGATGACCACGAGGTCGGCCTTGATGTCGTCGGCGTAGTTGAGGACGGTGTCGCAGTAGTTGGAGTAGGGGCGTATGTCGAAGTGGTAGGTAACGCCCTCTTTTTCAAGGTAGTCTATCGACTGCTGCACGTAGGTGCGCAGCGAGGCTTCCTCTTCCTTGAGGTCCAGCAGTCCGAGGATGTGCACCTCGGAGCCGAAGATTTTGGCCATGGAGGCTGCGGGCGGCACCTTCTGGCGCGAGTTCTCGTTCACGCGGATGGGCACCACGATGCGTTCCAGCTGCTTGTGGAAGTCGTAGCCCTGGCGCACGGTGAGCACGGGGCAGGGCGAGTCCTGCACGATGCGCACCGCCTGGCTGCCCATCCAGTATTTCTCGAAGCCGGAGGCGCCGTTGGTTCCGATGATGATCATCGAGGCCAGTTCGCGGGTGGCTGTGGTGGCCAGTGCGGGCGCAACCTTGCCGTTGGTGATCTGCCAACGCAGCTTGCCGTGCTTCATGGCGGGCTGGTATTTCTCGCAGAGGGCCTTCAGTTTGTCTTCGGCCAGGTGGGTCATGGTGTTCAACTGCTCGCTGTCGAACAGCAGTTTCTCGCGACGCGCCCAGATCAGGATGATGTCGCTCTGGAAGCGGTTGGCCACGTCGATGGCGAGTTCGAGTGCCACATAGGAGCCTTCGGAGAAATCGGTGCCTACGATGATGGGTTTCATGTCTTGTGGATTTTCATTAATTTATGTTATTGTAACCTGTAACGGAGCGTTGCTTTTCTTTATTGTATAGGGGGTGCTTTTTTTTCAGATGCCGGGCATCCTGCCGGAGGGTACCTGGAGGGCACCAGGAGGGTAAGGAGAGGGGAAGAAGATGATGCCTTCAAGATGCTGGGATACAGCCTGTTGGAAAACTTCGAAAATCGGCCGTTTTCCAGATTTTTTTCAAAAAATGACGGGGTTTTGTGCGGAGTGTTTAAGACGTTGGTATATAGAGTGTTGTATCTATTTTGGCTAAAAATGGCGTGGGGATACAACATTTTCCTGTTTTTGACGTTAAGAGGGTCGGATTATGAAACAGTATATAGACCTCCTGCAACATGTGCTGGACCATGGCACTTCCCGCGAGGACCGCACCGGGACGGGCACGGTGGGCGTCTTCGGCTACCAGATGCGCTTCCCCCTCTCCGAAGGGTTTCCGGTGCTGACAACCAAGAAGTTGCACCTGCGTTCCATTATATATGAACTGCTGTGGTTCCTGCGTGGCGACACGAATATTGGGTACCTCAAGGAGCACGGCGTGAGCATCTGGGACGAGTGGGCCGACGCCGAGGGGAACCTGGGGCCGGTCTACGGGAGCCAGTGGAGGTCGTGGCCCGACGGTCGCGGCGGCACTATCGACCAGATCGCCAGCGTGGTGCGTCAAATCAAGGAGAATCCCTACAGCCGTCGCCTGATGGTTACGGCCTGGAACCCGGCCGAAATCGGGGAGATGGCTCTGCCGCCGTGCCACTGCCTCTTCCAGTTCTATGTGGATGGCGGGCGGTTGAGCTGCCAGCTCTACCAGCGGAGCGCCGACATATTCCTCGGCGTGCCGTTCAATATTGCCAGCTATGCCCTGCTGACCCTGATGGTGGCGCTGGTGTGTGGGCTGGAGCCCGGCGACTTTGTCCATACCCTGGGCGACGCGCATATCTACAATAACCACCTGGAACAGGTGCGGCTTCAGCTGACGCGTCAGCCGCGCCCCCTGCCCACCATGAGGATCAACCCCGAGAAGCGCGACATATTCTCCTTCGAGTACGAAGACTTCACCCTCGAGGGCTACGACCCGCATCCACATATCAAAGGGGAGGTGAGCGTATGACGTGGTGTGTGGTAATGGCGGGTGGCGTGGGAAGCCGCTTCTGGCCGCTCAGCCAGACGGATAATCCCAAGCAGTTCCTCGATATCATGGGCACGGGGAACACCATGCTTCAGACTACCTTCCGCCGCTGCGCCGAGCTCTGTCCGCGGGAGAATATCGTCATCGTCACCGGTGAGCAGTATGTGGACCATGTGCATGAGCAGATTGGCGAGTTGGAGCCCTACCAGGTGCTTGGCGAGCCGCTGCGTCGCGGCACCGCCCCCTGCATCGCCTACGCCGCCGCCGTCATCGGCGACATGGATCCCGAGGCCACTCTCATCGTAGTGCCGTCCGACCACGCCATCTTCCAGGAGGAGAAGTTCAAGGCCGACCTGCGGCAGGCGGTGGAGACTGTGCAACGCAAGCCGTGGATCATCACCCTCGGCGTGCAGCCTGTCAATCCCAACACCACCTACGGTTACATCCAGCGCGGACAGCATCCGTCGCTGCCCGAGGTGAGGAATCTGCACCCTGTCACCACCTTCACCGAGAAGCCGCCGGTGGAGATGGCGCGCCAGTTTATCGCCAGTGGGGAGTTCTACTGGAACGCGGGCATCTTCGTCTGGACCCTTCCCGTGCTCCGTGAGGCTTACAAGAGTTACCTTCCGGCCCTCTGGGAGGTGTTCTTCAACGTCGAAGCGGCCTCGCTGGAGGGTACGCTGGACACGCTGTACTCGCAGTGCGAGACCGTCTCGATCGACCAAGGCATCATGGAGCGGGCCTCCAACGTGCATGTGCTCACGGCCTCGTTCGGCTGGAGCGATGTGGAGACGTGGGAGAGCCTGTACAACGTCTCGTCGTGCGACAGTCGCGGCAATGCCGTCCGTGGCAATGCTTTCACCTACGACACGCGCAACTGCCTCATCGACATACCGTCCCATGCCACCGCTGTCATCGACGGGCTGGACGGCTACATCGTCGCCGCCGCCAACGGCATCCTTATGATATGCCCCCGCGACAGGGAGGAGATGGTGTTCCGATTCGCCAGCGACGTGGAATTGAAAGAATTGATAGATAGCAAATAAATAAATACAACATAACTGATGAAACGTTACGAGATCAAATACCTTCTGAAAGAAGATGTGAGCGCGCTGATTGGCACCGAAGTGTGCGTCAAAGGCTGGGTGCGTACCAAGCGCGGCAACAAGAATGTGGCCTTCCTGGCCTTGAACGACGGTTCGATTATCCACAATATACAGGTGGTGGCCGACCCGGCACGGTTCGAGGAAGAGTTGAAGCGCGTCAGCACCGGCGCCTGCGTCGGCGTGGAGGGCACGCTGGTGGAGAGCCAGGGCAGCGGCCAGGCCGTAGAGGTACAGGCTGCAAGCATTGTCGTCTACGGTGAGGCCGACCCCAACACCTACCCCCTTCAGAAAAAGGGACATTCAATGGAGTTCCTCCGTGAGATAGGGCATTTGCGTCCGCGCACTAATACTTTCGGCGCAGTGATGCGCATGCGCCACGAGATGGCCTATGCCATACACACCTTCTTCCACGAGCGTGGTTTCTTCTACTTCCACTCGCCTCTGATTACTGCCTCCGATTGTGAGGGGGCAGGCGAGATGTTCCAGGTGACTACCCTCGACCTCAACAATCCGCCCCGCCTTGAGGACGGGTCGGTCGACTACAGCCAGGACTTCTTCGGCAAGATGACCGCCCTGACCGTCAGCGGCCAGCTGGAGGGTGAGTTGGGTGCTACCTCTCTGGGCAAAATCTACACCTTCGGCCCCACTTTCCGCGCCGAGAACAGCAACACGCCGCGCCACCTGGCCGAGTTCTGGATGATCGAGCCCGAGATGGCTTTCTACGACCTCGACAGCCTCACCGCCCTCGAAGAGGAGTTCATCAAATACTGTGTCAAGTGGGCTTTGGAGCACTGCATGGACGACCTCGAGTTCCTCAACAAGATGATCGACAACGGTCTCATTGAGCGCCTGCGCTCGGTCATAGACACTGACTTTGTGCGCCTACCCTACACCGAGGGCATCCGCATACTGGAGGAGGCCATCGCCAAGGGCAGGAAATTCGAGTTCCCCGTCAGCTGGGGCACCGACCTGGCCAGCGAGCACGAGCGCTACCTGGTGGAGGAACACTTCAAGAAGCCCGTCATCATGGTCGACTATCCCAAGGATATCAAGGCCTTCTACATGAAGCAGAACGACGACGGCCGCACCGTGCAGGGCACCGACGTGCTCTTCCCCCAGATTGGCGAGATTATCGGCGGCTCTGTCCGCGAGGAGAGCTATGAGAAGCTGACCGCCCGCATGGACGAGTTGGGGATGGACCGCTCGGGCATGGAGTGGTATCTCGACACGCGCCGCTTCGGCAGCTGCCCCCACGCCGGCTTCGGCCTCGGCTTCGAGCGCCTGATGCTCTTCGTCACCGGCATGGCCAACATCCGCGACGTCATCCCCTTCCCGAGGACGCCGAAGACGGCTGAGTTCTAAGGGCTATGGCTGCAGAAGAGATAGTCCCCAGGCTGGCGGTGGAGACCACGCAGGATTACGTGGCCGATATCAAGCAGATACTGCTTGAAGCCCGCCGCACAACGGCCCGCGCTGTCAATCATCTGATGGTGCAGGCCTATTGGCTGGTTGGCCGTCGCATAATGGAGGAGGAGCAGCACGGTGAAGCGCGGGCGGAGTATGGAGAAAAAGTATTGACTATACTGTCGCGCGAACTTGTTTCAGAGTTTGGCGATGGTTTCTCCTATGCCAATCTACGCAACATGCGTCAATTTTATCGTACTTTTCCCGACCCGTCAATTTGCTACACACTGTGTAGCAAATTAAGTTGGAGCCACAACAGGTTGATAATGAGAGTGGACGGTGAGCAGGCGCGCATGTATTACCTGCGCGAGGCTGCCGAGCAGCAATGGAGTGTACGCCAGCTGGAGAGGAACATCCAGTCGCACTACTACCAACGCATCGTGGCGAATCAGGAACCCCACAGGCCCGAGTTGTCGATGCCCTCGCAGACGCAGCAGTTCTTCAAAGACCCCTATGTGCTGGAGTTCGTCGGCCTAAGGCCCCATTACTCAGACAGCGAGAAGGGGCTTGAGGCTGCGATAATTGACAACCTGCAGCAGTTCATGCTCGAGTTGGGCAAGGGCTTCTCGTTTGTCGGGCGCCAATACCGCATCAGCACTGAGACGACGCATTTCTACATCGACCTTGTGTTCTACAACTACCTGTTGAAATGCTTCGTCCTCATCGACTTGAAGACGCACAAATTGACACACCAGGACATCGGGCAGATGGACATGTATGTGCGCATGTTCGACGACATGAAGCGTCCCGAGGGCGACAATCCCACCATCGGGATGCTCCTCTGTGCCGAGCGCGACGAGACGGTCGTCAAGTACTCCGTCCTTGGCAGCAGCAAGCAGTTGTTCGCCACAAAATACCTGCCCTACTTCCCCACCGAGGAGGAGCTCCGCGATGTCATCCCATTCTCCCGTACGCCGAAGTCCACAAATTATTGAAACAATGACCACCATTACGACGGAAAACGCTGGCTATGGCCAACTGCTGAACGACATCGGGACAATGCTGTCCGATGCCCGGAAACAGTTGGCGGTGGCTGTCAATAATGTGCTGGTGGATACATACTGGCATATAGGAAAACACATTGTTGAATTCGAGCAACGGGGTAATGAACGTGCAGAGTACGGCAGTGGGCTGATCAACCGCCTGTCTCGCGACCTGACAGAGCGATACGGGTGGGGATTCAGCAAAAGCAATATCCTTTACATGAGGAAGTTCTAAATGGTATTCCCAAAAAGTGAGACACTGTCTCACCTTTTGTCATGGAGCCACTATTTTGAAATCCTCAAACTTGACGACCCGCTGGAAATCAGTTTTTACGTCCATGAGTGTGAAAACGCGCATTGGAGTGTAAGGGAGTTGAAGCGTCAGCGCGACAGTATGCTTTTTCATCGCCTCGCGGTGAGTAAAGATAAGAATGGCATACTGGAATTGGCAAACAAAGGTGCGGAGGTTCAGAAGCCGGAAGATATATTAAGAGACCCATACGTTCTGGAGTTTGCCGGTTTGCCAGACATGGTCAGGTACACGGAGGGAGACCTTGAAGATGCCCTGATGCAAAACATGAGCAATTTCCTCTTGGAATTGGGAAAGGGTTTTGCTTTCTACGGGCGGCAGTATCGCATCAGCCTTGGCGGTAGGCATCTGTATGTAGACCTTGTATTCTACAACGTTATCCTCAAATGTTTTGTTCTTATTGACTTGAAGCGTGGAGAGGTGAAGCATGAGGATATCGGACAAATGAACCTCTACCTGAACTACTTCAGGCACGAGGTGTCGGGCGAGGGGGACAACGAACCGATAGGGATTGTCCTTGGTGCTACAGGAGACCGTCTGACAATGCAGTATGCTATGGAGGGCATCAGCAACCAACTATTCGTTAGCCGGTATCAACTTTACATGCCCTCAAGAGAGCAGCTGGAAAACGGTCTGTCGCGCCTGCTGCAACAGTAGAAACGGTCAGACTGCAGCGAGGACCCCTCGCTGCGGTCTGACTGTTTGTTGAGTCGTTGTGGCTTACTTCACGATGATTTTGCAGGTGCCTTGCTTGTCGCGGCTGCGGGCGCCGACGATGTGCATGCCGCTGCCGAGGTCGCTGGCATTGAGGTGCACCTCGCGCTGGCCGGGCTGGACGGCGATGCTATTTACCACTTGGCCAGCGGCATTGACCACCTGGACCTGTGTTGCATTGCTGCCTTCGCCCAATTCAACGGTGAGGGTCTGGCTGCGGTCGGCCACAGAGGGGAATACATGTATGGGAATATTGGCGTCGACGCGGGATATTCCTTGGTTTTGCTGCCCAACTTGGAACACTGCCATGCGGCGGCTTGTCCCATCTCCGCTGACAGGGATTTCCCTGAATATCAAGTAGTAATTGTCATTCATCTTTATCAGGGTGCCAGGCAAGCTCTCAGCGTATCCAAAGTCGTAGTCTGCGGCCGGTGTAATCGTCGCGACCACGGAACCGTCGTCCGACCTGATTTCGGCACCTGTAACGCGGTCTCCAGTAATGACAGGGGCTATATATTCGAATTTGCTGTCATTGTTGAAAAGATTTTGGGTTAGCATTGTAACATGGCCTTCGTGTTGGACATTGGCTCCAATGATATCAAGGTTGTGATAGACTAATTCACAATAAGAATGGGAGGTGCGGTTATCATACTCATCTGTATAGGGTGTTCCGGGGATGTCAAATTGCCTCATCACTTCAAAATTCTCGTCCAGAACTGTGTATGTATGGCTCAAATAACCCCTTTCAGGTTCACTGTAGAAGGTGATGTATGATTTGTTCTGGAGAGTGAATTCCTGAGGCACAACACTGAACTCTCTATCAGGATACTCGAAGTCCCCTACCCGAGTCTGGGCGTTTGCGCCCGTAAGTGTCATTGCGGCCATTGCGGCCAATAAGAATACTTTTCTTTTCATTGTTGTGGTAATTTTATAAGGTTTTTGTGCATTATTGCCTGTTCTGTAAATAGAAGAAAGGTACGGATGTTTCCGTCTGCCTTACAGGTTTACCACAACCTCCCTTTACAACGGATGTCCGCACCATAAATGCAAAACATCCCAATGTAAAAGGGAAACAGGTCGAAGTGCCAATCGATCTTCAAGGTGGTAATTTGTAAGGCAATTGAGTTCTTCTTGCCGTCTGCAGGCTCTCGCAAATGACGGTGCAAAAGTACGCACTTTCTGTGACGTGGCAAAATTTATTTTGTCATTTGGGGATTTTTTTGTATCTTTGCAGCCGGAATGTCACTTCCTGCACCGGTTCCGTGCCTGCCGGAGGAATGCTTCGAGGGTGGGGAGTGGGATATAGAACAGTTAAAGAACAGTTAAGGAACAGTTAAAGAACAGACCTGGAGGATACCTGCCGGAGGGCTGGGGGATGGCTGTAGGGTGTGGTGTGGGTGCGGCCTGTCGGTTGGGGGAGAGGGGTGTGGGTGCGACGGGTATGCGAAAAAAAAATCATCCGTTGGCTGATGATTCGGGAAAATTTCGTATATTTCCTCTTTAAATATGGCCTCGAAAACCGTGCGAAAAAGGGCAAATGGGTAAAGATGGGCAATGCGGCGGCATGACAGGAGGTGCTGTCCGTAGGGTGATCCGATATGTGGTCGAGCGAGGCTATGGAGATAGCGATTT